>NZ_JCAXES010000004.1:0-392018 GCF_059758695.1 Stenotrophomonas sp. GQ19 | reverse complement strand
GCCGGCTCCTCATGAAATTCGAGCACCCCGGTAGTGCCGGCCGCTGGCCGGCTCCTCATGAAATCCGGGCACCACGTGGGCTGCCGGCCGCTGGCCGGCTCTGCATGAATCCAGGCGTCGCCGGGAGCCGGCCAGCGGCCGGCACTACCGGTTTTTGCGGGGGCCGGGCAGAGCCCGGCGCTACGGGGTTTTTGCGGGAGCCGGCCAGCGGCCGGCACTACCGGGGGGCCACCACGTTGGCTGTGAGCTGCTGGTCGCTGCTGAAATGACGCGGTTCGCCGGTCAGCGGGTCGAGGAATGCCAGCGCCTGGGCCAGCAGTTGAAGCGGTGCCTCAGCCGCGCCCTCGCCCGCCGTGCGCAGCACCGGGTACAGGTCGTCGCCCTCGATCGGGGCGCCCAGCGCGGCCATGTGCACGCGCAACTGGTGTTTGCGGCCGGACTCGGGGTGCAGCCGGTAGCGCCAGATCGGGCCGTCGGCGTCGATGACCTCGATGCGGGTGCGGGCATTGGGCTCACCGGGCACTTCGGCCATGCGGAAGAACGGTTCGCCCGCTACCAGCCGGGTATGCCGCTCCAGCGGAAAGGTTCGCCCGGGCAGCGCCGGGGCCAACGCCTCGTAGGTCTTGTCGATGCGTCGCTCGCGGAACAGCCGCTGGTAGGCGTCACGGGAATCGGGGCGGGTCGAGAACAGCACCAGCCCGGCGGTGAGGCGGTCCAGCCGGTGCAGCGGCACCAGGTCCGCATTGCCGGTGCGCGCCACCAGCCGCGCCAGCAGGGTTTCGCGCACATGCGACCCGGCCGGGGTCACCGGCAGGAAGTGCGGCTTGTCAGCCACCAACAGATGCGCATCCTGATGCACCACCGTTTCAAGGAACGGAATCACCGGCTCCTCGGCCACCTCACGGAAGTACTGGATCTCCAACCCCACCTGCCACGCCCGGTCCGGCGCCAGCGCCCTGCCCTGCGCGTCCAGCACCCGCCCGCGTGCAAAGCGGCTTTCCCATTGCGCCCGGTCGATCCGCGGGAAGCGCGCGCACAGGCCGTCGAGCAGCGTTGCCCACGCGCCCGGCGGCAGCTGCAGCCGACTGGGCGGGGTCATGCCGGGGCCCCGCTGCGAGCGTCGGCGTCGGCGTCGGCAGGCAGCGCGGCCACCGCCAGCAATGCCCAGCCATCGCGCTCATCGCCCCGCACATCGGCTGCAGCCAGCCCGGCGTCGATCAGCGCGCGCATCACCGCCGGCCGGTGCAGGTTGACCCACTGACCGCCGGCAGTCCGCACGCTGCCCGTGGCCAGCCCCGCGTCGCCTGACAGGCGACCGCTTGCCGGATCGGCAGCGAAGCGGATACGCAGGCGGCGCCCGGCACCGTAAGCCGACAGCACCGTGCAGGCCGGGTCGGCGCTGACCGGCCCACGCCGGACGCTGCAGATGAAGGGAGTACCGTCGATGACCAGACGGCGTGGCGGGGAACGTGACATGCAGGGCGACAACCGGACCGCGAAGGGCCCAGCGTGCCACCAAACGCCCTCCTCCAGAAGCATCGTGCCGGACACCCCCGGGGCAAACCACTATCATGGTCCTCTTTGCTCCCGGTATCCCCATGGCCCTCACCGCCACCATCCGCAAGGCCGAACTGCAGATCAGCGATATGGATCGCGGCTACTACGCGACCCATAACCTGACCCTGGCCCAGCACCCGTCGGAAAACGATGAGCGACTGATGGTGCGCCTGCTGGCCTTCGCGCTGAATGCAGAGGACCGCCTGGAGTTCGGCCGCGGCCTGAGTACCGACGACGAGCCGGACCTGTGGCACCGCGACTACACCGGCGACATCCTGCAGTGGATCGACCTGGGCCAGCCCGACGAATCGCGCATCCGCAAAGCCTGCAACCGCAGCCGGCAGGTGCAGGTGATCACCTTCGCCGGGCACGGCGCCGATATCTGGTGGAGCAAGCAGGCCAAGGGCCTGGAGCGCTTCGACAACCTCTCGGTGCTGGATCTGGACAGCACCTTCGTGGAACGCTGGGCCGAGCAGATCCAGCGCGCCATGCGCTGGAATGTGCTGATCCAGGATGGCGAAGTGCAGCTGATCAACGACCAGATGCAGCTGGACGTGATCCCGACCTGGCGTAAGCGCATCAAGGAATGAGCCAGGCGATGAAGCCCATTGCATGCGACGTGCTGGTGATCGGCGCCGGCGCGGCCGGGCTGATGTGCGCGCTCACCGCCGGCCAACGCGGCCGCATGGTGCAGGTGATCGACCATGCCAACAAGGTTGGCAAGAAGATCCTGATGTCCGGCGGCGGGCGCTGCAACTTCACCAACACCGGCACCACGCCGGCCAATTTCCTCTCGGCCAACCCGCACTTCTGCAAGTCGGCGCTGGCCCGGTATACGCCGTGGCACTTCATCGAGATGGTCGAACGCCACGGCATCGCCTACCACGAGAAGGAACTGGGCCAGCTGTTCTGCGACATCTCCTCCAAGCAGATCGTGCGCATGCTGATGGACGAGTGCCAGGCCGCCGGCGTGCAGGTGCGCACCGACTGCGGGGTGACCAAGGTCGAACGCGGCAGCGACGGTTTCCATGTCACCACCGCACAGGGGCAGTTCCATGCCGCCTCGCTGGTGGTGGCCACCGGCGGGCTGTCCATCCCCAGCCTGGGCGCCAGCGGCTTCGGCTACGAGCTGGCCCGCCAGTTCGGGCATGAGGTGCTGCCCACGCGCGCCGGGCTGGTCCCGCTGACCCTGAGCGGCAAGCACCAGGAACGCTTCAACGACCTCAGCGGGGTGGCCCTGCCGGTGACGGCGCGCTGCAACGATGTGGCCTTCAGCAACTCCATGCTGATCACCCACCGCGGCATCAGCGGCCCGGCCATCCTGCAGATCTCGTCGTTCTGGCAGCCCGGCGACGACCTGCGCCTGGACTTGCTGCCAGGCCAGGACGCGGAAGGCTGGCTGCGCGCGATGAAGCGCGACCGCGGCGCGGCCGAACTGCGCACGGTGCTGTCCGAAGTGCTGCCGCGGCGGCTGGCGCTGCGCCTGTGCGAGCACTGGCTGCCCGACCGCCCGGTCAAGCAGATCGACGAACCGCAGCTGCGCGAGGCCGCGGCCTTGCTGCAGGGCTTCCCGCTGGTGGCCAGCGGCACCGAGGGTTACCGTACCGCCGAGGTCACCCTGGGGGGCGTGGACACCCGCAAGGTGTCGTCCAGTACGTTTGAATCGCAGTTGGTTCCCGGCCTGCACTTCGTGGGGGAAGTGCTGGACGTGACCGGCTGGTTGGGCGGGTACAACTTCCAGTGGGCCTGGGCCAGCGGCCATGCCGCAGGCCAGGTGGTGTAAGCCGGCGGCGGATTCGTGACCGGCTACCGTTTGCCGCATGGACGTATCCACAGCCATCGTGTATCAAGTTTGCAGTCCGGGGAGTAGTGAATGCAGAACACGAATGACATGACCGTGCGCCTGCTGATCGTGGATGACAGCGGTGAAAACGCTGAAACCATCGTCAGCACGCTGCGCAACAGCGGCATCGCGGTGCGCCCGGCGCGCCCGCAGCACGCCGAGGAGCTGGCCCAGATCCTGGGCAGCCAGCCGATCGACCTGGTGCTGGCCGCGCCTGCGCAGAGCATTCCGCTGCTGCTGGTCACCCAGCAGATCGCGGCCAGCGGCAAGGACATCCCGATGATCCTGCTGGCCGAGTCGATCGACGAGAACGAATGGGTGGAAGCCGGGGCCAACGGCATCCGCGCCATCGCCCTGCGCAACCGCCCCGAGCACCTGCTGGCGGTGGTGCGCAACGAGTGGACCGACCTGCACGCGCGCCGCGGGCTGCGCCGCATCGAAGCGCAGATGCGCGAAACCGAACGCCGCTGCGATGCCCTGATCTCCTCCTCGCGCGACCCCATCGCCTACGTCCACGAAGGCATGCACATCCGCGCCAACGAGGCCTACCTGGAGATGTTCGGCTACGAATCCTTCGACGACGTCGAAGGTATTTCGCTGCTGGACATGGTGGCCCCGCAGCACGTGGACGGCTTCAAGCAGCTGCTCAAGTCCATGAGCAAGGGTGAGGCGCCACCGCCGCAGTACCAGGTGGATGCGCGCAACCAGGACGGCGCGGTGTTCCCGGCCACCATGGAATTCACCCAGGCCAGCTACGAAGGCGAATCCTGCCTGCAGGTGGTGTTCCGCCGCCGGCGGATGGAGTTCGACCCGGAACTGGCCCGCGAGGTCGAAGACCTGCGCCAGCGCGACCAGGTCACCGGCCTGCTCAACCGCCCCACCTTCATGCTGCACGTGGAGAACGCGGTGGCCCAGGCCGGCCGCAGCGAGGGCCAGTTCGGCCTGCTGCTGATCGAGCCGGACCACTACGCGCGCCTGCTGCCGGACATCGGGCTGGATTCGGCCGATGCGCTGATCGGCGCGCTGGGCCAGGTGCTGGCCGCCAGCGTCGGCGATGTGGCACAGGTGGCCCGCTTTGGCGAGCACAGCTTTGCGGTGCTGACCGAAGGCGCCTACGCGCAGACGGTGGCCCTGGCCGACCAGATCCGCGACGCGTTCGCCGGCCAGGTGTTCAGCATCGGCGAGCGCTCGGCCACGGTGACCGTCAGCATCGGCGGCGTACAGGTGGGCGAGAAGATCGCCAGCATCGGCCAGGTGCTGGCGCGCGCCACCGAATGCCAGCAGGCGGCGTCGGAACTGGGCAACACCACCCGCATCTTCGATCCGGCCGCCATCGACCGGGTGGAAGAAGAACGCATCCAGCGCTGGGTCACCCGCATCCGCGAAGCGCTGGGCGGCGACGGCTTCCAGTTGCACTACCAGCCGGTGCTGAGCCTGCAGGGCGAGCCGCTGGAGCTGTACGAGGCGTACCTGCGCCTGGACAACAACGGCGAGCTGCTCAGCCCCACCGCGTTCCTGGGCATCGCCGAAGAACATGGGCTGCTGGCCGACATCAACCGCTGGGTGGTGGCGCACGCCATCGGCGTGCTGGGCGAGCGCGAGCGCGCCGGCCACCCCACCCACATGATGGTCAAGATCACCCCCGAATCGTTCAACGACCCGCAGATGGTGGCCACCCTGCGCCGCGAACTGCAGGCCCAGGGCGTGCCCGGCGAGCGGCTGTGGCTGCATGCGCCGGAAGCGAAGGTGTTCACCCACCTGCGCAATGCCCAGCAGTTCCTGGCCGAGGTGGCGCCGCTGGGCTGCCGGATCGGCCTGGAGCAGTTCGGATCGGGGCTGGATTCGTTCCAGCTGCTGGCGCACTTCCAGCCGCAGTTCCTCAAGCTGGACCGCGACTTCACCCGCGATGTGGCCAGCACCCGCGAGCACAGCGAGAAGATCAGCGAAATCACCGCACGTGCGCAGTCGGCCAACATCCGCACCATCGCCGAGTTCGTCGCCGATGCGAACTCGATGAGTCTGTTGTTCAGTGCCGGGGTGGACTACGTGCAGGGCGACTTCGTCGGCCCCGCCGGGCCGGTGATGAATTTCGATTTCGCGTAAGGGGCGTCACGACCAACGGTCGTGACCCGCTACCGGGTGGCCAGCAGGCCGCCCAGCAGCAGATCAAGCGCGGCTTGTGCCTGGCTCAGACGCTCGGTCGCCTCGGGGTCCTCGGCAATCCAGAACGCTGCTTCGGCCAGACTGCCGTAAATCAGCGAGGCCAGCGCCTGCGGGTTGGCGTCCGCCACTACGCCCAGGCGCATGAGGTTTTCGATCAGGCCCTGCATCGAGGCGACGCAATGGCGCTGCGCTTCCGGTGATGCCCCGCCCAGCACCGCGCGCGCATCGCGCAGCACGATGCGCTGGATGTCCGGCTCCAGCGCCATCTGCAGGTAGGCATGGCAGCGGCTGCGGAACCCGTCCCATGGGTCGGCCGCAGTGGCCGAAATCGTCTGAAGACGGGCGTCCATGGCGGCGTCCAGCTGCGCCACCAGGGCCTGCAGCAATCCCTTCTTGTCGCCGAAGTGGTGATACAGCGCGCCCCGGGTGAGCCCGGCCTGCGCGGTCAGATCGTCCATCGAGGCGTCCGCATAGCCCTGCGCGGTGAACACGGCGTGCGCGGTCGCCAACAGGGCCGCGCGGGTTTCTTCCATCTCGGCACGGGTACGGCGGGCCATCCGGTCAACTCCTTACATACGGCACGTATGATTATTTACATTCACCCCGTATGTATATAGGATTTTATTCATACATGTCGTATGTATGTTCGTCCGCCCATCGGGCCGACGGCCGAATCCTGGAGAAACCCGATGTTCGCCCCGTACCGAATTTTGTTCGCCGCCCCCGGAACCGGGCGCTTCGCCCTTGCCGGGCTGCTGGCGCGCCTGCCCCTGCCGATGACCGGCATCGGCATCATCACCCTGCTTGCGCAACTGCGCGGCAGCTACGCCCTGGCCGGCAGCGTGGCCGCCACCTTCGTCCTCACCTACGCGCTGCTGTCGCCGCAGATCTCACGCCTGGTGGACCGCCACGGGCAATCGCGCGTGCTGCCGGTCGCCACGGCGATCAGTGTGTTGGGCATGGCGCTGCTGCTCGCGGCCGCTTGGCGGCAGGCACCGGCATGGACACTGTTTGCCGGGGCGGTGCTGGCCGGGTCCATGCCGAGCATGTCGGCGATGGTGCGCGCGCGCTGGGCCGCGATGTTCCGGGGGCAACCGCGCCTGCAGACCGCCTACTCACTGGAAACCGTGCTGGACGAAGTGACCTTCATTGCCGGTCCGCCGCTGGCGGTGGGGCTGTCGGTGGCGATCGATCCGCTGGCCGGCCTGTTCGTCGCCGCCGTGCTCTTGGCCCTGGGCGTTGCCGCGCTGGTCGTGCAACGCGGCAGCGAACCGCCGCTGCAGCCCATCGATGCGGGGGACAGCCACGGGTCGGCGCTCGGCGTGGCGAACGTGCGTCTGCTGGCGTTGCTGATGGTGGCAATGGGCGTGATTGTCGGCACCGTGGACATCACCAGTGTCGCCTTCGCCGAGCAGCGCGGCGTGCCCGGTGCCGCCAGCGCGGTGCTGTCCGCCTATGCACTGGGCTCGTGCGTGGCCGGCCTCTTGTTCGGTGCGGTGTCGCTGCGTTGGCCGCTGCGGCGCCTGCTGTTGCTGGGCGGCATGGCCACCGCGCTGTCCACCCTGCCCCTGCTGCAGGTGGACAGCATCGCCGCGCTCGCGGTGGCCGTGCTGGTGGCCGGGGTGTTCTTCGCCCCGACCATGATCGTGGCGATGTCGATCGTGGAACGGCTGGTGCCTGCGCATCGGCTGACCGAAGGCATGACCTGGCTGCTGGCCGGTCTCAACGTGGGCGTGGCGATGGGTGCGGCCGGTGCTGGCCAGATCGTGGATATCGCCGGTGCACGCGCAGGGTTCGGGGTCGCCGTGACCGGTGCGGCGTTGGTGGTGATCACCACGCTGTGGGTACATCAGCGGCTGCCCGGCAAGACTGGCACCGCACCCGGTGCGGCCGAAGCGCCCGCCACGCTTGCTGCAGGATCGGACCGATGACCCGCGTTTCCATTGCCCCCTCCTTCGCACCGCGTCCATGGTTGGCGGTGGTGGCTGCCGGCCTGGCCACGTTCTCGGTGGTCACCACCGAAATGCTGCCGGTCGGCCTGTTGTCGAGCATCGCCGAACAGTTGGGCACCCGCACCGGCACCGTGGGTCTGACGCTCTCGCTACCGGCGCTGCTGGCCGCGTTGTTCGCCCCCATCGCGGTGATCGGCGCCGGGGGCATTGACCGCCGCTGGATCCTGGCGGGCTTGCTGGCCCTGCTGGTGGTCGCCAACCTGGCCTCGGCGCTGGCGGTGGACATTTACTGGCTGCTCGCCGCCCGGGTGCTGGTGGGGTTCTGCATGGGGGGCATCTGGGCCATCGCCGGTGGCCTGGCGGCGCGGCTGGTGCCGCCCGAGGGCGTGGGCCTGGCCACGTCGATCATCTTCGGCGGTGTCGCGGCGGCGTCGGTGCTGGGCGTGCCGCTGGGTACCTGGATCGGCGACCTGGCCGGCTGGCGATGGGCCTTTGCCGGCATGGCGCTGTTCAGCGCTGCGGTGCTGGCACTGCATCTTCTGGCGATGCCCGCGCTGCCGGTAGCGTCCTCGCCTACCCTGCGCCAGTTGCGCGCGCAGCTGGGCAACCGGGCGTTGCAGGCAGGGTTGCTGTTGACGCTGCTGCTGGTCGGCGGCCACTTCATGACCTTCACCTTCGTGCGGCCGCTGCTGGTCGGCGTGGCCGGCATCGATCCGCGCTGGATGGGTGCGGTGCTGTTCGGCTATGGCATCGCGGGCATCGGCGGCAATTTCCTCGCTGGCACCGCGGCTGCGCGTCGCACGGCACCGACGGTCGCGGCCATTGCGTTGGGCCTGCTGCTCACGCCGGTGCTGTTCCTGACCATCGGTGACACGGTCGCCGGTGGCACCGCCGTGCTGCTGGTCTGGGGGCTGGCCTACGGCGGGGTGTCGGTGGCGTTGATGACCTGGGTGATGCGGGCCGCGCCGCACGCCGTTGAAATGGCCAGCGCGCTCTATGTCGGCGTGTTCAACGTCGGCATCGCGTTGGGCTCATGGAGCGGCGGCCAGCTGATGGACGGGCCGGGACTGAGCATCATGCTGTGGACGTCGGCCGGCTGTGCCGGCGCCGCGCTGATTCTGGCGGTGGTGCTGACCGCACGTGGACAGCCGCCGCGGACGCAAACGACAAACGCCGGGTAATCCCGGCGTTTGCAGTGCAGCTCAGGCGCGCCCCTGCTGGGGCGCCCTGGGTCAGGCCATGTCGACCAGGTTTGGAATCTGCACGTCGGTGGCCACGTCGGCGTCGTAATCCACGCCGTCCACGCCGAACCCGAACAGGCGCAGGAAGTCGGCCTTGTAGCCGGCCAGGTCGCTGATCTCGTACAGGTTCTCGTTGGTCACCTGCGGCCACAGGGCCACCACTTCGCCCTGCACGTCCGGCGCCATTTCCTTGTAGTCCGCACGCAGGCGGCCCGCGTCGTCGATCAGGTCAACCTGGCGGTCGCCATCGGTGAGCGCGTGGCGCAGGCGTTCGGTTGCGGTGCCGGTGTCCTTGCCGCCGTAGACGATGTCATACAGCGTATCGAGCTGCTCGATGCAGCCTTCGTGGGTGCCCTTGGCCTTCATCACCTTGAACAGCAGCGACAGGTACAGCGGCATGGTCGGGATGGCCGAGCTGGCCTGGGTGACCACCGCCTTGAGCACCGACACGCGCGCATCGCCGCCAATCGCCTGCAGCTTTTCACGCAGGCCCAGTACCTTGTTGTCCAGGTCCTTCTTGGCCGCGCCGATCGAGCCGTTCCAGTAGATGGCCTGGGTGATTTCTTCGCCCACATAGGTGAAGGCGGTGGTGGTGGCGCCGTCGGCCAGCACGCCCGCTTCCAGCAGCGCGTCGATCCACATCTGCCAGTCTTCGCCGCCCATCACCGCCACCGTGCCGGCCACTTCTTCCGGGGTCGCCGGCTCAATGGTGGTCTGGGTGATCACTTCCTTGTCGGTGTCCAGGCCGCGCAGGGTGATCGGCGCACCGATCGGCTTGAGCGTGGAGCTGATGATCTCGCCGGTCTTGGGATGCTTGCGGCGCGGCGCGGCCAGGCTGTACACCACCTGGTCGACCTGGCCCAGGTCCTGCTTGATCAGTTCGATGACCTTGGCCTTCACTTCATCGGAGAAGGCATCGCCGTTGACGCTCTTGGCGTACAGGCCGGCCTGCTCGGCGTACTTGTGGAAGGCCGCGGTGTTGTACCAGCCGGCCGTGCCGGGCTTGGTTTCGGTGCCCGGGCGCTCGAAGAACACACCCAGCGTGGCGGCATCGCTGCCGAAAGCGGCGGTGATGCGCGCGGCCAGGCCGTAGCCGGTGGAGGCGCCGAGCACCAGCACCTTCTTGGGGCCATTGGCGATCTTCGGCTTGGCCTGGATGTATTCGATCTGCTGCTTGACGGCCGCATCGCAGCCGACGGGATGGGTGGTGACGCAGATGAAGCCGCGCACACGCGGTTTGATGACCATGGAAACCTCGTTTGGACTGGCGCAGGCCGGGCCTGCGCGATGAAAAGGGGCGGTGCGCGCCACCGGGGCGGCTGCGCGGAACGCATGGGATCGTAGTGTGCGGGGCGGTGTTTCACAACCGACGGGGGTGTATGGCGGGTTGCTTGCCCCGGTGTTGCGAGGGACGGGATGTGCATGGCGGGACACGCCGTAAACCCGTCCTTGGGGGCTCGTGGTCCGCATCCATGCGGCCCAACGGTCCTGCCACGCCCATCCCGTCCCTCGCCCGACAGTGGGTCGCCCGCGGAGAGAAGAGCAGCCGGGCAGAGCCCGGCTCTACGCGCTGTGACGCCCCGTAGAGCCGGGCTCTGCCCGGCTGCCACACATCCGTAGAGCCGGGCTCTGCCCGGCTGGGCTTTTACCGCCGCGCAAAAGAAAAGCCGCGCAGGGCGCGGCTTTTCAGGTACTTCATGCAGCCGGTGGCTTACGGACGACGCTCGAGCGCCTCGATGTCCTTGGCCTTGGGCAGCAGGTCCTGCTTGGTCACGCGCAGGGCGCCGATGGTCAGCATCGGCACGGCCACCAGGATCGAGGACAGCACCACGATCACCGCGCCCACCATGTGGGTTTCGGCCAGGCCTTCCATCGAGGTGCCGCCGTACATGTACAGCGCCAGTGCCGACAGGAAGAACATCACCGCGGTGATCACCGTACGCGACAGCGTCTGGTTGATCGAACGGTTCAGCACTTCCAGCGGCTCCACGCGCAGGCTGCGGAAGTTTTCGCGGACGCGGTCGAACACCACGATGATGTCGTTGATGGCAAAGCCCATCACCGACAGCAGGCCGGCCAGCACGGTGAGGTCGAACTCGCGGCCGGTGGCCGAGATGTAGGCCACCGTTACCAGCAGATCGAACAGCGCCACGATGCTGGCGGTGATCGCGAACTTCCACTCGAAGCGGAACGCGATGTAGATCAGGAAGCCCACCAGCATGAACAGCGTGGCGTACAGCCCGTTCATCGCCAGGTCCTTGCCGACCTGCGGACCAACGAACTCGTTGCGCTGGATGGTGGCCTGGTTGTCGCTCAGCGAGATCGCCTTGACCACCGCAGCGGCGGTGCGCTGGTCACTGGCCGAATTGCCGGTGCCCGGTGCGTGCTCGCCCTGCGGCGCCAGACGGATCAGCAGGTCGGTGTTGCCACCGAAGCTCTGCACCTGGGCGCCTTCGAAGCCATTGGCTTCGAGCTTGGCGCGGACGTCTTCGACGTCCACCTTGCGCTCGAAACGGGCCTCGATCAGGGTGCCGCCGGTGAAATCCAGCGCGTAGTTGAAGCCCTTGGTGGCGATCAGTGCGATCGAACCGATGAACAGCAGCAGGGTGACCACCATGGCGGCATGACGCCACCGCATGAAGTCGATCTTGGTGTCGTTCGGGAGGATGTGCAGCGGAAACAGTTTCATTGTGCGAGTCGTCCCGTCAGATGGCCACGTTCTGGAGCTTCTTGCGACGGCCGTAGATCAGCGTCGCCAGGGCGCGCGATACGGTGATCGCAGTGAACATCGAGGCGAAAATACCGATGATCATGGTCAGCGCGAAGCCCTTCAGCGGACCGGTACCGAATGCGTACAGGGCCACGCCGACGATCAGGCCGGTCAGGTTGGCGTCGAGGATGGTGCCGCTGGCGCGGTCGTAACCGGTCACGATGGCGGTCTTGCCCGGCATGCCGGCCCGCAGCTCTTCACGGATACGCTCGTTGATCAGGACGTTGGCGTCGACCGACAGGCCCACCGACAACGCCAGACCGGCAAAGCCCGGCAGGGTCATGGTGGCACCGAACATCGACATCACCGCCACCACGATCAGCAGGTTGAACAGCATCGCCAGCGAGGTGATCACGCCGAACATGCGGTAGTACACGCTGAAGAACACCAGGGTGAACAGGAACGCGTAGACCACGGCGGTAATACCGTTCTGCACGTTCTCGGCACCCAGGCTCGGGCCGACCACGCGCTCTTCCACGAAGTCCATGGGCGCGGCGAGCGAGCCGGACTTCAGCAGCTTGGCCAGGTCTTCGGCTTCTTTCTTCTCCAGACCGGTGGTCTGGAAGTTCTTGCCGAACACGCCGTTGATGTTGGCCACCGAGATGACCTCTTCCTTGACGCGGAAGCTGCGCACTTCCTTGCCATCGACCATGGTCACCGTCGGGATGCGCTCGGTGTAGACCACGGCCATCGGCTTGTTCACGTTGGCGCTGGTGAAGTCGAACATGCGCTGGCCGCCGACGTTGTTCAACGTCACGCTGACCGCGGCCGAGCCGTTCTGGTCGGTGGTGGCCTGCGCGGCGACCATCTGGTCACCGGTGACGATCACGCGCTTGTTGAGCAGCACCGGGCCGCCGTTGTCACGGCGCTGGTAGACCTTGGCTTCCGGCGGGATGCGGCCACTGGCGATGGCGTCCTGCGCGTTGCCGTCGACCACGGCGCGGTATTCCAGCGTCGCGGTGGCACCGATCATGCGCTTGGCTTCGGCGGTGTCCTGCACGCCCGGCAGCTGTACCACCACGCGGTCGGCACCCTGGCGCTGGATGATCGGCTCGGCCACACCCAGCTGATTGACGCGGTTGCGCAGCGTATTGATGTTCTGCTCGATCGCACCGTTGGCGATCTGGCTCAGCTCGGTTTCCGGCACGGTGATGGCGATGCGGTTGCCGGTGACGTTGTAGCCCAGGGTGGGCTGCGCCTTGGCCATCACATCACGCGCCTTGGTGACCGCTTCTTCGCCGGCCGACGGGCTGATGGTGGCCACGATGCTGTTGTCCGGGCGACGCTCGACCGACTGGTAAGCCACGCGGGCATCACGCAGGCTGGTCCGCACGTCTTCGGCGTAGGCATCCAGGCGCTTGTCCAGCGCAGCCTTCTGGTCGACCTGCAGCACGAAGTGCACACCGCCCTGCAGATCCAGGCCCAGCACCATCGGGCGACCGCCCAGCTTGGCCAGCCAGTCCGGCACGGTCGAGGCCAGGTTCAGGGCCACCACGTAGTTTTCGCCCACGCTGTCGCGCAGCGTGTCGCTGGCGGCGGCCTGTGCCTGCAGGTCCGGCAGGCGGACGATCAGGCTGTCGCCTTCCTTTTCCGCGCCCATGGTGGCGATACCGGCCTTCTTGAGGTCGGCCAGCACCTGGTCACGCAGCGCGTCGTCGATCTGGCCGCCACGGTTGGCGGTGATCTGGACGGCCGGGTCCTTCTGATAGACGTTGGGCAGCGCATACAGGGTACTGAGCGCCAGCACGATCAGGATGAGGAAATACTTCCAGCGTGGAAATTCGAGCATTGCTTGGGTCCCGCGCGGCGCCCATCCCGGCGCCGCGGTTGTGCTTCGGAAAGGAGTGGCTTAGTTGGCCGACTTCAGCGTGCCGGTGGGCAGCACGTTGCCCACGGCGCCCTTCTGCACGCGGATGCGCACGTTGTCAGCCACTTCCAGGGTGATGAAGTTGTCGCCGATGTCGGTGACCGTGCCGGCGATGCCGCCGTTGGTCAGCACTTCGTCGCCGCGCTTGATCTTCTCCAGCATCGCCTTGTGTTCCTTCTGGCGCTTCATCTGCGGGCGGATCATCAGGAAGTACATGATCGCGATCAGGATGATCGGGAACAGCAGCGTGGTCAGACCCATGCCGCCCTGCGGCGAGCCGCCGGCAGCTTGGGCGTGGGCGGCGGGAATCAGGAAAGCGATCAGGTTCATCTTGTGTCCTTGGGTTGGGAGGCGCCCCGCCCAGGTGGGCCGGGGAGTCGCCGCGAAACGGGGGTCAGCCACGAAGTATGCCATGGCCCCGGGAGTTCGTCCTTGGGCCGTTTGGCAGGGTTTGCGCGCTGATTTGGACTGCGTGCGACCCTTACAACGCCGGCGTGGCCATGCCACGGGCCGCGTAGAAGGACTCACGGAAGGCGGCAAAGGTTCCCGCCTCGATGGCCGCGCGCATGTCGGCCATCAGCTTTTCGTAGTAATACAGGTTGTGGATGGTGCCCAGCATCGGGGCCAGCATTTCGTTGCAGCGGTCCAGGTGGCGCAGATAGGAACGCGTGTAGCCACTGGTGCAGGCGTGGCAGCCGCAGCCCGGCTCGATGGTGTCCATGTCGCGCTGGTAGCGCGCGTTGCGGATGCGGATGGTGCCGGCCGAGGTGAAATAGTGGCCGTTGCGGGCGTTGCGGGTGGGCATCACGCAATCGAACATGTCCACGCCACGGGCGACGCCTTCGACCAGATCTTCCGGGCGCCCCACGCCCATCAGGTAGCGCGGGCGGTCGGCGGGCAGGATCGGGTGCATGTGGTCGAGCATGGCGTTGCGCTCGTGCTCGGGCTCGCCCACGGCCAGCCCGCCGATGGCGTAGCCGTCGAAGCCGATCTTCTGCAGGCCCTCGGCCGACCGGCTGCGCAGGTCGTGGTGGACCCCGCCCTGGACGATGCCGAACAGCGCGGCGTCGTTGCCCAGTTCGTCATGCGCGTTGCGGCTGCGCTGGGCCCAGCGCAGGCTCAGCTCCATCGAGGTGCGCGCCACCGGCTCGGTGGCCGGGTACGGGGTGCACTCGTCGAAGATCATCACCACGTCCGAATCGAGCACCTTCTGGATGCGCATGCTCTCTTCCGGCCCGAGGAAGACGCGTGCGCCGTCGTTGGGCGAGGAGAAGGTGACGCCCTGTTCGGTGATCTTGCGGCGATGGGCCAGCGAGAACACCTGGAAACCGCCCGAATCGGTCAGGATCGGGCCATCCCAGCGCGCGAAGCCGTGCAGGCCGCCGTGGTCGGCGATGACGTCCAGGCCCGGCCGCAGGTACAGGTGGAAGGTGTTGCCCAGGATGATTTCCGCGCCCAGCGCCCGGATCTGCTCCGGCAGGATGCCCTTGACCGAGCCATAGGTGCCCACCGGCATGAAGGCCGGGGTTTCCACGGTGCCACGGGGGAAGGTCAGGCGGCCCCGGCGGGCACGCCCGTCGGTGGTCTGGAGCTGGAACTGGAGTCGGGACATGGAGCGGGATTCGGGCAAATAATTGCCGATTATCGCCGAAAAGCGGCCGACATGGCCGGCGGAGGCCGGACGGGCACGGATCGACCCGCCAACCGTACCGGCCAACGGCCGGTACCTACCCAAACGCGTGGAGCCACCGTCGATCGGCCACCCACACGGTGCACCCGGCATTTGGCCGGCCGCGCGCGCGCCGACGTAGAGCCGACCGTTGGTCGGCTGCCCGTCGGTCGGCTGCCCGTGGGCCGGCTTCCCTCAATTCACCCCTGCGGGAACAACAACATCGCGTCGCCGTAGCTGAAGAACCGGTACTTCTCCGCGATCGCGGCCCGGTAGGCCTCGAACACCCGCGCCTGGCCGGCAAACGCCGAAATCATCATCAGCAAGGTGCTTTCCGGCAGATGGAAGTTGGTCACCATCGCGTCCACGCTGCGGATCCGGTAACCCGGGGTGATGAAAATCTGGGTCTCGCCGGCATACGGCAGCAGTTCGCCGTCGCGCATCGCGCTTTCCAGCGCGCGCACCACCGTGGTGCCCACCCCGATCACCCGCCCACCGGCGGCCCGGGTGCGGCGCACCTGCTGGACCAGCTCGGCGCCCACGTTCAGCCATTCGCGGTGCATCACATGGTCGGTGAGGTCGTCCACCCGCACCGGCTGGAAGGTGCCGGCGCCCACGTGCAGGGTCACATGGCCGAAATCGACCCCCTTGTCCTTCAAGGCCGCCAGCAGCGCTTCGTCGAAATGCAGGCCGGCGGTCGGCGCGGCCACCGCGCCCACCTCCCGGGCGAACACGGTCTGGTAGCGCTCGCGGTCATCCAGCCCCGGCTCACGTTGGATGTAAGGCGGCAACGGCAGCCGACCGGCATGCAGCAGCCACTGCTCCAGTGCCTCGGGCACGTGGAACTGCAGCACATAGAACTCGCCATCGCGCCCCAGCACCTCCGCCTCGCCGCCCGCGTCCAGCGCGATCCGGCTGCCGGGCTTGGGCGACTTGCTGGCGCCCACCTGGGCACGGGCCTGCTGCGCGCCCAGCAGGCGCTCGATCAGGATCTCGACCCGGCCACCGCTGGCCTTCTGCCCGAACAGGCGCGCGGGGATCACGCGGGTGTCGTTGAACACCAACAGGTCGCCCGGGTTGAGCAGGTCCGGCAGGTCGCGCACATGGCGGTGATCGAAGGCGGCTGGCGCCTGCGGCACCAGCATCAGGCGGCTGGCGGAGCGTTCGGCCAGGGGCGCCTGGGCAATCAGCTCGGGCGGCAGTTCGTAGTTGAAATCGGACTTCTTCAAGGCAGCGCACGGCAACGTGTAGGCAATGTCGGCCATTGTACGACTGGCCCTCGGTGGCAACGCAGCTTTTACCGAACGTCGCGCAAAATGCTGCTATGCAACAGTTTTTGACGGGGTTATCGCGCGAAAAACCGCGTGATAGCATCGGGCTGGAAGTCAGATGCACGAGCAGGAATACCCCGAGCGCGCGCGAATAGACGCGCGTTTTGCGTTTTGCGCCGTGCCGCCAATTGTTTCAGGAGATCTGCAATGAGCTTCATCGAACGCCTCGCCCCCCTTCGCGCCCAGCCCGGCACCCGCCTCACCGCGGGCCTGGATGACGCCACGCTGGAACGCCTGGCCGCTGGCCACCCGCACCTGGTTGCCGCGATCGACGCTGCCGCCGCCGAATTCGAGCGCGTGCGCGCCGATCTTGGCGCGCTGCTGGCCGCCGACGAACGCGCCCAGATCGATGCGATGCAGGACGGTTTCGTCAACTTCTATGCCGACGATGCGGTGACCCCGTATGTCGCCCTCGCCGCCCGTGGTTCCTGGGTGGTCACCCTGAAGGGTGCGGTGCTGTATGACGCCGGCGGCTACGGCATGCTCGGTTTCGGGCATACCCCCGAGGCGGTGATGGAGGCGATGGCCGCCCCGCAGGTGATGGCCAACGTGATGACCCCCAGCCTGTCCCAGCAGCGCTTCATCCAGGCCCTGCGCAAGGAAATCGGCCACCGTCGCGGCGGCTGCCCGTTCAGCCACTTCATGTGCCTGAACTCCGGCTCCGAGGCGGTCGGCCTGGCCGCGCGCATCGCCGACGTCAACGCCAAGCTGCAGACCGACCCGGGCGCCCGCCATGCCGGCGCGAAGATCAAGCGGGTGGTGATCAAGGGCAGCTTCCACGGTCGTACCGACCGCCCCGGCCTGTACTCCGATTCCAGCCGCAAGACCTACACCCAGCATCTGGCCAGCTACCGCGGCGAAGACAGCGTCATCGCCCTGGCCCCGTACGACGAGGAGGCGCTCAAGCGCGTGTTCGCCGAGGCCGAGCAGAACCGCTGGTTCATCGAAGCGGTGTTCCTGGAGCCGGTGATGGGCGAAGGCGACCCGGGCCGTTCGGTGCCGCCGTCGTTCTATGCGCTGGCCCGCGAGCTGACCCGCCAGCACGGCAGCCTGCTGTTGATCGACTCGATCCAGGCTGGCCTGCGTGCGCATGGCGTGCTGTCGCTGGTGGACTACCCCGGCTTCGAGGGCCTGGACGCGCCGGACATGGAGACCTACTCCAAGGCGCTCAACGCGGCGCAGTTCCCGCTGTCGGTACTGGCCGTCACCGAACATGCCGCGCAGCTGTACCGCAAGGGCATCTACGGCAACACCATGACCTCCAACCCGCGTGCGCTGGACGTGGCCTGCGCCACCCTGTCGCTGCTGACCCCGCAGGTACGCGAGAACATCCGCGTGCGCGGCGAGGAAGCGGTGCGCAAGCTGGAACAGCTCAAGAGCGACCTGGGCGGCTTGATCACCAAGGTGCAGGGCACCGGCCTGCTGTTTTCGTGCGAGCTGGCCCCGCAGTTCAAGTGCTACGGCACTGGTTCCACCGAGGAATGGCTGCGCAACCACGGTATCAACGTCATCCACGGCGGCGAGAACTCGCTGCGCTTCACCCCGCATTTCGGCATGGACAGCGAAGAGCTGGACCTGCTGGTGGGGCTGGTGGGCCGGGCGTTGAAGGAAGGCCCGCGCCGGGAGCAGTCGCAGGCGGCGTGAGGCCCGTGGCCGTGCGGGTGTGAACCCGCATGGTCGGTTCCGCGATACGGCGGCCGACCAACGGTCGGCTCTACCCGGGCAATGGCAGCCGACCAACGGTCGGCTCTACCGGCGATGGGCCGATTGGCCTCCGCGCCACGAACGCGCGATAATCCTCCCCCGCATTCGCGGAACGAACCCCGTCACGAGGCCGGAACATCGGTCATCGGCGGGGCTTTTTCGTTTCCGCCGCATCCGTTCCCGAACACAGGAAGATCCAATGAAGTCGATTTGCGTTTACTGTGGCTCCAACCCCGGCAGCAAGCCGATCTACACCGAGCGCGCCATCGCGCTGGGCGACCGCATCGCCCGCGACGGCCTGCGCCTGGTCTATGGCGGCGGCAACGTCGGCCTGATGGGCACCGTGGCCAATGCCGTGCTGGCCGGCGGTGGCGAAGTGACCGGCGTGATTCCGCAGCAGCTGGCCGATTGGGAAGTGGCCCACCGCGGCCTGACCGAGCTGGAGATCGTCGGCTCGATGCACGAGCGCAAGTCGCGCATGTTCGAGCTGTCCGACGCGTTCGTGGCCCTGCCCGGCGGCTTCGGCACCATG
This sequence comes from Stenotrophomonas sp. GQ19, assembly GCF_059758695.1. Classification (NCBI taxonomy): domain Bacteria; kingdom Pseudomonadati; phylum Pseudomonadota; class Gammaproteobacteria; order Lysobacterales; family Lysobacteraceae; genus Stenotrophomonas; species Stenotrophomonas sp. GQ19. Next base: position 373,389 of record NZ_JCAXES010000004.1, on the reverse strand, counting down.
GAAGAGATCTTCGAGATGCTCACCTGGCGCCAGCTCGGCATCGGCAACAAGCCGTGCGCGTTCCTGGACGTCGACGGTTTCTACGCCCCGCTGATCGGCATGATCGACCGCATGGTCGAAGAGCGCTTCCTGCACCCGGAACAGCGCGCCGACCTCTGGTACGGCTCGGACATCGACGCCATGCTGGACTGGATGCGCGCCTATGAGCCGGCGCAGGCGTCCAAGTGGATCGATGAGAAGCGTCGCGCCGCGTTGGTGTGATCGTGTGATGCGGTGATGTGGGGTGCCGGCCAGCGGCCGGCACTACCGGGCTTCGAAGGTTTCCATGGGGGCGGGGCGGCCGAGCAGGTAGCCTTGGCCGTAGTCGCAGCCCAGCTGCAGCAGGGTCTGGCGCTGGGCATCGTTTTCGATGCCCTCGCCCACCGTTTCGATGCCCAGCGTGCGTGCCAGCGACAGCACGCCCTGCACCAGCGCATAGGTGCTCTGCATGTCCTGCCCGTGCAGGCCGGCGATGAAGCTCTGATCGATCTTCAACGTCGAGATCGGGAAGCGGTGCAGGTAAGACAGCGCCGAGAAGCCCGTACCGAAATCATCCAGCTGCACCAGCACGCCGCGCTCGCGCAGCGTCTGCAGAATCCGCAGCGTGCGCGGACCGTCGTCGAGCAGCGCCACTTCGGTGATTTCCAGGCGCAGGCGGTGGGGATCGGCACCGGCCGCCTCGATCAGCCCGAACAGGCGGGTGCTGAAATCGGCCGAACGGAAATGCCGCGGCGACACGTTCACCGACAGATAGCCCTCGCCGCCCCGCGCGAGTTGCCCGATCACGTCTTCGTACAGCAGCCAGTCCACCTGCTCGATCAGCCCGCTTTCCTCGCCCAGGTCGAGAAACGCGCTGGGCAACAGCAGCCCGCGCCGTTCGTGGCGCCAGCGCAGCAGCGCCTCATAGCCCACTACCGCGCCGTCGGACAGCCGCACGATGGGCTGGTAATACGGCAGGAAGTCGCGGTTGATGATCGCCCGGCGCAGGTCCGCTTCCAAATCCAGGCTGCGCAGCGCTTCCTCGCGCATCGCCTCGTCGAACACCGCGCAGCGGTCCTTGCCCTGGGCCTTGGCCCGGTACATCGCCGCGTCGGCGTCGCGTACCAGTTCCTCGCCATTGCGGTAGCGCGGGTTCCACATCGCAATGCCCAGGCTGCCGGACGGAAACAGTTCGCGTCCCTTCACCCACATCGACTCTTCCAGCGCCACCAGCATCCGCTGCGCGAACTCCCGCGCCGAATCCAGCCCGTGGTCGCACTGCAGCACGATCGCGAATTCATCGCCGCCCAGCCGCGCCACCACGTCGCCCGGGCCGATCATCGACACGATCCGCTTGGCCACCTCGACCAGCATCTGGTCGCCGGCCGCGTGGCCGATACTGTCGTTGACCAGCTTGAACCGGTCCAGGTCCAGGAACAGCACCGCAAAGCGTGGGCCGTCGGGCACCCGGGCGCGCGCGATCGCATCTTCCAGCCGGTCCAGCAGGTGCAGGCGGTTGGGCAACCCGGTCAGCGCATCGTGCATGGCCTGGTGGGTCAGGCGCTGCTCGGCGCGCAGACGTTCACCGATCTGCCCGAGCAGTTTGTCGTTCACCTCGGCCAACTCGCGGGTGCGCTCGTCCACGCGCTTTTCCAGCTCGGCGTGCGCGTTGCGCAGGCGCTCCTGGTCGCGCTGGCGGGCCAGGCCGTTGCCGATGTTCTGCGCCACGAAGGTGAGCAGGCGCTGGTCGTGCGCGGTGAAGCTCACCTCCGGCGAGTAGCTCTGCACCACGATCACCCCGACCACGTCGTCGTCGCTGAGCAGCGGCACGCCCAGCCAGCAATGCGAGCGCGCGCCGAACTCGCGTACCCGCCCGGCGTCACGCAGGGCGTCGATGTGCTCGCGCGAGGCCAGCAGCGGCTGCCGGTTGCGCACGATGAACTCGGTCAGGCCCTGGCTGAACGGACGCGGCGCGCGCGACGCGTTGTACTCATCCACCGAGTACACGAAATCCAGCCCATCGCCGACCTCGTTGACCAGCGCGATGTAGAAATTGCGTGCATCCAGCAGCGTGCCCACCACGCCATGCACCTGCACGTAGAACTGGGCCAGGCTCTCGGCGCTCATCGCCATTTCGGCAATGTTGAACAACGCCAGCTGCAGCTTCTCGGCGCGGCGGCGTTCCACCACTTCGTCCTGCAGGCTGCGGTTGGCGCGCTGCAGTTCCAGCGTGCGCCGCTCCACCTGGCGTTCCAGCTGCACCTGGGCCTGGCGGCGGTCCATCGCGGTGAGGATGTGCTGGGCCACGTAGCCCAGCAGGGTGCGGTCGGCCTCGTTGTAGCGCACCCGGTGCTCGTAGCTCTGCACCACGATGGCCCCGCACACGCGGCCTTCGCGCAGCATCGGCACGCCCAGCCAGTCCAGACTTTCCGGCCCGCGGCTGGGGTCGTATTCGTCGTTCATCGCCGCCAGCAGCTCGTTGGACGGCCCGCTCAGCGGCTGCCCGTGGCGCAGCAGCGCGAAGGTCAGGCTGCGCGGCATTTCGTGTTCTTCGTAGCTGCGGTCCGGGTCGGCCACGAAGCTGTCGCGCTGGTCGGCGAAGTACAGGAAGCGCACCCGTCGGCGTACGTCGTCGTACTCGACGATGTAGCAGTTCTGCGCGTACATCAGCGAATTGAGCACGCGGTGGAAGTGGCGCAGCATGTCGGCCATTTCCAGGTCCGCGCCGGCCAGGTCGGCAATCTCGTACAGCGCCTGCTGCAGCCGTTTGGAGGTTTCCAGCGAGCGGATCTGCGCCCGCTGCCGGGCCAGTGCCACCGCGTCCTGCAGCGCCTGGCGGGCGATGTCCCACCACGCCTGGTCGGGCACGCCGCCGTCGGCGGTCAGCGCCTGGACGGCCAGTTCGCTGCCGTGGTCCTGCCAGCGACGCAGCGCGGTCTCGGCCCCGGTGGCACCGCCCAGCAGTGCCTCCAGCAGCGCGGCCGGGTCCTGCGCGGGAGCGGGATCGGCCTGGCAGCCTTCACCCAGGCCCGGATCGGACCAGGCCAGCGCCACCTGCGCGTTGCCGGGCAGCAGCGCGCCCAACGCCTGCGCGAGCGCAGCGGAAACCACCGCGTCATGATCGGAATGCCGCACGGATGTCGCTACCTGGCTGGACACGATGCTGATCTCTTCTGGCGCCGGATGCCCGGCACCTCCCCTGTGCCCTGAGCATAACGCGGCGGGCGGGGGGCAATGGAAGCCCACAACCCCGTTCAGCACCTTCGGACGTTGAACAGGTCATGTCCCCCGTCCCCGCGCCCCTGCTGTCGCCTGCCGTCGCCGCCCCGCCCCGCTATGCGGACGGCGGCCCAGCGCTTACCCTGTGCGCCGTGGACGCCGCTGCCCTGCCAACCGACGAATCGCTGATGCTGGCCTGGGCCGGCGGGGAGCTGCGCGCGTTTGAAACGCTGTATGCGCGCCACCGCAGCCGCCTGTACAGCTTCCTGCTGCGCCAGCTGCGCGATGCCGCGCTGGCCGACGAAATGTTCCAGGACGTCTGGCAGCGGGTGATCGCCGCGCGCGCCGGCTGGCAGCCCGACGCCGCCTTCACCACGTGGCTGTTCCGGATCGCCCACAATCGACTCAACGATCACTGGCGCGCCGCGCGGCACCGTCCGCCAGCGCCCGGCGACGCCGACGAGCGGGTGGCACGGATGAGCGATACCCGCACCCCGGAAAGCCAGCTGTCCGAGTTCGAACAACGCCGGCGCCTGCAGCTGGCGATGGAACAGCTGCCCGATGAACAGCGCGAGGTACTGCAGTTGCGGCTGGAGCAGGAACTGAGCCTGGAAGAGATCGCACAGATCACCGGCGTGGGCCGCGAAACGGTCAAATCACGGTTGCGCTATGCGATGGACAAGCTGCGCGCGGGGTTGTCCGAATGAACCGCTCGGATCCGCTGACCCCCGAAGAACGCGAACTGGCGCGCCTGCTCGGCCGTGCGGTGCCCAGCGCACCGTCGGCTGCGCTGGACGAGGCGGTGTTGGCGGCCGCACGGGCGGCCGTGCAGGCCGCACCGGTGGCCACGGCGGTTCCCTCCGACGACGCGGACGCTGCATCACAACCGCCCAGGGCTGCCGCCCCCGTCACGCGCCGGCCGCGGTCGCGGCTGCCCGCCGCGCTGGGCCTGGCCGCGTCGGTGGTGTTCGCGGTCGGCATCGCCTGGCAGCTCAAGCCCGACGCCCCGACCCCGCCCGCGCTGGCTGAGGTCGCACCTGCGCCTGCAACCGCCGAGGATGCCGTGCAGGCACCGGCCGCCGACGCTGCCGCCCCTGCCATGGCCACTGCCGAGGTGGCCGATGCGGCCACTGCGCCGGTGGCCCAGCCGCAGGCCAAGCAACGCTCGGTGGCCGCCGCGCCGCCGCCGCCACCCCACGACGTGCCGCAACCGATGGCGGCACAGCCCGCGCCCTCGGTAGTGGCTCCGCCGATGCCGCCTGCCCCGCCCGCACCCGCGGCCGCCCCGATGCAGGCCGCCGCTGCCCCGCGTGCAGACGCGTACGTGATGGACAGCGCAGAGGCGCGCCCCAACGACACCGTCACCGTGACCGGCGCGCGGGCGCGGGACGACGCGCTCACCGCCGCACCGGCACCGATGACCAACGAAGCGGCGCGCCCGATGAAAGGCGCACCCGGCGTGATGCGGCGCGCGGCATCGCCGGCCGTGGGCGGCGCGTTGTCGGCCAGCGCCGTCGATGCCGCCGTTGCGGCCGATGCCCTGCTGCCGCGCAAGCAGTGGCTCAAGCGCATCCGCGAGCGTCGCGATGCCGGCGACCGCGATACCGCGCGCGCCAGCCTGGAACGCTACCTGCAGCAGTACCCGGAAGCGCGCGTGCCACGCGACGTACGCCAGCTGCTGGACAACTGAGGGGCACGTGACGACCCACGGTCGTCACCTACAATGGTGGGAATGCCCGATACGCTCGCCACCGTCGTCAGCCACAGCCTGGAGATCAAGCACAGTCGCTTCATCGCGCATGCCGCGCCGATCGACACGGCGGGTGCCGCGCTGGCGTTCCTGCAGCAGGTGGCGATCCCCGATGCCACCCACAACTGCTGGGCCTACCGACACGGCAGCGAATACCGCTCCAGTGACGATGGCGAACCGGCCGGCACCGCTGGCCGACCGATCCTGGCCGCCATCGATGGCCAGGGCTTCGACCGGGTGATGGTGGTGGTGATCCGCTGGTACGGCGGGATCAAGCTGGGTGCCGGCGGCCTGGTCCGGGCCTACGGAGGCACGGCGGCCGAATGCCTGCGTACCGCGCCGCGCCTGCCACTGGTGGCCCTGACCCGCTTGCACGTGCAGGCTGCATTCGAGGACCTGGGCGCCTTGCATGCCGCGCTGTCCAGCCATGCGGCCGAGAAACTCGATGAATCCTTTACCCCGTCCGGGGTGGAAATGCAGGTTGAATTGCCGGCCGACCAGGCCGAGCCGTTGAAAAACCGCCTCCGCGACGCCACCCGTGATCGTATCCGCATCCAACGATGCACCGAACCAGGCCCCCTTGATGACTGAGACCACCCCCGCCCCGACCCCCGCGCTGCGCCGCCTGGGCAGTCTGGGCACGCTGTGGCCGTTCGTCCGTCGCCATTCGGGGCTGTTCACTGCCTGGCTGGTCGCCCTGGCGGTCTCGTCGGCGGCCACGCTGAGCCTGCCGCCGGCGGTCAAGCTGATGATCGACCATGGCTTCAACAACAACGGCCAGATCAATCGCGCGTTCGGCCTGCTGTTCCTGGTCGCGGTGGTGATGGGGCTGGCCACCGCCGCGCGCTTCTTCTTCGTGTCGTTGCTGGGCGAAAAGGTCGTGGCCGACCTGCGCAGCCAGCTCTACACCCACCTGATCACCTTGGGCGCCGGCTTCCACGACCGCAGCCGCAGCGGCGAACTGGTGTCCCGGCTGACCGCCGACAGCGAGTTGCTGCGCAGCGTGATCGGTTCCACCATGTCGGTGGCCCTGCGCAGCAGCGTGACCGTGGTTGGCAGCCTGGTGATGTTGTTCGTCACCAGCCCGCGTCTGGCCGTGTGGTCGCTGCTGGGCATCCCCCTGGCCGTGCTGCCGGTGATCATCGGTGCACGCCGCCTGCGCAACATCGCCCGCGCCAGCCAGGACCGCGTCGCCGACGCCAACAGCCTGGCCGCCGAAACCCTGGGCGCGGTGCGTACCGTGCAGGCGCATGCACGCGAGCCCTATGAACGCGGCCGCTTCAACGTCGCGCTGGGCGAATCGATCAAGGCCGCGCGCCGGCGCATCGGCGCGCAGTCGATCGTCACCGCCACCGCCATCGTGCTGGTGTTCGGCGCCATCGTGGGCGTGCTGTGGCTGGGCGCGCACGATGTCAACGACGGCCGCATGACGGCCGGCACGCTTGGCCAGTTCGTGCTGTACGCGATGATCGGCGGCGGCTCGGTCGGCGCGCTGGCCGAGGTCTGGAACGAACTGCAACGCGCCTCCGGCGGCATGGGACGGATCGCCGAACTGCTGCAGGAAGACATCGAGATCACCGCACCGGCCAACCCGGTGCCGATGCCCCTGCCGCTGCGCGGCGAGATCCGCTTCGACAACGTGGTGTTCCACTACCCGCAGCGCCCGGACACCGCGGCACTGGAAGGGTTCGACCTGCATGTGCGGCCCGGCGAGACCGTTGCCCTGGTGGGCCCTTCGGGCGCTGGCAAGAGCACGGTGCTGTCGATGCTGCTGCGTTTCCACGATCCGGCCACCGGCAGCATCCTGGTCGACGGCGTGGATGTACGCCAGGTCGACCCGGCGCAGCTGCGCGCGCAGATGGCGCTGGTCCCGCAGCAGCCCACGCTGTTTGCCGCCACCGCCCTGGACAACATCCGCTACGGCCGATTGGAAGCCAGCGATGACGAGGTGCAGCGCGCCGCCGAGGCCGCCGAAGCCGACGAATTCCTGCAGGCACTGCCCGACGGTTACCTGAGTGAGCTGGGCGAGCGCGGCGCGCGCCTGTCCGGTGGCCAGCAGCAGCGCATCGCGATCGCACGGGCGCTGCTGAAGGATGCCCCGATCCTGCTGCTCGACGAGGCCACCAGTGCACTCGATGCGCAGAGCGAGCGCGCGGTGCAGCAGGCGCTGGAACGGTTGATGGCGGGGCGTACCACGCTGGTCATCGCCCACCGCCTGGCCACCGTGCTCAAGGCCGACCGCATCGTGGTGATGGACCACGGCCGCATCATCGCCCAAGGCACGCACGAACAACTGCTGGCCGAGGGCGGGCTGTACGCGGAGCTGGCACGCCTGCAGTTCATCGATTGATGACGCACCGCTAACGCGGCCGGTTGCATGGTGCGCAGGTCACAGGTCGATGCCACTGCAGGAGGTGCTTCATGTCGTTTCGACAGTTTCCCGCTACCGACGCCACGGGCGAAAGCTACGTCATCATCGAGTTCAAGCAGGACGAAGCGGCCGCCGCACCGTCGGCTGCGGCCGCGGACGCGAACGTCCGCTACGAGCTGGCCGATGGCCGCCACCTGGTCCGCGATGGCCGTCAGTTCCGCACCCGTGGCGGCGAATTGACCCTGACCACCTGAGCGCGCGGCGCGCCGGATCGGCGCGACCCAAAAAAGTTTGCGACAGGCTGGTCATTTTATGACCAGCCATCTTGACAGCCTTTGCCTGCAACGGCTGCACGCGGTTATCCACATGTTTGTGCGCAACTCATCCACACCCCCTGTGGATGAATGCGGCGTTGCAGCACGTCAGCGCGGCAGAACCCGGCCGATGCCGGTGGCATCAATTTCCACGGCGGCGCGCTGCAGCGCCTGCACATCGCTGCCGGCCACGAAGCCAACACGGAAATGCACTTCCCCGCCCGGCGTGCGCGAGGAGTGGATCGACGCCAGGCTCACCGCGTGCCGCTCGAACACGTGCAGCAGTTCGCGCAGCGAACCGGGCCGGTCTTCGGGAAGATGCACGCTGATGGCATTGCGCTCGGTCAGGTCGGCCAGCAGATAGCCCACCCGTTCGAAGGTGTAGTTGCCTTCGGCCAACACCGTTTCGCCTTGACTGTCACGGTTGTCCAGCAGCAGCTGCTGCCGGAACGCCGCACGCGCGGCATCATCGCCCTGCCCGACCTGCGCGCGCAGCTGCTGCAGCTGGGCCAGCAACCGGTCCAGCATGGGCGCCACGTGCGGGTTGCCGAACTGGATGTCCTCGTAGATCGCCGGGTTCAACGACAGGATCCGCGCGATGATCGCCGTGTCCAGTTCGAACGACGCCGAGCGGTACGGCATCAACGCGGGCAGCGCGCCCAGCAGCGGCGCGTACTCGCGCAGCACGCCGGCCTGGGCAAGGTGGGTGGCATGCACCATTGCCTGCACCAGCGCCATCACCTGGTCGTGGTGCTCGGGCGTGGCGCGCACGCATTCGGCTTCCAGCGCGTCGCACAACTGCTGCACCCACGGCTGCCACCGCGCCAGGCGCGCCTCGCAGACCACCATCACCCGGCCTTTCAGCGTGGGCGCCTTGGGCGGTGCGGTCATCGGGTGCAGGCCTACCACCTCGGCCTGCGAGGCCAGCATGGCCGCCACCGGCGCGCTTTTCACCGAGGTCACGTCCAGCCACAGACGCCCGGCCTCGCGCCCGGCCGAGCGCGCGACGTAGTCGGCGATCAGCGCCGGCGTGTGCCGGATCGGCGCGGAGAAGACCAGCACATCGGCCTGCTCCAGCAGCTGGTCGGGCGTGTGCGACTGCGGGTCGGCGGGATCGTGGCCGATCACCTCCACGCCCATCCGCTGCTGCAGGAAACCGCGCAGCCAACGGCCATACGCGCCGGCACTGCCGACGATGCCCACTACCCGTGCGCTCACGCGATGCGCTCGGGCACGAAGCGCTGCGGCAGCGCCAATGCGGCCGGTGCGGCGGCCAGCACGTCGAACTCCTCGTGGCCATTGGCCAGCGTGGTTTCCAGCGCGACGTGCACGCCGGCGATGGCGCGCGAAATCGACTGTTCGAAGGATTCGCCGCGCAGCAGGAAGGCCACCAGCAGCGACATCAGCACGTCACCGGTGCCGGCCACGTCCACCGGCAGGTGCGGCGAGGACCAGCGCCAGATCGCCTCGCGGCTGACCGCCAGCGTGACCAGCTGGCCGGGCTCGCCGCCCACACTGTGGGCCAGCACCCACTGCGGGCCACGCGCCAGCAGCGCCTGCGCGGCGGCGATGGCATCGTCTTCGGCGAGGCTGGGCATGCCGGTCAGGCGGCCCAGCTCGAAGGCGTTGGGGGTCACCAGCCATGCATGCGGCAGCAGCCGCTCGGCGAAGATGGCTTCCAAGCCGGGTTCGACGTAGGGGCCGGTGTGGGTGTCGCCAATCACCGGGTCCAGGCAGTAGCGCAGCTGCGGCGCGGTGGGCAGCACCTGGTCGAGCCAGTCGGCGAAGGCCGCACCATTGCCGACGCTGCCGAAGTAGCCGGACACCAGCATGCGGGCGCGCTGCGGCAGGCCGCGTTCGCTGGCCCCCAGCAGCAGCTCGGCGAACCAGTCGGCCGGCAGCACGCGACCGCGCGTGGTCGGATAGAACGGCGCATTGCTGAGCAGCGTGGTGGGCACTTCGGCCACGCGCACGCCCAGCGCGCGCAGCGGCGGCACGGCCGCACTGTTGCCGGCGTAGCCATAGACCAGCTGCGACTGTACCGAGATGACGTCGACCGGCGACGGACCGTCCGGGCGCTGGCGGCGTCCATGGACCAGATGGCTTTCGAGGGATTCGTTCATACGGCCATTTTACGCCCCGCGCCGCGCCGGTAGAGCCACCCCATGGGTGGCTGCGCTGTCCCGCCGCACCCCACGGGTCGCTGCGCGGAGCCGGTCCACCGGTAGAGCCACCCCATGGGTGGCTGTCGACCCACCTGATACCGCGTGCAGCCACCCATGGGGTGGCTCTACCTTGGGCCGGGCGGTGCAGCCACCCATGGGGTGGCTCTACCCCCCCGTCGTCGGCGCACAGAAAAGGCCCGCTGTTGCCAGCGGGCCTTGAGGTGCATCACAGGAACCGGCCCCGCTTACGAGGTCATCCGGTCCCAGAAGCCCTTCACGCCGTCGATGAACGTCGCCGATTTGGGCGAGTGCTTGCGCGCTTCTTCGCCGGTGAAGGTGGTTTCAAACTGTTCCAGCAGCTTGCGCTGCTCGGTGGTCAGGTTGACCGGCGTTTCCACCACCACGCGGCAGTAGAGGTCGCCTTCGCTGCGGCTGCGCACCGACCGCACGCCCTTGCCGCGCAGGCGGAACAGCTTGCCGGTCTGGGTTTCAGCCGGAATGCGGATTTCCGCATAACCGCCCAGGGTCGCCACGCGGACGGTATCGCCCAGGGCCGCCTGCGAAATCCGGATCGGCACTTCGCAGTGCAGGTCGTCGCCGTCGCGCTGGAAGATCGCGTGCTCGCGCACCCGCACTTCCACGTACAGGTCGCCCGGCGGCGTGCCGGCCGGACCGGCCTCGCCTTCGCCCGACAGGCGGATGCGGTCGCCGGTATCGACGCCCGCAGGCACCTTCACCGACAACACCTTGTCTTCCTCCACACGGCCGTTGCCGTGGCAGGTCTTGCACGGGGTCTGGATGATCTTGCCGCGCCCGTTGCAGTTGTGGCACGCCTGCTGCATGGCGAAGATGCCGCGCTGGATGCGCACCTGGCCGTGGCCATGGCACACGCTGCAGGTGTCCACCTTGCCGTCTTCGGACCCACTGCCATCGCAGTCGTCGCACTCGGCCAGGGTCGGAATCTCGATGCGGCGCTCCACGCCCATCACCGCTTCTTCCAGGTCCAGCTCCATCACGTAGCCGACATCGGCACCGCGACGGGCCTGGCGCTGACCACCGCCGGCAGCACCGCCGAAGATGTTGCCGAAGATGTCACCGAAGATGTCGCCCATGTCCGGACCACCCGGGCCACCACCGCCGCCCCCCATCCCATGCTCGAACGCAGCGTGGCCGTGGGCGTCGTACATGCGGCGCTTGTTGGTGTCAGACAGGGTTTCGTAGGCTTCCTTGCACTCCTTGAAGGAGGCTTCGGCCGCCGCATCGCCCGGATTGCGATCCGGGTGGAACTTCATCGCACAGCGGCGATAGGACTTCTTCAGCTCTTCTTCGCTGGCGGTGCGGGACACGCCCAGCACTTCGTAATAGTCGCGCTTGCTCATAACTTGAATCGGTATCCGGAGGTCGGGATTCGTCAAAGCGGAAGAGCGGAACCACGTCCGCTCTTTCGTCGGGCGCCCCGACAAACCGTGTTACGGCTGCCAGGACCCAGGGAAAACGACAACGGGACGTTGCCTGCGCAACGCCCCGTGTCTGGGCCGGATCAGGACTTCTTGTCGTCCTTGACTTCGGTGAACTCGGCGTCGACCACATCGTCGTGCGCGCCGTTGTTGGCACCGGCGTCCGGGCCCGGGGCAGCACCGCCCTGATCGGCCGCGGCCGATGCAGCGAACAGCGCCTGGCCGGCTTCTTCCAGCACCTTCGACTTGGCTTCGATCTGCGCCTTGTCGTCGCCCTTCATGGCGGTTTCCAGGTCGGCCAGGGCCGACTCGACCTTGCCGATCACATCGCCACCGACCTTGCTGCCGTGCTCGGTGATCGCGGTACGGGTACCGTGGATCAGCGCGTCGGCCTGGTTGCGGGCCTGGACCAGCTCATGGAACTTCTTGTCTTCTTCGCGGTTGGCTTCGGCATCGGCGACCATGCGCGCGATCTCGTCCTCGGACAGACCCGAACCGGCCTTGATCTCGACCTTCTGTTCCTTGTTGGTCTTCTTGTCCTTGGCCGACACGTGCAGGATGCCGTTGGCGTCGATGTCGAAGGACACTTCCACCTGCGGCATGCCGCGCGGCGACGGCTCGATGCCGGACAGGTCGAACTTGGCCAGCGACTTGTTGAAGCGGGCCTGCTCGCGCTCACCCTGCAGCACGTGCACGGTCACGGCCGACTGGTTGTCCTCGGCGGTGGAGAACACCTGCGAGGCCTTGGTCGGGATGGTGGTGTTCTTTTCGATGATCTTGGTGAACACACCGCCCATGGTTTCGATGCCCAGCGACAGCGGGGTCACGTCCAGCAGCAGCACGTCCTTGACGTCGCCGCCCAGCACGCCGCCCTGGATCGCCGCACCCAATGCCACGGCTTCGTCCGGGTTGACGTCCTTGCGCGGTTCCTTGCCGAAGAACTCGGTGACCGCCTGCTGCACCTTCGGCATACGGGTCTGGCCGCCGACCAGGATCACTTCGCTGATGTCGCTCGAGCGCAGGCCGGCGTCGTTCAGCGCCACGCGGCACGGCTCGATCGACTTCTTGATCAGCTCTTCCACCAGCGCTTCCAGCTTGGCGCGGGTCAGCTTGATGTTCAGGTGCTTCGGGCCCGACGCGTCCGCGGTGACGTACGGCAGGTTCACTTCGGTCTGCTGGGCGCTGGACAGCTCGATCTTGGCGCGCTCGGCGGCGTCCTTCAGGCGCTGCAGGGCCAACGGATCCTTGCGCAGGTCGATGCCCTGGTCCTTGTTGAACTCGTCGACCAGGTACTCGATGACGCGGTTGTCGAAGTCTTCGCCGCCCAGGAAGGTGTCACCGTTGGTGGCCAGCACTTCGAACTGCTTCTCACCGTCGACGTTGGCGATCTCGATCACCGAGACGTCGAAGGTGCCGCCGCCCAGGTCGTACACCACGATCTTGCGATCCTTGTTGTCGCCCTTGTCCAGGCCATAGGCCAGCGCCGCGGCGGTCGGCTCGTTGATGATGCGCTTGACTTCCAGGCCCGCGATGCGGCCGGCGTCCTTGGTGGCCTGGCGCTGGCTGTCGTTGAAGTAGGCCGGCACGGTGATCACGGCCTCGGTGACGGTTTCACCCAGGTACGCTTCGGCGGTCTTCTTCATCTTCTCCAGCACGCGGGCGGAGATTTCCTGCGGGGCCATCTTCTTGGCGTCGCTGGTCTGGACCCAGGCGTCGCCGTTGTCGTGGGCCAGGATGCCGTAGGGCACGTGCGCGATGTCCTTCTGGACTTCAGCGTCGGTGAACTTGCGGCCGATCAGGCGCTTGACGGCGTAGAAGGTGTTCTTCGGGTTGGTGACAGCCTGGCGCTTGGCCGAGGCGCCCACCAGCACTTCGCCGTCCTTGGTGTAGGCGACGATCGAAGGCGTGGTGCGGTCGCCTTCCGAATTCTCGATGACGCGGGCCTTGCCGCCGTCCATGATCGCCACACACGAGTTGGTGGTGCCGAGGTCGATACCAATGATCTTGCCCATGAGGGAGACTCCTGAAATGTCGGGGAACATCCGGCAGTTGCCGGGTTATGAATGGGATGTGTGGGACGCCGGGAGGACTTTCAAGCCACCCACCAAACACAGTGTCCGATGGCGGCCCAACGTGTTCAGCGTCCGTAGAGCCGGGCTCTGCCCGGCTGGCTGATGCCCGGCTGGCCGACGCCCGGATCAGTCGCGGGCCACGACCACCAGGGCCGGGCGTAGCAGGCGATCGTTGAGCAGGTAGCCCTTCTGGAACACCTGGACCACGCTGCCGGGTGCCGCGCCGGGCGCGTCGACCTGGCTGATGGCTTGGTGGTGGTCCGGGTTGAAGGCCTGGCCGGTTGGGTCGAGCAGGGTCAGGCCATTGTCGGCGGCGACCTTGAGCAGTTGCTTGTAGGTCAGCTCCAGGCCTTCGCGCAGCGGGCTGGGCTCGGCACCGGCGCTGTTGAGGCCGGCGTCCAGGCTGTCGAACACCGGCAGCAGTTCGCCCAGCAGCTTTTCATTGGCGAAGCGGCGCGCCTGTTCGACGTCGCGGGCCACGCGCTTGCGCTGGTTGTCCAGGTCGGCGCGCTCGCGCAGCGACTCGGCGCGCAGCAGGGCCACTTCATTGTGCAGGCTGTCCAGCTGCTGCTGCAGGGACGGCTCGGCAGCCGGTTCACCGGCGGGATTCTGGGATGCGATATCAGGCTGATCTTGGTTCATTTCCGGATCCTTGGCGGTGACTCTCCGCCTCCACCCACCCCTATGTGGGCGCGGGGTCCCGTTTCAAGAGTCCAGCGGTGGGTTTTATGTGCGATCGCGGGACAATCCGCCGCCGGCCGGGTCGGCCAACGCCGCGCCCAGCACCTGGGCGGTGGCCTCCACCAGCGGAATCATGCGGTCGTAGGCCATGCGCTTGGGCCCGATCACCCCCAGCACGCCCAGCACCTGGCCGCCGGCCGAATACGGCGCGGTCACCAGCGACACCCCTTCCAGCGGCATCACCCCGGTCTCTTCGCCAATGAAGATGCGTACCCCCGGGGCCTGGATGGTGCGCTCGAGCAGCTGCAGGATCTCGCGCTTGCTGGCGAACACCTCGAACAGCTCGCGCAGCCGCTCCAGGTCGGACAGGTCCTGCACGCCCATCAGCCGGGTCGCGCCGGCCAGCACCATGTCGTCGGCCGGCGGCACCAGCGCCTGTTCGGCCAGCTCGATGCCGTGGGCCAGCAGCTGCTCCATTTCCGACTGCGCGTCGCGCAGCTCCAGCAGCAGCCGCTGGCGGATCTCCGACAAGGGCCGCCCGGCGCAGTTGGCATTGAGATAGTTGGCCACCTGCTCCAGCTCGCCGGGGCCGAAGCTGCGGCGGGGCTCGATCACCCGGTTCTGCACTTCGTTGTCGGCAAACACCAGGATGGCCAGCACCCGGCGCGCGTCCAGCGCCACGAAATCGATATGCCGGAAGGCGAACTGTTCACGCCGCGGCGCGCTGACCACGCCAACGAAGTGGCTCATTGCCGACAGCAGCTCCGAGGCACTGCCCAGCAGGGCTTGGGTGCCACTGCCGCTGGCCAGTTCGGTGCGCAGCCGGCTCAGCTCGCCCTCGCCGGGCGGCTGCATCTTGACCAGGCTGTCCACGAACACCCGGTAGCCGTGCGCGGTGGGCACCCGCCCGGCCGAGGTATGCGGCGAACTGAGCAGGCCCAGGTCTTCCAGATCGCCCAGGATGTTGCGGATGGTGGCCGGGCTGACATCCAGCCCGGCCAGCCGCGCCAGTGTCTGCGAGCCGACCGGCTCGCCGTCCTGGATGTGGCGGGCGATCAGCGTCCGCAGCAGGTGGCGGGCGCGGGGCGCAAGATGTGACGCAGTGGGGTGCATGGAATCAGCCTGTGAGACGCCATCCTAGATAATGGCTCCGGGGACCGAAGGCAAGTTATTGGAGCTGTCCCCGCCCCATGCTAGCGTTGCGCGGCTCAAGAACAGACAACCATGCTCAAACATCTATCGATCAAGGATTTTGCCGTCGTCCGTGCTACCGAACTCGAATTCGGGCCGGGCATGACCGTGGTGTCCGGCGAAACCGGCGCCGGCAAGTCGCTGATGGTCGACGCCCTCGGCTTCCTGTCCGGGCTGCGCGCCGACAGCGGCGTGGTCCGCCACGGCGCCGCCCGCGCCGAACTGTCGGCCGAATTCGCCCCCGGCGAGGACGCCCCGGCGCGGCGCTGGCTGCGCGAGAACGAACTGGACGACGAGGACCAGTGCCAGCTGCGCCGGATCATCCGCGCCGATGGCGGCTCCCGCGCCTGGATCAACGGGCGCCCGGTCACCCTCACCCAGCTGACCGAACTGGCCTCGACCCTGGTCGAAATCCACGGCCAGCACGAACAACAGGCCCTGCTGGCGCGGCCCTCGCAGCTGGCGCTGCTGGACGCGTTCGCGCGCAACGACGCCGAGCGCAGCCAGGTCCGCCAGGCCGCCGCACGCTGGCAGGCGCTGGTGGACGAGGCCGAAGCCTTGTCGCGCCAGGGCGATGTCAGCGACCGCATCGGCTATCTGGAACACCAGCTGGGCGAACTGCAGCGCGAAGACCTGGAGCCGGCCTCGATTGCCCAGCTGGGCAGCAGCCATCGCCGCCAGGCCCATGCCAGCGCCCTGATCGCCGCCTGCGATGTCGCCGTGGCCCGCCTCAATGGCGACGAGGACACCTCGGCGCTGCAACTGCTGCAGCAGACCCGCCACGAACTGGCCCGCGTGGCCGAACACGACCCGCGCCTGGGCGAGGTGGACGCCCTGCTCGACAGCGCCGCCATCCAACTGGACGAGGCACTGGCGCTGCTGGACCGGGTGCATGACGACCTGGATGCCGACCCCGAGCAGTTCGAGGACATCGAACGCCGGCTCGGCCGCCTGCACGACCTGGCGCGCAAGCACCGGGTGCCGATGGAGACGCTGGGCGAGCACCGCGACGCGATGGAAGCCGAAGTGGAGCAGCTGCGCGGCGCCGACACCCGTCTGCAGGCGCTGGCCGGCCAGATCGAGCGCGCCGCCGGCCAGTGGCAGACCGTGGCCGACACGCTCACCGCCAGCCGGCGCAAGGCCGCCACGGCGCTGTCGGAGACCACCACCACCCTGATCGGCGAGCTCGGGATGGGCGGCGGCCAGTTCCTGATCGAAATCGAACCGCAGCCCGTGGCCAAGCCCGACCCGAACGGCGCCGAGCGCGTGGAGTTCCTGGTGGCGGCCAACGCCGGGCAACCGCCGCGTGCGCTGCGCAAGGTCGCCTCGGGCGGTGAACTGTCGCGTATTTCGCTGGCCATCGAGGTGGCGGCGCTGGGCCTGGACGCGGTGCCGACCATGGTCTTCGACGAAGTGGATTCGGGCATCGGCGGCGCCGTGGCCGACATCGTCGGGCACAAGCTGCGCGCCCTGGGCGAGAAGCGCCAGGTGCTGTGCGTCACCCATCTGCCGCAGGTGGCCTCCAAGGGCCACGCCCATTACCGGGTCAGCAAGGCACCGGTGGACGGCATGACCCAGAGCGCGGTGGAAAAGCTGGACCCCAAGGCCCGCGAGGAAGAACTGGCGCGGATGCTGGGCGGGGTCGAAGTCAGCAAGGAAGCCCGCGCGGCCGCGCGCAAGCTGCTGCAGGTGTGAGGCCGGGTACCGACCAACGGTCGGTACCTACCCGTGGCGGCACCTCGCCCGGTAGTGCCGGCCGCTGGCCGGCTCCTCGCGGACCCACTGCACCTCGCCCGGCAATCCCGGCCGCTGGCCGGCTCCTCGCGGACCCACTGCACCTCGCCCGGCAACCCCGGCCGCTGGCCGGCTCCTCGCGGACCCACTGCACCTCGCCCGGCAATCCCGGCCGCTGGCCGGCTCCCCGCGATGCCGGCCCCGCGCGATGCATCCACCCGCACGCCGTTCACCCCAACGGCTTGGCCAGATCCACGTGGCCCATCAGGTAATCCAGCAGCGCACGCACCCGCAGCGGCAAATACCCGCCCTGCCCCTGAAACACCGCGTGCACCTCTTCCAGATCGCCCGGATTGGCCATCTCCAGCACCGGCAGCAGGCGCCCGGCCGCGACATCAGCCTGCACCTGGAACGCCGCCAGCCGCGCCAGTCCCACGCCCCCCAGCACCAGCCGGCGCAACGCCTCGCCATCGCTGGCACGCGCACTGCCGCCGGTCTGCACCACCTGCCGCTCGCCATCGACCACCAGCGGCCAGCCGGACTGCGCACGCGGGTGGGCGATATCCAGCCGGTTGTGCGCCTGCAGGGCGTCGGCGCTCTGCGGCATCCCATGCCGCGCCAGGTAGGCGGGCGCCGCCACGATCATCATCCGCGTCGCGCCCAGCCGCCGCGCCACCAGGCTGGAGCTCTTCAATGGCCCGGCCCGCACCGCCACGTCGGTGCGCTGCTCGAGCAGGTCGATGACCTCGTCGGTCAGCACCACGTCCACGCCCACCTGCGGATGCGCGACCAGGAAGCCGGGTAACAGCGGCAACAGAAAGTGGTGCCCGAATGGCACGTTGGCATTGACCCGCAGGCGCCCGCGCGGCTCGGCATGGGCACTGGCGCAGCGCTCGGCCTCGTCCAGGTCGGCCAGCACGCGCAGCCCGCGCTCGTAAAACGCACAGCCCTCGGGGGTCAACTGCAGCTGCCGGGTGGAGCGCTGCAGCAACCGCGTGCCCAACCGCTGTTCCAGCCGGGACACCAGCTTGCTGACCGCCGAGGGACTCAGCTCCAGCGAGCGCGCGGCGGCCGAAAAGCCGCCGGTTTCGATGACCCGGACGAACACTTCCAGTTCGCCGGAACGGTTGATGTCGGTGCCTGCCATGTGATGAATCCAGTTCACAGATGATTGTCCGTGCGCAGTCTAGTTCACAGATGCAGCGAAGATCACGATGGCCGTCCCCTCCAACGGATCGCCCGATGAACGCCCTCACCCGCTTCACCGCCATGGCCCTGCTCGCCGCATCGACCTCGGCGTCGGCCCAGCCGCCTGCCACCTGGGTAGCCAGCTGGCAGGCCAGCCCACAACCGGTATGGGACGCGTCGTTCCTGTTTCCCACCTTGGTCCCAGCCGCCCTGGAAGGGCAGACCTTCCGCCAGACCGCCCGCCTCAGCCTGGGCGGGGACCAGCTGCGGGTACGCCTGAGCAACGCGTATGGCACCGCGCCACTGCAGATCGGCGCGGCCAGCGTGGCCGGCGCTGACGGCCAGGCACCGCTTCCGCTGACCTTCGACGGGCGGGCCGGCACGCAGATCGCACCCGGCAAGGCGCGCCTGAGCGACCCCGTGGCGCTACCCACCCGCGACCGGCAGGCCGTGCAGGTCAGCGTCTACGTTCCCGCGAATACCCCGCTGCACACGTTCCATTGGGACGGCCGGCAAACCGCATCGATCGGGGCCGGCGATCAGACTCTGGCGCCGCAAATGGATCCGGCATCCACCACCACCGCGCGCCTGTTCGTGACCGGTATCGAGGTGCAGGCCGCCGCCGGCGCCCGCAGCGTGGTGGTGATCGGCGACTCCATCACCGATGGCGCCACCGCCAGCCTGGACCGCGACCAGCGCTGGACCGACCACCTGGCCGAACGGCTGGCCCCGCGCGGCGTGGCGGTGGTCAACGCCGGCATTTCCGGCGGACGCCTGCTGCGCGATGGCATGGGGGAATCGGCCCTCGAGCGCTTCCAGCGCGACGTGCTCGACCAGCCCGGCGTCGCCAGCGTGATCGTGCTGATCGGCATCAACGACATCAGCTGGCCCGGCACCGCGTTCGCCCGGAACCAGGCCCGGCCCACGCTGGGCGAACTGCAGGCAGGCTATCGCGCGTTGGCCACGCGCGCCCACGCACGGGGCCTGCGCGTCCTCGGTGCCACCCTGCCCCCGTTCGCCGGCGCCCTGCCCGGCACGCCGCTGGACGACTACTACGCCGCGGACAAGGACGCGCTGCGCCGCCAGCTCAACGCGTGGCTGCGCACCGACAGCCCGTTCGACGCGGTGATCGACCTCGACGCGGCGCTGCGTGATCCGGCCGATCCCTCACGGATGGCGGCTGCTTACGACTCCGGCGACCACCTGCATCCGGGCGATGCGGGCAACCGGGCGATGGCCGAGGCGGTGGATCTGGAACCGATTCTGATGCGCCCGTGATATCCAGCGAGCGCCGCAGGGCGTCTCAATCCGGTCGTCCATCTGGCATTCGTGCCCGCCTGTACCAACGGCCTCGACTGTCGATCCGCTCGCTGACGCGTACCCGAACGTCCTGCAGCGAGGCGCGGTTGGGCGCGCTGTACAGAGATGGGTCGTGCGCGCCTTTGCCATCGTCCTCCCAGGTGCAGACAGGGCAGATGTCATATTCACCCCGCTGGGAGAGGGTCAGGAACCCGCAGCAGGGGCAGGCCTCCAGCGGCGGCTCATTGCCGACCACGGCCACCGGTCGCCCCATACAGGCGGACAAATGCGTCTCAAGGGCCTCGTTTGAGACCCCCAGAAGGACCACCTCGACGAAATGCCGCAGCAGGAACGCCTGCGCCGCCTCGTCGAACACACTGCCGTAGGGCAAGGGCTGGCCAGACGTCTCATCTAGATAGTCCGCAGACAGATGGTCCTCCAGCTCGGCTGTCGACAGCTGTGACAGGCGATCCACCGCCAACACGGCCAATGCAGCCGACCTTCCAACGCTACGCATTCCCGCTTCCCCGCATTCCGCACAATCCCTCAGAGTCGCGCCATCCGAAGACGCCGTCGAGGCCGATGGCGACGGTGACGGATAACGAAAAACCCCGGGCATGCCCGGGGTCTCGTCACACTCGGCTGTTCAAGGGGCTTACTTGCGCTTCTTGCGCACGTACAGCACCAGCGAGTGCTCTTCCAGCTCGTAACCGTGGTCCGCCGCGATCTTGCGCTGCAGCTCCTCGATCTCGTGGCTTTCAAATTCAATGATCTTGCCGCTGTCCACGTCCACCATATGGTCGTGGTGGCCGCCGCGGTCCAGTTCGTAGACGGCCTGGCCGCCCTCGAAGTTGTGCTTCAGCACCAGGCCGGCGGCCTCGAACTGGGTCAGCACCCGGTACACCGTGGCCAGGCCGATCTCGTCACCGTGCTCCAGGAGCTGGCGGTAGATGTCTTCGGCGGTCATGTGGTGCTGATGATTCTGGGCATTGCGCTGCTCAAGCAACGCCAGGATCCGCATCCGCGGATGGGTCACCTTCAGGCCGACTTTGCGCAGGTCGTGGGTTTCCATAGTTCTCCGTTCATTGGCGATTTAGCGCCAGCTGCCTCGGATTGGGTCGCGGCGACGCGTCGTGAGTGTATCATCGACTGGATTTCCCCAAACGCCATTCCCGATGCGCAATCTCCTGCTGGTCGCCGCCGTTGCCCTGTCCACCACGGGCTGCGGCATCATCTATAAGCAACCCATCTATCAGGGCAACCTGATCCGGGAGCAGGCCGTCGGTCAGCTGCAGGTGGGCCAGAGCAAGCAGCAGGTCAACGCTCTGCTCGGCACCCCCTCGATCCCGGACCCGTTCCACGCCCAGCGCTGGGACTACACCGCCAGCGAGCGGGTCAACCGCCTCGGCCAGACCGAAGTGAAGAACTTCACGGTCTACTTCGAGAATGACCAGGTCACCCGGTGGGACGGCGAGTACTTCCCCAACCAGGATGCCGAGCTTGCCAAGTCCAGCGTGCGCCAGTTCGGCCGCAACCTGGCCAAGGACAAGAAGAAGCAGCGCGGCCGCTGAGCCAGCCTGACCCGGCTTCAGCTGCTGGCGCGGGCGCGCCGGCGGCGGTTGTCCTTGGGATCGGCCAGCAGCGGACGCAACAGCTCGACCCGGTCTCCCTCGCGGAGCAGCTGGGTCGGGTGGGCCAGCACCCCGTGCACGGCCACCGCCGGGCACAGCGCACTGCCCTCCAGCGCAGCGGCCGCGATGGCCTCGCCAACCGTGGCCGTGGCGGGCAACTGCAGCTGCCGCGACACCACCCGGTCTGGCCAGGCCAGCACCACCTCCACCGCAATCACGGCTCAGTCCTGCGCATCGGCGACGCTGACGAAGTCATTGACCATGCGGTCGGCCAATCCCTGGAAGCCCAGCGCCAGCGCCGGCCCCAGCAGGCGCGAGGTAGGTTCGAACTCCAGGGTCAGGCTGACCTTGCAGGCATCCTCGGCCAGCGCATGGAATTCCCAGCGCCCGTGCAGGCGCTTGAACGGCCCGTCGCGCAGCTGCATATCAATGCTGCTCGGGCGCTGCAGGGTGTTTTCGGTCATGAACCAGGTCGAGAACGCGCCCAACCCCAGGTCCAGGCGCGCCACCAGGCGGTCCGGTCCGGATTCCAGGATCTGCGCAGCCGAACACCAGCGGAAGCGGCGCGGATAGGCATCGATATCATTGACCAGGTCAAACATGCGGGCAGCCGAATGTTCGACCAGGGCACTACGGCGGATAGTTGGCATTTCGATTACTGATTGCTGATGAATCGACCGGGGAGGCCCGAATCGGAGACAATACGGACATGAGCAAGAACAGCGGCAAGGATAAAGCAAAGAGCGCGACGGCCAACAAAACCATCGCGCTCAACAAGCGTGCCCGCCACGAGTACCACATCGAAGATCGCTTCGAGGCCGGCCTGGCCCTGCAGGGCTGGGAGGTCAAGTCGATCCGCGCCGGGCGCGGCAACATCGTCGATGCATACGCCTACGTGCGTGATGGCGAGATCTTCCTGATCGGGGCACAGATCACCCCGTTGATCCAGGCCTCCACCCACGTGGTGGCCAACGACCGCCGCGAGCGCAAGCTGCTCCTGCATCGCAGCGAGATCGACAAGCTGATCGGCCGGGTCCAGCGCGACGGGTACACGATCGTCCCGACGGCCATGTACTGGAGCAAGAACAAGATCAAGCTCGAGGTCGCCCTGGCCAAGGGCAAGCAGACCCACGACAAGCGCGACGCCGAAAAGGACCGCGACTGGGCCCGCGAGAAGTCGCGGACCATGCGCCGCCACAACCGCGACGCGTGACCGCCCCTGCCCCGCCACCCCGTATCGAACCGGCCACGGCCGACGACGCGGCGGCGGTGTTGGCCGGGCTGCGTGCGTTCAACCACGCCGCCTGTGGCACGGCACTGGACGACCAGCCCCTGCATCGGGTGATCCGCGACGCGGATGGTGTGCCCTGTGCCGGCCTGGTAGCCGATGTCTACGGCGGCTGGCTGATGGTGCACGCCCTGTGGGTGGACGCCAGCCAGCGCGGCCGTCGGCTGGGCCAGACCCTGCTCGCCGATGCCGAGCAGCAGGCGCTGGCGATGGGGGCCCATTCGGCCATGCTCGATACGTTTTCCTGGCAGGCCGAGGGCTTCTACCTCAAGCAGGGCTACGAGATCTTCGGGCGGCTCGACGACTTTCCGCCCGGGCATCATCGAACCTACCTGCGCAAGCGGTTGATCGGCGCCTGAGCGCACACGACCGGGCCACGCGCACGGCATTTTCCCGCAGCGCACCCACAAGTGTCAGAATCCCCGCTTATTACCCAGGCTGGAGCGTTGCGTGACACAGGAAATCCCCCAGGAAACCACCGCGAGCGCGGACCCGATCGCTGAAATCAAGGCCGATATCGCCGCCTATGAGTCGATCTTCGCCGAGCTGACCCGCGCGATGGACCCGGCCGCCCTGCTCAAGGTGCTGACCTACCTGGTGCGCAATGCCAAGCGCGACGCGTCCGAGAACCAGACCTTCGATACCCTCGAGCACCGCCGCCTGGTGGCACGCGTGGACGCGCTGATGGCGCAGGTCCAGCCGGAAGCCCGCAAGCAGGCCATTTCCCAGCGCAACGAGCAGAACCACCAGCGCAAGCTGAAGGCCAAGCACCAGGCCGACAGCAAGCGCCAGCGCGAAGGCAAGCGCTGAACCACCGCGGCACGCAGACAGAACAGGAACGGACGCCTGCCGGCACCTCATGGAAAAGAGTTACTTCGCCACATTGCTGGCACTGATCGTGCACCAGATCGACGCCGCCTACTGGCATGAGTGGGACCTGTTCCACCTGCCGGGCGGCGTGCAGGGCTACCTGCTGTTCAACCTGCTGGCCCTGCCGGTGCTGCTGCTTGGCTATCGGCACGTCGTACTGGGCAGCCCGCAGGCGCGGACGTATGCGCGGATCTGCGCGGCGCTCGGGATCGCCACCTTCCTTATCCACGCCGGCTTCGCCGCCGCCGGCGAGCGCAGTTTCCACCTTCCCCTGTCCATCGCGATCATCGCGGCCTGCCTGCTGGCCGGCCTATGGCTCGGGTGGCGCAGCCGGCGCACCGCGTCGGCCTGAGCCAGTCCACGCCGCCGGCAACGGCAGGCCCTGTACGTATTACCGGTCGCCCGTTCGGGATGCACCCCATTCCGCAAAGGACATTCACGATGCGCACGTTGACCCCACTGCTGTTGTTCGGTGCGTTGGCCGCCACGGCGACCGCGGCGACGGCCGCCAGGCCCGCCGCCATCCCCGCGATGCACGCCTGCACGGCTGACGAAGCGGACCGCCGACGCATCGCGGACGACCGCATGGAAACCCCCGATGACGCCGCCAGCATGAGAGGCACGGCCCTGCAGGAACCCGACGGCACCTTCGCGGCGGATCTGGTGCTGGCCCAGGCCGGTGATGCGCCTGCCCAGAACCGGGTGGGCCACGCCTACGCCACGGGAAGCGGCGTCCTCCGAGATCCGGATGAGGCCCTGCGCTGGTACCAGCGTTCGGCGCACCAGGGGCTTCCCGCCGCCCAGTCCAGCCTGGCCGAGGCCCATCTGTTCGGACTGGGTACGCCGCCCGACCTGACCCGCGCGATCACCCTGTACCGCCAGGCCGCCGCGCAGGGCAATGCGGAGGCGATGCGCCGGCTGGGTGACATCCACGCCATCGGCGGCCCCATCAACCGCTACAACCGCTACCCCGCCGGCGCCCAATGCATCGCGGTCGACCTTCCCGAAGCGGCGCGGTGGTACGTGAAGGCGGCCGAGGCGGGCGACGCGTTCGCCCAGGAACAGCTGGCCATCGCCTACCTCGCCGGGCTCGGCGTCGACCCCGATCCGGTGCAGGCCGAACGCTGGCTGGAGGCGATCGGGAAGGAGCGCCGCGCCCATGCGGTGTTCTACCTCGCCGACCAGTACCTGTATGGCCGCGGCGACGTCGTGCCACAGGACCTGGCCAAGGGCGCGCATTACACGTTGATCGCCGCCGAACTGGGCCACCCGCCCGGTCTGGCCCAGCTCGGCGCGCTGCACGAGTACGGCACGGGCGTCGAGCAGGACGACGTGAAAGCCTACGCCTACGCGCTGGCGGCGCACGATGAGGGGCTTCCGATCGACGACCGCCAGTTCGCCAACCAGGTGGCCATGTTCCAGGCCCGCATGACCGAGGCCCAGCAGGCCGAAGCGCTACAGCTGTTCCGCAGCATCCGCCAACTGCTGCACAGCGAAGGGACCTACCTGTAAGCCCGCCCCCGCGCGCGCGGACGCGCTCGCGTGACTGTTCAGCTGGAGTGGAGTAGCATTGGCCCCGTCAAGTAGCGTCTGGGTCGCCAGATGTCTTGCGGTTCTTGAAGAAACCGGGGGTGCATTGGTTTCGACGGGGGTTGTGAAGTTACTTGGTGCATGCCGAGGGGGCAGCTTTCCTCGTTAATCCAGCAGCAAACTTTTAGTTGCCAACGACGACAACTACGGTTCGGACTTCGCAATCGCCGCCTAAACAGCAGCAGTTGCTTTAGTTCTACAGCCGCCTAAGGCGAACCCCCGAACCTACTTGTGCCCGTGCTCGTAGATGTAGGGTCATTATCACGGAACCGGTTGTGATGGCTGCCTGTCAGTCACGACTTAACTAAAGCAGGCTGGTCCTGGGGTGCGCTTTGCACGCCGTGCTGCCACAGGGCGAGATTCAACGGCGAGCTAAGCATGTAGTACCGGGGATGGAGTGCCTTCGGACGGCGGTTCAATTCCGCCCACCTCCACCAATGACGGGTTCGAAAGAATCCGAAGAAGCCCGGGAATCCTTACACAATAAGGGTTCCCGGGCTTTTTTATTTCCGGTTTCGTTCGGACCAGTGCGTTGCAGGTCGTGAGACCGTGGGGGCATATTCTAGGGCATCGATCCCATGCCCCCAGTCAGATGCCCCCACTTGCCGATCTGGCCTTGCGGCGCGCCAAGTCGGCCGAAAAGACCCAGAAAATGTTCGACGGCGGCGGCCTGTACTTGGAGATCTCTCCTAAGGATGGCCGATGGTGGCGCCTCAAGTACAAATTCGACGGAAAAGAGAAGCGTCTGACCCTCGGCGTCTACCCGGACGTGCCCCTTGCCCTTGCCCAGCAGCGACGCGAGGATGCGCGCCAGATGCTCGCTCGGGATATCGATCCAAGCGAACACCGGAAGGCGGTAGCACAAGCAAAAGCCGAGCTCGGGGCCAACACCTTTGAAGTGACAGCGCGCGAGTGGCTTGGCAAGCGAGATTGGGTGCCGAAGTGCTCGGTGAAGCTCGTTGCGCGGATGGAGAACGGCGTCTTCTCTTGGATCGGGTCCGGACCGGTAGGCGAGCTGACTGCCCCAGACTTCCTGCGGGTTGCTCGACGCATCGAAGCCCGGGGCGCGATCGAGTCTGCCCACCGGATCATGCAGAACTGCGGCCAGATCATGCGGTACGCGATCGCCACCGGGCGCGCGGAGCGAAATACCGTCGCCGACCTTCGCGGAGCCCTGCCCCCTGCCTTTGATCGCATGCGGCCGTGGTCGACCCGGTTGAGCTCGGGGAGCTGCTGCGTGCCCTGCATTCCTACCAGGGTACGATCATCGTCCAGACAGCGCTGAAGCTGGCACCCATGCTGTTCGTCAGGCCCGGGGAGCTCAGGCAGGCAGAGTGGGCGGAGATCCATCTCGACGACTCTCTATGGAGCATCCCGGCAACTAGAATAAAAATGCGGCAGGCGCACCTTGTCCCGTTGCGCAGGAAAGCTGTGGACTTGCTGCGGGAGCTGCATCCCCTAACCGGGCGCGGCCGGTACGTGTTACCCGGGGCCCGCAGCGTCAAACGACCGATGTCAGAGGCCGCCGTGCTAGCTGCTCTTCGGGTAATGGGATTCGACAAAAACACGGTAACTGGCCACGGGTTCCGGGCCGCCGCGCGCACCCTACTTGACGAGGTGCTGGGCTACCGGCCAGACATCATCGAGCACCAGCTGGCGCACGCAGTAAAAGATCCGAACGGCAGGGCCTACAACCGTACGACGCACTTGGCCGAGCGGACGCAGATGATGCAACGGTGGGCCGACTATTTGGATGAACCTCGCGGAGCCACCTGATGCATGAGCTCCGCGTCGCCGTCACGCGCTACCGCCGAGCAGTGGATCTGGGCCGTACCCTCCGTAACGTGCTGAGTCATCCTGGAACTTGATGATTGCCGCCTCCAATGTATCGACGTGCGGCTGTGATCCAAATGCTTTTGCGGCTGCAATGAAAGTCAGTCCGCCTCTGTAGAAATAGTTCCACAGATCGTGCTCATGCTCTTTCCGCCGAAAGTCCGGACCCGCGGACACTTTGAATCGTCCGTCTCGATGGTCATACATCTCCATCACGTTCGGCGCAGCGGCATGCACAAAGCCAGAGTAAGTTGCACTTAGTCTCTTCGCGATCTTTCCGGCAGTGCTGGGATCTTCCCAGTCCCTGTGTAGCGCAGCGTGGATCTTTTCCCGGCGGACCTGTCGTGGCTTTTTCACCTCGGTTACATCCGCAGGGTCGAGATGATCGTCTGCCCAGAAAGCGGCTAGGAATTCCTCATGTCTACTGGTCATCCCGTGGAGAATTCCCAACGCCAGGAAAGTTGCGTCGTCCCCGGCCTCATCGGCCATGCGTTCGAGAGCGCCTTGCGCCATCACTAATCCGGCCTCGCAAACTTGAATGGCGCCGTTCAGGAACTGGAGCAGCGCTGCCAATTTAAGCAGCATCGCGTGGTGAACGTCCTTCTTGGAAAAGCGTAGAACGTATCCGTCCCCTTGGCGGTACGGCACGGGCGGCGTCATTCCCCCTTCAAAATCTTGAAAGATAAGCTCCAGACGGGTGAGAAAATCCCTGCAGGGGCGAATGCTGTTGGCGTCATACTCCATGCGCTGCCTCTATCCTCAATACTCAGAGCATTGATGCAGCCCCCTACCATGTCAAGGTCGGGGGAAGATCAACAAAAACAAAGACTAAGCCGATCACCCGCGATCACTTGTGCTCTTTGGGAATCAATGACTTGCCAATGCACTGGGGTCAGTTTGGGGTCATCCCTTCCGCTTGAGCTCCAAAGCCTTGACGAGGCGCGGCTCCCACTCTACGAAGCCTCAAACGGTCTTTGTGCAGGAGTGCCCATAGCGTGGAGCCGATGACTCCTGGTCGTAACGGTTGCATGCTTGGCCCTTCATGTGTCGGCTAGAAGGCGCCGGTCCACCCCTCCCACGTCACTTGGTCACATGGGTGCTGCCGGAGCCGGAGCACCTCCGCGTTGTCGCACAGATGTACTCGCAGCGGCCCGCCGACGAGGCTTATCAAAAAGCAAAAAAATCCCCGGCACTGCCGGGGACTTTCTTCACCCATCACCGGACCTATCGACCCGTCCCTGAAGAACCTTGACCATCGCTCGACTGAACCTTTACTTGCTCAGCCTTGCGCAACTCGATCACGCGATCTAGCGCTTCCATGTGGCGAGCCATCAGGTAGCCAGGAAGCCTGAAAGACCAAATCATGGCCATGGACGCCAAGAAGACCAGAGCGTATTCGATTCGCAACTGCATCTTCATGGGCCATGCAAAATCCAGCGAAACTATAAACGCCAGCGTAAGCACGACAAGATAGAGAGAGAAAAGCCGGCGGTGAGATCGAAGCTCCCTCTTAATCAACTCAAGATCCGCAACATTACTGCGCCAACTTTTCCCCCTCAGAGCACGCTCATCGGAGACAATCGCAAATACCGCAATGAGAAAGCCCGCCAATATAGAGAAAACGGTCGACAGAATCGTGAGTGCATTCGAATTGTTGTGATACTTATCCTGAAAAAAGTAGGCAGCGGCGACAGAAATGACGACGCTACCACAACTGAATGCAGCTTTTTTCAAGCTAATTTTCTGTTTAATTAAACCTTCCATCGCCCTGATCCAGCGAGCTCCGCACGGAACTCTTTTATTTTATTCCAAGCATCAGTGAAGTCCAAATCATTTTGCTTAGCGAACCGCTTAATCGACTTGGTGGAAGAAAGTGAAAGACTATCGGCGCTGATCGGATTATTCTTCGTTGTAAGGAATCCAACGTCAGCCCCCGGCGGTGCATCGTCCATCGCCTGCTGGGCGACTTCTTGAAGCGCTTGGTACATCATAGGCTCTCCGCGCGAACCCTTCTTCACACTGATGACCGTCGTGACGTTCAACTCGTCAAAGCTATTTGCGATTGTCGCACGTGCCGCCTGACTGGGAGATTCCTCCAAAAACTCTTCGCGAACACCGCGCCAGAAAACGTCGAATCCATCCCGAAGGGCGTTCTTCTTCTTGGACTTTTTTGCGACCTGGGTTGCCGCATAACTTGCGGCAGATATCCTTATTTCCTTTACACCTTCAACCGCCAGGGTTTTCGCCATGTCTTGGTCAAGTCGGGAGATCAAACCAAACATTTCCGCTGGCGCTCCAAACTTGCCGAGGCCAATCAGAGCTTTCAGATAGGCTTCGAGGGTTCCCCGGCTCATGCCACCGTCATTGCAAAAGAGAACCTCATTGTCGTCAATGACACAAAAGCTATCTGCGAGCTTGAATACTCGGCCCGGCGGCGGCGCTTCGGGGGCATTTGCATCGGCATCCGCTTTCACGCCCAAGCCCATCGTCGCCATTCCCTCGCCTTTAACGCCGAGGCCGATAGCCAATGACACCGAATCGGGAGACACCACTTCACGCTCACGTACCGCCAGCGTGCCGGTGGACGCCATCAAAATTTCGGTTTGCTCCATAGTCCGGGTTTTAAGAACGCTTCGGACCATCTCCTCCAAAGTTCGCTTAACCTTGGTAGCGTCATTAAAAACGACGCGGACATAATAAATGCGCTTTTGCGAGCTCCGTGCCACTCTATTCCCCTGTGATCTCAAAAGATGCGACAGGCGCACTACGGTTATGTGGTGCGTCCCTGCACAACGGCACTTTAGACCATAATCGGCTTGCGCCCAAATCCTGACCGGAACTGGGCGAAAGGCACATTATTTACACTATAAAATCAATCACTTAGCGCTCGAAGACGCGATCTGTTGTGGTCATTTTCATCCGCCCGGGCTGCAGCAATGCGGTCAGCAGAAAGCCTCCCGCGACAGCGCGGCACACACCCGCGTTCATGAAATCCGCCTGGGCTCTGGCCGCAGCCATGACCTCAGACCGCTCGAAGCTGTTCTGGAGCCTTGAGCCCAGCTTCAAGGCCTCGCGCAGTCTGCGCTGCTGCTGCACCTCAAGGCGCAGACGGACCTGGTGCCGGATTGCCCAACGCTCCGAGCCGGTGACGCCCTGCTCGTAGCTCGTGCATACCCTGCACGAGATCGACCTGGCAGCGGCGATGGGCGGGGCGTGATGCTACCTACGGCCGGCCCGGTTCCGGTAGTCGGCCATCAGCCATCCCACGCGCCTCTTGGACTCCGCTTCCGCCAGTGCAAGGGCCGCGAGCGCAGCATCGATGCCGCCCCGAATTATCTTGAACGTGACTTCCAGCTTCTCTTGCTCCAAATCCGGAAGCGCAGTAGCAGCGGCCAGAACCGCCTTGCTAGCCTCAATGGCGATGACCACGCCGGTTGCGACTTCAAGGTCAACAGCAGGCCACTTAGTGAGGTCGACTTCTCTCGTCGCCAGACGCGAGAGTCCGAATTTGATGCTATCGGCGTAGTGCATGCGGTGGTCGCGACGTATCAGGTTGTTGGCGTCGACCCACATCGAGACGTCAGTTTCCTTTCCCACCGGCAAGGCCTCATCAGTCTTTCTGAGGCACGCATGGGCGTCGACGATGTCGTGCATGTACGCCGCCATGAACAGTGCGTTGGCCTTCTTTCGCACGAGTCGACGCTGGATCGAGGGCGCAAACACGGCAGCAAAAACCGCAGCGACCGTACCCACAGCGGCCCAAGCATCCCAGTCGATCAGACAGTCCTTGCTCAGCCACCAGCACTGGCTCACCCCGTCCTTCATAGACCAAAGCTCGCTGAGCAATCCCATATCCTTCCCCTATCCGAGTTGGCGCCGATTCTGCCATGACTCAGCGACACATCAGCCACCCCGAGGGGCTGTCGGCCTGCGCCGCCGGTCACAGCGCGCGCCACATTCTCGACCTGCGCGGCGTCGACCGCGGCGGCGGACAACTAGTCGAGCGCAAATGCCGGGCCACCAGCAAGCGCGTGGAGCCCGACCAGGCCTTGGCCAAGTGGCGGCGCATCAATCGCCCTGCCCGGCGCCCCCAGTCAGCGCAGTGTTCCAACGTCGTACAGATCCCTCTTCGTCTCGTGGCCACGGCCACAGAGACCGCCGCCTGACCGCGAGGACCTCATGACCGAGACTGACACCCCTCCGCCCCGCTTCCTTCGCCTCAAAGAGGTCCAAGAGCGAGTTAGCATTTCAAAAACCACCATCTACGATCGCGTCAAAGCCAAGAGCTTTCCCGCACCGGTTCACCTAGGAACGATGGCAGCCTGGGTGTACGCCGAGGTCGATGCATGGATCCTTGAACGCATCAGCGAGCGGGACCAAGGCAAGGCGGCGTAGCCCGGCGGCATCCTTGGGGGCACACAACCAATTACGGTTGATTTTTTATACCTATATCAACAACTTACGTCACCTATACGGTTTGGGCCCACCTCCACCAATGACGGGTTCGAAAGAATCCGAAGAAGCCCGGGAATCCTTACACAATAAGGGTTCCCGGGCTTTTTAATTTCCGGCATGGGCTGTGCGCAGCCAGCCTATGCCTCGGCAAGATTGCGCTGCAGCAGGCCATCCGCCAATGCCGCGATCTCGTCTCCGCGGTGGACACGGGCGAGCCAAGCCGCTGGGACGCCGGCCACGCCGTAGAAGGCACCCGCCAGCTGACCGACAACCGCCGCGGTCGTATCCGCATCATCACCGAGGTTCGCAGCCTCCAGCACCGCACCAGCGAAGCTGTCGTGCTGGTGGAGGCACCACAACGCGGCTTCCAGGCTGTCCACGACGTAGCCTGTGCCACGTACCTGGTCGCGCGTGGCGCTCCGGTATCCGCCAGCGGCGATGTCGCACAGACGCTGGCTGGACACCTCGATGGCGGCCAGGTCCAACACCTCCGCCTTGTCGCACCCCGCCAACGCGCGTTCAAGCGCCACGGCCAGCAGGCGGCACGCGTCCAGACACTCCCCCGCCGCGTGCGTCGTGCGGGAACTCAGTACGGCCATGGCCTGCAGCTCCGGCTTCCCGGCAAACCGAAGGACCACGGGCGCCAAGCGCATGATCGATCCATTACCCGCGCTATCGGGGTCGGTGTTGCCGGCCAGAGGCTCCCCGGTCACGAGGTAGGTGTGGATCGCGCCGCGTGTTGCCACGCCGATATCGAAGCAGGTGCCCGTCGAGCTCCAGTAGCCATGCTGATACCAATTGGCGTAGCGGTTCATCTGATCCCGCGGATCGAACGCGTCGCAGCGGATCAGGCTCTCGGCCAGGCACAGGGCCATGGACGTGTCGTCCGTCCACTGTCCTGACTCCAGATCGAAGGGCCCGCCGCCCACCATGTCGGTCAGCGGTTCGAAGCTGCCGCGTGGCTTGAACTCCAGCGTGGTGCCAACGGCGTCGCCTGCGGCCAAGCCGAGCAAAGCGCCTCGGTATCGATTCTGTAGGTCCATGTGGCCATTCTAGGACAACAGCACCACCCGCGATGCAGGCCCACTGCTTCAGGCGCGCGGTGAACACGCCGCGCAACAACCGCGACGTACGGCGCGCTGCCGTGGCCTGAGCCCGCTCTCCACAACTGCTAATCTGATGCAGGAACTGACCCGCTTGCAGACAGACGTAGCGGCGAGCGAGGTTGGGCAGCGGCCATCGTGTATCGGGCCAACGCGTCTATTGAGTTGACCCCACCGCAAGGACAGAGAGTGCTTATCGTATTCAGCGGCCTTCCTGGCACCGGAAAAACCACTATCGCCAAGGGGCTCGCCGCGAAGGTTGGCGCTCTGTATCTGCGGATCGATACGATTGAGCAAGCGCTTCGAAACTCCGGTGCGCTTGCGCACGATGTGGGGCGTAGTGGCTACATGGTTGCCAATGCGCTTGCGCTGGACAATCTCCCTCTGGGACGGACAGTCATCGTTGATGGTGTGAATCCCGTAATGGAGAGCCGAACTGCCTGGAGCGAGATCGCCTCGAAGGCTGGCGTTGAGCTGGTGAATATTGAAGTGATCTGCTCGGATAAAAATGAACATCAGCGGCGGGTGGAAACAAGGCCGGGTGATGTTCCGGGGCTGACACCCCCCTCTTGGCAATCGGTGTTGGATCACGAGTATGAAGCGTGGGCCGATGCACCGTTTTCAATAGACACGGCACTGATGTCACCGGTGCAAGCCGTTTCGATTGTCACCCAGCACCTGATCGCCGGTCGCGGGTGATCCGCACCCCCTCGCTGGGGGTCGTCCGGCGCTCAGGCGGCGGACAGGTCTTTGCTGAGAAACACGCGACGCGTTCCGGCTGGTTCGCACGGTATCTCGCCGAACACCCGCCAACCGTGCTTCACATAGAAATCCGGCGCCTGGAAGCTGATGGTGTACAGCACACCAGAGCAGCACCCACGCCGCCTGGCTTCGTCCTCAGCGGCCGCGAGAATGCGCGCGCCGAGGCCATGCCCACGCAGTTCTGCCGGAAGGTGGAACAGATCAATGAACAACATCCCCAATGATGTCCGGCCAGTCAGACCGCCCAGCATCTTGCCGGTTTCGGGATCAGTGACCAGAACCGCCAACGCACGCCGGTCGGCGTAACCGGCCGCATCCAGATTGAAGCCATCCAATCCATTGGCGATCAGATCCAGCGCCTCTGCACCAGGCGAGTCTGTGATGGAGATATCGAACTGCATGGTTCCATCTGCTGGCAGTGTTGTGACCTTGAATCCTAGCAAATCGGAGCTGCTCCTCAGAGACAGCGGATCGCATGGGCACCACCCTCCCCCGCCCGCTCTTTCGCCCGCCGCCTCAACACCCCGTCGTCCATCAGGTCCAGTCAAACGAGAACAGCACGGTGCGGCTGTCCGGCTCGTACAGCATCACGATGGCATCCGGGCCGGTGGCACACCAGTTGTAACCGGCGACCGTGGCAACCGCGAAGAACGGTCTGCCCGCACGGGTGATACGCACATTCTCCGCATCGGCCGCGCGATCGCGCTCGTACATCAGCGGATCCAGCCACAGCTCGAACGCAGGCGGAATGGGCGCGGTCTCGGTCCAGTTGCCGTCGGAGATCTGTCCACCGAGTGTGTCCAGGTAGGCCTGCTCGTTGGGGCCGCCTTCGCCAAAGTGCGAATAGCTGGCCAACCGCCCATGGTCCTTGAAATAGGCCTTCGCCCTTTCGTAGCTGTCCCGCATTTCGCCGATGTGCTCCACCAGCTCCGGGTCCTGCACGTTGATCCCCAGGAAGTAGCCTTCTTCCCCGAGGAAACGCATGCGGTTGTCGGTCGTCAGCTCGAACGCGATCCAGTTGGTGCCGATGCATGCGTTGTGATGCGCCTCGGTCTCTTCGCCAAGGCATCCTTCATAGGGCTCGACGGGACACAGCATTGTGGCCACGGTGCCTGCCAGTTCCGGACGCAGAATGCCCAGGTCCACGGAGATCAGCGGCAGTAAATGCGCCGCCAACCAGGCCTGCCCGGGAGCGAATACGTCGGAGGGAAAGGGCGTGAGGCCTGGCTGGAGCTCCCGGATATCGGTCTGGTAGAACATGGCGGTCCCTGCATGAGAAAAAGACGGTCGATACGTCGTAGTGTGCACCCGGCCAGCGAGCGAAGGAAACGCTGCGGCTCCGACGGCGCCAAAAGCACGGTGTTATGTTGCCCGATGGTGTGGTGTCCAAAGATGGCGAGCAACTTCCCCCACATCGCATCACGATGGGCGCACACCAGGAGACGCCCATGCACCGTTGGCATCTGAGCGGCCTTGACCACCGCCAATTCGAACACCTCGTTGAGATGGATGACAGCGACCTCGCAGCGCGCGGGATCGTGCGCTGCGTAGCCACGCAGGATCACGGATTCCCGTGCCGCATCAGCCTCGTCGATGCACGCGTCGGCGAAGAACTGTTGCTGCTTCCCTACACGCACCTGGCATGCACCTCGCCCTACCGCGCATCCGGGCCGGTGTTCATCCGGTGCCATGCAGTACGCTGCGTGTTGCCACCCGGCGTGGTGCCGCCCTATGTGCACCGCCGGCAGATGTCGGTCCGCGCCTACGACGCCGGGGCATTCATGCTCAGCGGGCAGGTCTGCGAAGGCGCTGAAGTGGCCGCCACTCTGGACCAGCTGTTCGATGATCCCCACGTGCACCAGGTCCATCTGCACAACGCCGGGCGCGGCTGCTATTCCTGCCGTGCCGAACGCTGCACGACCGACGTTCAGCCCGACGCGACGCCGCCGTCGGTCGAGATCAATCCATAGACATCAAAGTCACGCGCCACACCCCGCACCTGCCGGAAGTGGCGTAGCCGGCCTTCGTGCTGGAAACCACAGCGGCGCAGCACGGCGGCGGAGGCCACGTTGGTGTCCAGCACGCACGCCCGGATGCGATGCCAGCCGAAGGCCGCCAACGCCCATCGGCTGACAGACTGGCACAGCGCGCTGGCGATCCCGCGCCCCCAGTACGCCGGGCAGAGTTCATAGGCGATTTCTGCGGTGCCATGCGGCCACTGGATGCTGTGGAAGCCGATGCTGCCCACCAAGGCACCGGCGCGATCCACGACGGCCATGCGGATCTGGGTAGGCGCGCGGGGTGTTTCCAGCGCGTCGAATATCGGGGCCAGATCGTCCACGGAGGAGAGCTGCCAGCTGGTGTGTTCCAGTACGCCCGGTTGCATCAGGCAGGCATACCAGTCGGCGGCGTCGTCCCGCACCAAGTGACGCAGGCTGACCTCGGGGTGCCCGGAAGGTGGAATGCTGGTGCGCATGATGCTGGGTGCCGGTGCGGTTTGCCTCAATCTGCCCGCGTCACACCGGATGGGTCAACCGGCAGCCGCGCTCAGGTGCTTATGGAACAGCCGCATCTCCTGCAGGTCGGGCGCGCGGTCCAACAGCGCCTGGTAGCGTGCTTGCAGCGCGTCGTGTGCCGAGCGCCGGTGCAACAGATACAGCGCAGGATAGTCGGTGTTGGCTTCGATCCATTCCGCTGCATCCGCCCTGCGGAACCACTCCAACGATAGCGTGACGCTGGCGGACAGCTGCGCCTGCCAGCCCGGCACTTCGTCGAGGCTGTCGAACGCGCGCAGCCAGATCCAGAAGCGCGCGTTGAAGGCTTCCAGCGCTTCGGTGTCGTCCCTGAGGCTCCGCCAATCAGTCAGCTCCGCCACCACCGGGTTGGACACACGGGCCTTGATGGTGGATTCGACCAGAGCGGGCGGCCAACTCTCCGGATAGTCGAATGCCTCGTCGCGCAGCGCCTGTTCCAGCACGGCGTTCACCCCTGCCATCAGCGTTCGATCAAGCAGACCCAGGGTGAGGTGGAGCGAGTACCACCCTTTCTGCTTGGACAACCCGACCGTGTAGCGGTGGGTGCGCCCGGATGCGCCGACGCGCTCGAAATGGCGCCCGCGCTTGAGCACGAATCCCGTGGCCGCGAACTCGGCGGCGACGGCATCGGTCAGCGTCTTCAGCATTGCCTGGGTAGCCTGGGTCACGCGTTACGCTCCTTGTGACGGTGCCGACGCTCGCTCACGGCAGGGTGAATTTCCGGGCCATGCGCAGCGGCCACACCGAGGTGAACTGCGCGCCGCCGACCAGCCGGTAGGCTGCGGAGACGCTGTGCAGCACCCCAAGCCGGTCCAGCACGTCCTTGGCCCGCCGAAAGACCGAGCGCGGGTCGTCGGTGAACATGAACAGGTTGATCTCCTTGGCACTGACGTCGTGGCCGTCCAGCGCCGCCGTCGTGCCCAGGACCTGGCTGAGCTCGGCCTCCAGGGTGCCCAGGAAGGCCTCGTCGTCCAGCGACTTTCTCCAGAACTTGATCACAAGCTGGTAATCCATCGGGGGGCCTGCCGTTCAAGAAGGGAACCACCAAGGTTACCCTCCCTGGCGTCATCGACAACACCTTGATGTGCAGGCGATCATGCTCCGGTCATCCCCTCCCGGACTGCGAAGATTGCCATGGCCCCCTTCCGTTCGATCCTGTTGACCGCCCTGCTCGCACTGGCCCCGACCCTGGCCGGCGCGGCCGACAAGGTCACCACCACGCCGGTGCAGTTCGCCAAGGGCACCAGCAGCGCCACGCTGCGCGGCACTGTTGCCGGCTACGACACCGTCCGTTATACGGTGGCCGCACGCGCCGGCCAGACCATGACCGTCACGCTGGGTGGCAGCGCCAACGCCAATCTCAACGTGTACGCGCCGGGCGTGGTGCCCGGCCAGGGCGAAGCACTGGGCAGCACCGATGAGACGCGGCGCTGGACCGGCACCCTGCCCGCCTCCGGCACCTACGTGGTGCAGGTCTATCAGATGCGTGCGCAGGCACGTCGCGGCGAGAAGGCACCGCATACGTTGACCGTTGCCATCCACTGACCATGGATTTCCTCAAACTGCTCCGGTCGCTGGAAGAGTTTCTCTACGAACTCTGTACCTGGTTCCTGTTCTTTCCGCGCACGTTGTACCGGGTCATCGTGTACCCGCGGCGCATGGCGCAGTACGTCAACACCGAGCTGACCCAGAAGCTGGACAACCAGTTCGACGATGCGATCAGCCCGCCGATGTTCCTGATGCTGGCGGTGCTGGTCGCACACGGTGTGGAGCTGCTGATGCACCAACAGGTGACCGGGACCGGGCAGCTGTCGCGCACGGTGTTCGGCAACGAGGAAAGCCTGCTGCTGTTTCGCTCGATCACCTTTGCGGTGTGGCCGCTGATCAGCAGCGTGCACCTGCTGCGGCGCAAGAAGGTGGCGATGACCCGCGAATCGCTGCGCCGGCCGTTCTTCATGCAGTGCTACCTGACGGCCCCGTTTGCGGTGGCGTTGTCGACCAGCATGGTGTTCGTACGCCTTCCGGGCGCACTGTCCACCCAGATCGGCATTGCGGTGTCGGTGCTGTCGCTGCTCTGGTATGCCGTGGTGCAGGCTGGCTGGCTGAAGGTGGCCCTGCAGCGATCGTGGCCGAACACGGTGCTGTCGACCGCGTGGGTGCTGATGCTGGGCATCGTGATCAACAGCCTGATCGGCTGGATCCTGCTGGCGAACTGAGCGTGCGGCAGTGCAGCGTTTACTGCACGTCGCGCCACATGCTAGATAAGTCCTGCGCATGTGCGCTGCAGAAGCAAGGAACCTGCTGATGAAACTGCATTTGGCCGCGATGGCCGCATTGGCAATCACGTTGGGCGCAACCGGAACCGTCGGCATGGCCAAGGCCTCGCCACTGGACGGTCATTTCACCGAGTGCGTCCCGTTCATGGTCGCCAAGTATGTGTACCACCAGCGGTGCACCACCTATTACCTGGACGAGAACGGCAATCGCCACGTTGCCAGTGTCTACCACATCGACCAGGACGGGCAGTGGTACGTGCCCAACGAGTAAGACGGCGGCGTTGAGCCGCACGGGGTAGGCGCGCTCCGCCTGCCCCTCCATCCGCCAATGCGTGCAATTCCCCCTGGCCCCATTCCATGCGACCCTTCGGGGAAACGTTTTCATGGGATGGAGGGATTCCAATGTTGTCTCGTTTTCGTCGTACCGCGCTGCTGGCGCTGATGGCCTTGTCATTGCCCGTCGGCCACGCACTGGCCGAAACGGCTGCCCCGCTGCGGGTGATGTCATTCAATGTGCGCACCCCCGTGGATACCGAACCCGGCCGCCGCTGGGACGACCGCCGCGATGCGATGGTCAGCCTGCTGCGCGAGCAGCACCCGGCGGTGTTCGGCACGCAGGAGCTGGTGCAGAAGCAGGCCGATTACCTGGTGGCCCACCTGCCCGGGTACCGCTGGTTCGGCAAGGACCGGCGCGGCGGCAGCGGCGACGAACATATGGGCGTGTTCTACGACAGCGCGCAGCTGACGGTGGTGGAACAGGGCGATTTCTGGTTGTCCGACACGCCCGACGTGCCGGGCAGCATCACTTGGGGCAATCTCATGCCGCGCATGGTCACCTGGGCCTTGTTCCAGCGCCAGGCCGACGGCAAGCAGTTCTACCTGCTCAACACCCACCTGCCCTACCGCGACGAAGACGAGCCGCGCCGCGTGCTGGGCGCCAAGCTGATCGCCACGCGCCTGGCCACGCTTCCCAAGGACATCCCGGTGGTGGTCACCGGCGACTTCAACAGCGAACCGGGCAGCACCACCTACCAGGCGTTCACCGCGGCACTGAGCGATGCCCGCAAGCTGGCCACCAAGGTCGATGGCCCGCGGCTGACCTTCCACGACTTCACCGGCAAGCCGACCGTGGAACTGGACTGGATCCTGGTGCGCGGCTTCAAGGTCGACCGTTTCCAGACGCTCGACGATGCGCCCGGCGGCGTGCTGCCGTCGGATCATTATCCGGTGCAGGCCGAGCTGCGCTTCCCGGCCGCGACAGCGCGCTGAGGCAACCCGTGCAGGCCGTGCCGCACATCGCGGCGCGGGCCTGGGCACCGTAGCGGCCGCTGCGGTTGGGACAGCGCGGGCGGGGCTACGTCACGCCCCGTCGATGCCCGCGGTGCGATACCGGCACCCTCCCACCCTGGAGGTGTCCACCATGTCCCACCGCAGCCGCCTGGCCGGTTTCATCATCGATTGCCACAACACCCCCGCCGACGAAGCCGCTGCCTTCTGGTCGGCAGCACTGGGGTACCGCGCGCAACCGGCCTATAGCGAAGAGGGGGCCGAGTACGCCGACCTGGCCGGGGCGCCAGCCGGGCTGAATGTGGAAGTGCAGCGGGTGGACCACGCGTCACGCGTGCACCTGGATATCGAAAGCGACGACATCGACGCCGAGGCCGCGCGCCTGGAAGCACTGGGGGCGCGCCGGATCGGATTCGTCAAACGCTGGTGGGTGATGGAAGCCCCTACCGGACACCGGTTCTGCATCGTGCGCATGCGCGATGGGCAGGAGGGTGCGGCGGTCAACCACTGGGATTGAGTCAGGGCCTGCGTTGGCTGGCGCGCTCCCCCAACAGCCGGCACACCGCCAGATGCTGGTCGCGCGCCTGGCAGATCCGGGCCACGATGGCCAGGAACACCCCGATAAGAAGGACGCCGATGGCCAGCAGCGTGTCGGGAAGCCTGGCAAAGCCGAGCGCCACAATCACTGCGGCAAGCACCAGCAGCGTGATCGCGCCGGGCGACAATGCCGATTGCCCGTTCTGGGCCGGCGTGGCGTCGCCTCGCCACGGGTTGGGTTTGATCATGGAAACGTCCCCGGTAAAAGGGACGTTTTGTATCACTTGGATTGATGTCTACGGCAGTGGCAAAGCCGCCAATGGCCTCTTTTCTGGCTCGCAGTCGCGGCAAACTCTGACGCAGCGCACAGGTGAGGGCGGCCAGGCCGCCCTCACCTGCCAGGTCAGCGCAGCGTGCCGACCACGGCCGGTGGTGCGGCATCCTGCTGCTGGCCCCAACCACCCAGGGCCTTGTACACCCCCACCACGCTGACGTTGACCGTGGATTCGGCCGCCGCCAGTGCGTCGTCCGCCGCCAGCTGGGTGCGTTGCGCATCCAGCAGGGTCAGGAAGTCTTCCGAACCCTCGCGGTAGCGGATCTGCGCCAACTGCTCGGCACGCCTCGCGGCCTGCGCCTGCTCGGCGACGATGGCCAGCCGCGACTGCTGCTTGGCATACCGGGTGAGCGCGTTCTCGGTGTCCTCCAGCGCCAACAGCACCGCCTTCTCGTACTCGGCCGCCACACCGTCGGCCTGCGCCTTGCTGGCACGCAGGCGCGCCCGCACGGTACCGAAATCGAACGCGGCCCAGCTGATCGACGGGGTCACCGACCACGCCTTGTTGGCACCGTTGACCAGGCCGCTGGCATCGCCGGACAGGAAGCCGACGAAGCCGGTCAGGCTGATCCGCGGGAACAGATCGGCCGTGGCCACGCCCACGCGGGCAGTAGCAGCGGCCAGGCGGCGTTCGGCACTGCGCACGTCGGCACGCTGGCGCAGCAGGTCGGTGGTGTCACCCAACGGCAGCTGCTTGGCGTAGGCCGGTACTTCGCGCGGCTGCAGCAACTCGTCCAGTGCATCCGGACGCTGCCCCAGCAACACCGCCAGGCGGTGCCGCGACTGCACTTCGGCCACTTCCAGCAGTGGGATGTCGGCCTCGATCGCCTTCAGGCGTGCGCGGCTGCTCTGCACGTCCAGCTCGCTGCCGGCGCCCAGCTCCCAGCGGGCCTCGGTCAGGCGCTGGGTATCGCGCAGGTTGACCAGGGTGCGTTTGGCCACGTCGATGCGCTTTTGCGACCCACGCAGTTCGAAGTAGTTGCGCGCCACTTCGGCGGCCACGGTGACCTGGGCATCGGCTAGGTTGTCCTGCTCGGCACCGAGGTCCGCACGCGCCGCTTCGGCGGCACGGCGCTGGCGACCGAACAGGTCCAGCTCCCAGCCGGCGTCAAAGCCGAGCTGGTAGGTTTCGCTGAAGACACGCTCGCCGCCCACGGTGGCATCGGGCTGCTTGCGGCGGTCGT
This sequence comes from Stenotrophomonas sp. GQ19, assembly GCF_059758695.1. NCBI lineage: Bacteria > Pseudomonadati > Pseudomonadota > Gammaproteobacteria > Lysobacterales > Lysobacteraceae > Stenotrophomonas > Stenotrophomonas sp. GQ19. Next base: position 332,246 of record NZ_JCAXES010000004.1, on the reverse strand, counting down.
AGCTGCCGCCGGCGGTGACGTGCGGCAGCTGGTCCAGCCGCTGCTCGACGAACACCGCGCGCGCTTCACGCACGCGGGCCATCGCGATGCGCAGGTCCAGGTTGGTGCCCAGTGCGTCGTGCACCAGCTGTTCCAGCACCGGGTCATCGAACTGCGCCCACCAGCTTGCCACCGGCGAGGCGGAGGTGAACACCGGCGCGGCGGCGCCCTGCAGGGTCACCGGCGTAGCCGGTGGCGCCTGGTAGTTGGGGCCGACGCTGACGCAGCCGGCCAGCAGCGCGCTGGTCACGGCCACGGTCAACAGGCGGATCACCATGGCAGCACCTCGCCGAGGTAGGTGAAGCTGCCGTTCGGGCCGTCGGCACCGATCAGCGCCATGCCCACGCTGGAGCGTGCGCCTTCGCTGATTTCGATCTCGCCTTCGCCACCGTTCATGTCGGTTTTGACGTAGCCGGGATGCACGGTGTTGACCTTGGTGGTGCCGTCGCGCAGCTCATAGGCCAGCTGCACGGTCCAGGCATTCACCGCGCTCTTGGAGGCGTTGTAGGCCGGCACCGCAAAGCCATAGATCGGCGAACCCGGCTGGCTGTGCAGGGTCAGCGAGCCCAGGATGCTGGACACGTTGACGATGCGGCCCGCCGGCGAGGCGGTGATCAGCGGCAGGAACGCCTGGGTAACGGCGATGACCGCGAACACGTTGGTGTCGAAGGTCTCGCGCCAGGTCTGCAGGGTCTGCGCCGACGGTGCCAGCTTGATGTCATCGAGCAGGATGCCGGCGTTGTTGACCAGGATGTCCAGGCGGCCGTGACGTTCGGTCACGGTCTGCACGGCGGCGGCGATGCTGGCAGCATCACCCACGTCCAGCTGGATCGCCTCCACCGGCAGGCCTTCGGCCTGCAGCTTCAGCGCCTCGGCCACGGCGACGTCGCGCTTGCGCCCGGCCAGCAGCGTGTGCACGCCGGCCTGGGCCAGCTGGCGGACGGTTTCCAAGCCGATGCCGCGGGTGGCACCGGTGACCAGAGCGATCGCTTGGGTAGCGGTATTCATGTATGAAACCTCGCGGGGGATGGGATCAATGGTGGATGGTGGGTTCGCCGTGGGTCACCAGCTGCCCGCCGCCGTTACGGCTGACGAACTTGCGCAGGGCCACGTAGAACACCGGGGTCAGGAACAGGCCGAACAGGGTCACGCCCAGCATGCCGGCGAACACCGTGATGCCGGTGACAGAGCGCACCTCGGCGCCAGCGCCGTGCGAGAGCACCAGCGGGATGGTGCCGGCGATGAAGGCGATGGAGGTCATCACGATCGGGCGCAGACGCAGGCGGCAGGCTTCCAGCGCGGCCTCCACGATGCCCTTGCCACCCATCTCCAGCTCCCGGGCGAACTCGACGATCAGGATCGCGTTCTTGCATGCCAGGCCCATCAGCACCACCAGGCCAACCTGCACGAACACGTTGTTGTCGCCACCGGTCATCCACACGCCGAACAACGCCGACAGCAGGGTCATCGGGACGATCAGGATCACCGCCAACGGCAGCGACCAGCTTTCATACAGCGCAGCCAGCACCAGGAACGCCAGCAGGATGGCGACCGGGAACACGATGAAGGCGGCCTTGCCCTGGGTGGCCTGCTGGTAGCTCAGGTCGGTCCATTCGGTGGCCATGCCGACCGGCAGCACCTTGGCGGCGATGGCGGTGAGGTTGGTCATCGCTTCCGCCGACGACAGCATGCGCGGATCGGCCTCACCGGCCAGGTCGGCGGCCGGGTAGCCGTTGAAGCGCAGCACCGGGTCCGGGCCGAAGGTTTCCTTGACGGTGACCATCGAGCCAATCGGCACCATTTCACCACGGTCGTTGCGGGTACGCAGCTTGCCGATGTCCTCGACGCTGTCACGGAACTGGCCGTCAGCCTGGGCGATGACCTGCCAGGTGCGACCGAACTGGTTGAAGTCGTTGACGTACGACGAGCCCAGGTAGGTCTGCAGGGTGTCGAACAGCTCGGTGAGCTGCACGCCCTGTGCCTTGGCCTTGACGCGGTCCACTTCAGCATCCAGCTGCGGCACGTTGGCCTGGTAGCTGGTGATCGGGAACGCCATGCCCGGCGTCTGCGCGACCGCACCCTGCATCGACTGCACCGCGTTCTGCAACGCGCCGTAGCCCAGGTTGCCACGGTCCTGGATGAACATCTGGTAGCCGTTGCCGTTACCCAGGCCGAGGATCGGCGGCGGCATCATCGCAAAGGCAAAGCCTTCCTGCAGCCCGGCGATCTTCTGGTTGATCTCGGCGTTGATCTGCGCGGCGGTGCGGCCATGGCGCTCGTTGAACGGCTTGAGAGGAATGAACGCCACGCCGGTATTGGGCGTGTTGGTGAACTGCAGCGCGTTGAGGCCGGGGAACGAGATCGTGTGGGCCACGCCATCGGTTTCCTGGGCGATCTTGGCCACCTTGCGCAGCATTTCATCGGTACGCGCGATCGACGAGCCTTCCGGCAGCTTCACACCGGCGATCAGGTACAGCTTGTCCTGGGTCGGGATGAAGCCCGGCGGCACCAGCTTGAAGATGAAGCCGGTCCCCACCAGCAGCACCGCATACACCACGAACACCGCCCCGCGGCGACCGAGGATCTTCGACACGCCGCGCTCGTACTTCTCCGAGCTGGACTTGAAGAAGCGGTTGAACGGACGGAACACCCAGCCGAACAGACGGTCGATGATGCGGGTCGGGGCATCCTTCGGCGCGCCATGCGGCTTGAGCAGGCGGGCGGCCAGGGCCGGCGACAGGGTCAGCGAGTTGATCGCCGAGATCACCGTGGAGATGGCGATGGTGACCGCGAACTGCTTGTAGAACTGGCCGGTGACGCCCGACAGGAACGCCATCGGCACGAACACGGCACACAGCACCAGCGCGATGGCGATGATCGGGCCGGACACTTCACGCATCGCCTGATGCGCAGCCGCCAGCGGGGTCAGGCCTTCTTCGATGTTGCGTTCAACGTTCTCCACCACCACGATCGCATCGTCGACCACGATGCCGATGGCCAGCACCAAGCCGAACAGGCTCAGCGTATTGATCGAGAAGCCCAGCAGGTACAGCGCACCGAACGTACCCACGATGGACACCGGCACGGCGATCAACGGAATGATCGAGGCGCGCCAGGTCTGCAGGAACAGGATCACCACCAGCACCACCAGCGCGATGGCTTCCAGCAGGGTGGACACCACGGCCTTGATCGAGTCACGCACGAAGATGGTGGTGTCATACACCGCTTCGTACTTCACATCGGCGGGCATGGTCTTCTGCATCTCGTCCATGCTGGCCATCACCGCATCGCGGATCTCCAGCGCGTTGGCGCCGGGGGCCTGGAAGATACCGATGCCGACCGCGTTCTTGCCGTCCAGCTGCGAGCGCAGGGTGTAGTCGCCGGCGCCCAGTTCCACCCGGGCCACGTCCGACAGCCGCACCACTTCACCGTCGGTACCGCTCTTGAGCACGATGTCGCCGAATTCCTTTTCGCTGCGCAGGCGGCCCTGGGCATTGATCAGGGTCAGGAACTGGCTGTTGGGCATCGGCTCGGCGCCGAGCTGGCCGGCCGAGACCTGCACGTTCTGCTCGCGCATGGCACCGACCACGTCGCTGGCGGTCAGGCCGCGCGCGGCCACCTTGTCCGGGTCCAGCCAGGCGCGCATGGCGTAGTCGCCACCGCCGAAGATCTGCGCATCGCCCACGCCCTGGATACGCGCCAGGGCGTCCTTGACGTGCAGGCGGGCATAGTTGCGCAGGTACAGGGTGTCGTACTTGCCGTTGGGCGAGGTCAGGTGCACCACCATCAGGAAGGTGGGCGACTGCTTCTGGGTAGTCACGCCTTGGCGGCGGACATCCTCGGGCAGGCGCGCCTGGGCCTGGGCAACGCGGTTCTGCACCTTCACCGCCGCTTCGTCCGGGTCGGTGCCCGGGCGGAAGGTGATGGTCATCTGCAGCACGCCGTCAGAGCCGGCCACCGACTTGAGGTAGATCATGCCTTCGACGCCGTTGATGGCCTCTTCCAGCGGGGTGGCCACGGTTTCGGCGATCACCTTGGGGTTGGCGCCGGGGTACACGGTACGCACCACCACCGACGGCGGCACCACTTCCGGGTACTCGCCGATGGGCAGCATCGGAATGGAGATCAGGCCGGCGGCGAAGATCACGATCGACAACACCGCCGCGAAAATCGGCCTGTCGATGAAGAAACGGGAAAAGTCCATGGGTGGATTCCTGGGGTTTCACCATCGCCGGCGTGCACGACCCCGGCCGCTGTCACAGGTGACAGCGGTGGCGGGCTCCCCTGCACGGGGCGATGGCAGTCACGGTAGAGCCGACCGTGGGTCGGCTCCTACGTAGAGCCGACGGTCAGTCGGCTGCTCTTCAGTTCTTTGCAACAGCCGGCGCAGCGACCGGCGCGGCAACCGGCTGCATGGCAACGGCCTTGGCCTGCACCGGCATGCCCGGCATGAAGACCTTCTGCACGCCGTCGATGATCACCCGGTCGCCGGCCTTCAGACCCTGCTGCACGATGCGCAGGCCGTCGGCATTGCGGCCCAGCGTGATGTCCTGGCGCTGTGCCTTGCCGTCCTTGTCGACCACGTACACATACTTGCGGTCCTGGTCGGTCAGCACGGCCTTCTCGTCGATCAGCATGGCCTGGAACTGGCCGCTGCCCAGCAGCTGCACGCGGGCGAACAGGCCCGGGGTGAAGGTGCGGTCGGCGTTGTCGAGCAGCGCGCGAACGCGGATGGTGCCGGTGCTGCGGGTGACCTGGTTGTCGAGGAAGTCGACCTTGCCTTCGTGCGGGTAGCCGTCCTCGCCCGACAGGCCCACCTTGACCGGCAGGTCGCTGTCACGCTCGCTCGGGCGCTCGCCCTTGCGCGCCATCTGGGCGTACCGCAGGAAGGTGGCTTCGTCGGCATCGAAGTACACGAACACCGTGTCCAGCGACACCAGCGTGGTCAGCACGCTGGCGCTGTCGCCGGCGGTGACCAGGTTGCCAGCGGTCACCATCGCGCGGCCGGCGCGGCCGTTGATCGGGGCGCGCACCTTGGTGAACTCCAGGTTCAACGCGGCGGCATCCAGCGCGGCCTGCGCGGCCTGCACGCTGGCACCGGCCTGGTCAGCCGCGGCACGCCGCTGCTCCCAGGTTTCGGTGGAGATGGCCTGCTGATCGGACAGCTTCTTGGCGCGCTCGGATTCGCTGCGGGCCAGGGTGGACTGGGTGCGGGCGCGCGCCAGTTCGGCACGGGCGCGGTCGTACTCGGCCTGGTAGCTGCGGGCGTCGATGGTGAACAGCACGTCGCCCTTCTTCACTTCCTCGCCTTCGACGTAGTTGACCTTGTCGATGTAGCCGGACACGCGCGGACGCAGCTCGACGCTCTGCACCGCTTCAACGCGGCCGCTGAAGTCGTCCCACTGGCTGACGGGCTTGATCAGCACCGGCGCGGCGCTCACCTGCGGCGGGGGCGGCATGCCGGCTTCTTCTGCGTGGCCACCGCTGCAGGCAGCCAGCACGGCGGCGGCGAGGATCGAGACGCCGGCCATGGCCAGCCGTCGGGTAAGACGATGCGGAGTGGAATTGGGGGAGGTCATGACAGGCATCCGTACGGAGGGGTGGTATTCGAAAATCGGGGGTAGTGCTGAACGTGGGTGGCGCATCCTGCGACCTCAACCTTGGTAGAGGTCAAGCAGCGCCAGCGGTGTCGCGCGACATCGGGGGAGGCCAATCCCTGTGCAGCAGGCCGCGCGGCAGTTCGGCATCGCGCGCATCGCAACGCACGATGGCGCGGTTGTCGGTACAGGTGTCCAGCAGCGATACGAGGCGGCGGCCCACCAGCAACGCGCTGGGCCACTCGATGCAGGCGTTGGCCGCATTGGCCGGGGTGCAGACCGGGTTGCACACTTCCAGCATCTGCGCGCGCACGCCCAGCGCCTGCGCTTCCTGATGCAGCACCTGCGCGTACATGCGCGTGGCGGACATGGTGATGGACGATTCACCGTGCCCGGCCCACGGCTTGAAGCCGGCCGGACCGCCGATCAACACATAGCGACGCGGATGGGTGCCACCGCGCAGCAGCGGCAGCAGGTGGCGGCCGGCATGCACGTGCGGCATCACGTCGGCCTGCAGCGCCTGCAGCAGCGCGTCGCCACTGCGATCGGTCACCCGGCCGCGGTTGTAAGGCCCACCCATCGCATCGACCACGGCCGACAACGCGCGCCGGCGCGGGGCGATGCGCTCGGCCACGGTCTGCGCCGAGGCGTCGTCGCCGAAGGAACCCAGCAGGGTCTCCAGACCGGGCTCATCGGCGAACTGTTCCTGCAGGGCCGCCAGCCGACCGGGGTCGCGGCCGACCACCAGGACCGGGCTACCGGCCTCCAGCAGCGCAGCCACGATGCCCTGGCCGACACTACCGGTGCCGCCCAGAACAAGGACCTCGGGGGCCAGCGTCCCACTCATGGGACTTTCACTCCCGCCGCCGGGATAATCCCAATCCGGCCCAGTCGGCCCAGATCGCGATTGCCCAGGCGCAGACTGCCGCCGCGCTGCATCTTGGCGGGCGGGGTGAACTCTCGGAAAGCCTTGTAGGACAAGGACGAGGGCCGCTTCTCAACGGTCATCGCCAGGTCCAGCGGGGCTGTGCGGCCGGTCAGTACGCGGCCAAGAATGTTCCGCAACCACATGGCGGAGGTCCTTCAATTCGGGAATGGCGCCAGATTAGTCCTCAAACTCCCACTTGATTAGTCCGGATTAAGGGGAATAATCGTCCCGTACCCGGCACAATCTTTCGGGCACCCTATCCCCTCCCCGACTTCGGACCCGTCATGGCCCACGATCTCAACGACACGCTGATCTTCGTCAAGGTGGTCGAGCAAGGCAGCTTCATCGCCGCCGCCACTGCGCTTGGCCTGCCCAAGACCACGGTCAGCCGCAAGGTGCAGGAACTGGAAACGCGCCTGGGCGCGCGCCTGCTGCACCGGACCACGCGCCGGCTGGGCCTCACCGAGGCCGGGTCGGTGTACCACGAGCATTGCCAGCGCATCGCACGCGAACTGGAAGAAGCCGAAGGTGCGGTCAACCAGCTGCAGTCCGGCCCGCGCGGCTGGCTGCGCTTCACCGTGCCCTACTCCATCGGCATCACCTGGATCGCGCCGCTGTTGGGCGAGTTCCATGCGCAGTACCCGGAAATCCAGCTGGACATGCACCTGGGTAACGAAAAGCTCGACCTGATCGCAGGCGAAGCTGACCTGGCGTTGCGCGTGGGCACCCTGCCCGACTCCAACCTGGTGGCGCGCAAGCTGGGCAGCCTGCGCACCCAGGTGTTCGCCAGCCCGGCCTACATCGAACGCTACGGCGAGCCGCTGCATCCGGACGAACTGCAGTTCCATCGCATCCTGGCGATGCGCAAGGCGCGCAACCTCAACAACAACCGGTTCTTCTGGCAGCTGGGCGAGAACGGCGGCGACCTGCGCGACTTCCCGGTCAATCCACTGCTGGTGGCCAACGATCCCTCCGCGCTCAACGGTGCACTGGTGTGTGGCGAAGGCTTGCTGCTGACCGGTGACGTGATGGCCAAGCCGTTCGTCGAATCGGGCATGGTGCGCCGCGTACTGGCGGGCTGGACCGGCCCCGAGGTGGACTTCAACGCGGTGTTCGCCGGCGGCCGGCTGGTCTCGCCGAAGGTGCGTGCGTTCGTCGATTTCCTGGTGGCCAAGCTCGACTTCGACGCCAACTACATGCTGGCGCAGTGCCCGAACGCGAAGTTTGCCAAGCAGCAGAATGCGCAGGTGGAAGAGGAACTGCAGGCCACCGGCAAGCGGATCCTGGAGACGGTCACCGCGACCTGATCGCGCGCTTTTTCCCTGCGGTGGATTGTCGATCCACTGCCGCACAAGGCCGCCCTCGGGCGGCCTTGTCGCATCTGGGCGCCATGATGGCGCAGATACCCAAGGATTCTGCGGGACGTTGCGGGTAGCTGCGTCACATGCGGATCGTCGGGCTGGGCTGGGCTCGATCGGTATCCGATGCCGACCTGCCTTCCGTTGACCTTCGGCATGACAATAGCTAAATTAGAGTGAACACTCTGATTTAGAATCCGTGCGCAAACCCAATGCAGCAAGCCACGCCGCTCAACGCGCCCATCTCATCCAGGCGGCGAGGCGCTGCTTCGCGCGCGCCGGTTTCGATGGCTGCAGCACCGAGTCTGTCCGTGTTGAAGCCAAAACCAGCACTGGCAAGCTGTTTCACTATTTTCCAAACAAGCAGGCGTTGATCCTGGCGGTGGTGGAAGCCCACACCCGCAGCACGCATTCATCGCTCAGCGCGCTGGAACACCACGATGACGCACGCGCGGCGCTTCGGCTTCTGCTGAAAGGCGTCATCGAAGCCGCGGCCGATCCGGAAGAAAGGTGTCTCATCCTCGAAATATCCGCTGCCGCTTCGCGCGACGAAGAAATTGCCAAGCTGAGTGCCCAAGCAGACAAGGTCCTGGTGCAAACACTCAGTGCGCTCATCGCGCGCGTAAAGAAGGGCTTTCTCCTGCCCGATGAGCAGATGGTTGCACTGCTGTCATCTTGGATCGATGGAGTATTCAGTCGCGCCGGGACCGATCCTTCCTTCAATCCACTGACCATGCTCGCGACCATGGACAACCTGCTCGCAGTTCTTCAAGGCACACACCGTGGCAGCGGAGATGTCTGAACGCATCGACGCCATCGACGCAGTCCGAGGGTTCGCGCTTGCAGGCATTCTTGTGGTCAACAGCCTGGTCTTCGCCTCGACCTTCTATGGGACCGGTCTGTCCACGCCCGATGTGAGCTGGCTCGATACGCTCATCGGGGGCCTTGTCTCAGCAGTGTTCGAGCTGAAGTTCTACCTGCTGTTCTCCTTTCTCTTCGGTTACTCCGTCACGTTGCAGATACGGTCTGCCGAGCGTTCCGGAACCCGCTTCATGCCCCGCATGCTGCGCCGGCAGGCAGGACTTTTCGTCATCGGCGCGATACACGCGGTTTTGCTTTTCCACGGCGACATTCTGACCACCTATGCCGTTCTGGGACTGGTACTGCTGGCCCTGCGCAAACGCACTGATCGTTTTCTCACTACGCTTGCAGTGATCCTGACGGTCGCAACGGGCCTCCTATGGGCAGGAATTGCCGTTTGGCAGGCCGGTCTGCCCGTACTGGACCAGACCGATATGGCGCGAAGCATGATCCTCGCTGCGGCAGAAAACTGGCGGGACAACCCCATGCAGATCATTGCCGGGCACCTCGCCGCGCTTGCGGACTTTCTGCCCCTCCTGCTGCTTCTGCAAGCGCCGACGGCACTTGCAATGTTCCTCCTGGGGTATGTGGCGGGCCGCCATGAGATGTTCAAGCACTTGGAGACAGTGCGGCAGAACTGGGCTGGCCGCATCTATACGCTCGGGTGGCTTGTTGGCGTGCCCGGTTCCTTGGCATACGCATTGGGCTCGACGTTCTTTCCCGCCACCCACCTTGAAACCGCCGGTCTGGCGGTGTCCGTCGTGACTGCGCCATTGCTCTCCGCTGCCATGGCCCTTGGGGTTCTGGACCTGCTGTCGCGCCCTGCTGCGGCAGGGCTGCGCAGCCTGCTGGCTGCGGCAGGACGAATGGCGCTGACCAATTATCTGTTGCAATCGGTGCTCCTTGCCCTGGTGTTCCATGGCTATGGGCTTGGCCTTGTCAACCGCCTGTCGATGGTCCAGCTCGTTATCGTCGATGGTTTGATCTTCGCCATGCAATTGCTGGCGAGCACGTTCTGGCTTGCCCGCTTTCGCTATGGCCCACTGGAATGGCTGCTCAGAGCGCTCACACGGTTCTCGTTCACATCCACCAGCGCTGCGCAGTAGCCCGGATGCGGCGGTCAGAATTTCCAGCGACGCCGTAAGCTGCCAAATCGCCACGGCAACGTTGCCTTGCACGTGTGCGTTGCTGTTCGGCGTCTACCTTGACCATGGCGTTGTGGTGGAGGCGGCAGCAACGCCGCCTGGAGAAGGAGACGCTGTACATGCCCAATATGGCCTGCAAGACCGGCTGAGCGCAGCGCCGCCCAAGCGGGCAAGTGGGCCATCAGGACGCATCTGGCTCTGTCTGCGCGGATTGTCGTGATCGGCGTCGTTGCGCGCTGCATCCATCGCACTCCTGCGGATGCGTTCGGCGCGATCTGCATCACACCTTTGATCGTTCCAATCGCTGTTTCTCCAACCCGCGTCACATTGACGAGCGCTGCCGCGAACCACTGCGCACTTCCACTGTCTACGCGGCGTTAGGTTCCGCCCCACGCGACCTGGCCAGCCCGGCCGGATGCACTGGAGGCGAGACATGCACCACCCGTTCCGCGCACGGATCCAACCGCGCAAGGCCCCCCTCTCCCTGTTGCTGGTGGCCCTGCTGTCGCCGCTGCCTGCGCTGGCGCAAAGCACGGTCGGGGACATCCTCGGCCATGTGCCCGGGGCCACCCAGGGCACCGTGCAGATCCGGCACCTGGACGCTGGCACCACGCGTGAGACCCGGATCAACCCTGACGGCCGCTTCCGCCTGCCGGCGCTGTCCACCGGCCAGTACGAGGTCCGCATCACCCGTGCCGACGGCAGCAGCGAGCAACGCCAGGTGACCGTGGTGGCAGGCCAGACCACGCAGGCGGACTTCGCCCGGGCGGCCACGCTGGAGACGGTCAAGGTGCGCGCCAGTGCCGCCGCCCCTATCGACCTGGGCAGCGTGGAAACGCGCACCACCTTCACCGCCGAGCAGCTCAACACGTTGCCGGTGGCACGCGACATCACCAGCATTTCCCTGCTGACACCGGGCACCGTGGCCAGCAGCAGCTTCTTTGGCCCGGCCTCGTTCGGCGGCGCCTCGGCAGCTGAAAACAGCTACTACGTCAATGGCTTCAACGTCACCAATCTGTTCGACAGCCTGTCCTTCTCCGAGGTGCCGTTCCAGGCCATCGACCAGTTGGACGTGCAGACCGGTGGCTATGGCGCGCGCTACGGGTTCTCCACTGGCGGGGTGACCAGCGTCAACGTCAAGCGCGGCACCAACACCTGGAAAGGCGGCTTCAGCTGGACTACCGTGCCCTCTTCGCTGCGCGAGAATGCGCCGGACACGCTGCGCAGCGATGGCAGCATCCTGCGCTCGTACGACAACAACAGCAGCTCCAGCGACGTGGCCAGCGCCTGGGCCGGTGGCCCGCTGATCGAGGACAAACTGTTCGTGTTCGCACTGGGCAGCCTGAGCCGCTCGGACAGCGTTACCTTCGGCGGCCGCACGGCTAGCGGCCCGCGTCGCGCCAGCGACCCGAACACCCCGGTACCGCCCGCCTCGCTGTCAGCGTCGGCGCAGGACTACCGCTCGCGCGACCCGTACTGGCTGTTGAAGCTGGACTGGTATCTCAACGACCGCAACCACCTGGAATACACCGGTTTCGACAACCGCCAACGCTACCGCTACGACTACTACGACGCCGAGTACAGCAGCGACCGTCCCGATGCCGAGCCCGGCAAGCGCGACTATCGCGGCCGCAAGGAAGGTCGCGCCGGTGGCACCACCCATGTGTTCAAGTGGACCAGCCAGCTCACCGACGACCTCACCGCCAGCGTGCAGCATGGCCGCATGCGCAACCACACTGGCGAATACACGATCAGCCCGGACGGAAAGCGCGGTGACTATGACGGCGACATCAACGCCCCCGAAGGTGAGTGCCCGTACGTGGTTGACCGTGTGCTCGGCAAACAGGTCGGGTGCGCGGTCGACAGCCAGCTGGGCCTGCGCAGCGGCAGCAACGAACGCCGCACCACCCAGGCCGATCTGGTCTGGCAGCTCGGCAACCACCAGCTCGGTGGCGGCTACAGCCAGGAAGACTGGACCTCGGTGCAAGGCAAGGCGTATTCCAGCGGCGCCTACTGGAACCTCTACGCGAACTACGCCCAGCGCATCAACTTCCGCACCGGGGGCGCGATCGGCGTCAAGCAGGCGTCGTGGTACCTGGAAGACCACTGGCAGGTCACCGACCGGCTGATGCTGTACGCCGGGCTGCGCAACGACTCGTTCGACAACCGCAACGGCAGCGGCACCACGTTCGTCAAACAGGACAACATCTGGCAGCCACGGCTGGGCCTGTCGTGGGATCCCACCGGTGACGGCGACAGCAAGCTGTATGCCTCGCTCGGCCGCTACTCGTTGCCGATCGCGGCCAACGTGGCACTGCGCGCGGCCACCGCCTCGTACTACACCATGGACTACTTCACCTACGACGGCTATGACCCGGTGACCGGCAAGCCGAACATCACCGGCTCCTACCGCAACGGCAGTGCCGACGGCGTGGTCAACGGGGCCGATGGCAGCACACCCAACCCGCGTGCGGTCGCCTCACAGGGGCTCAAGCCGTATACCCAGGACGAACTCATCCTTGGCTACCAGCGGCAACTGCACTCAAGCAACGACTGGGTGGATGGCTGGACCCTGGGCGCCAAGCTCACCCTGCGCCGGATCAACCAGGTGATCGATGACACCTGCGATTCCCGTGCGCTTTACAACGCCGCCAAGGCGGCCGGCTACGACGTCTCGCATTGGGACAGTGAGTGGGAAGTGCCCAGCGGCCTGCCCGGCTGCTGGCTATACAACCCGGGCAGCGACCTGGTGCTGGACATCGACGTGGACGGCGACGGCACGCCCGACAACATCCGCGTTCCCGGCGAGGACCTGGGGCCGAAGGCCAAGCGCCGCTACACCGCGTTGACCTTGTCGGCGGAAAAACGCACCGAACGCTGGTATGCCAGCGCCAGTTACACCTGGGCCAAGCTGCACGGCAACTACGAAGGGTTGGTGAAGAGCACCAACGGCCAGGATGACACCGGCACCACCTCGGACTTCGATTTCAAGGAGCTGTCCTACGGCGCCGACGGCTACCTGTTCAACGACCGTCGCCACAGCATCAAACTGTTCGGCAGCTACCAGTTGAGCCCGGAGTGGCAGGTCGGCGCCAACCTGCTGGTGCAATCCGGCACGCCGATCAGCTGCCTGGGCGGCGGCAACGGCACCTTCGGCACCGAATATGGCTATCGCGGGGTGTTCCACACCTGCAACGTGGGTGAGGACGATATCGCCAAGCTGGGCAGCAGTGGCCGTACGCCGTGGACGGCGACCTTCAACCCGAACGTGGTGTATTCGCCGGCCGCGCTGGCCGGGCTGAGCGTGCAGCTGTCGGTGATCAACCTGTTCAATTCGGTCAAGCCGGTGCAGGTCTACGAGACCGGCTATGACGTCAATGCGGCCGGCACGGTGACCGACTACTTCAACTACGGCAAGGCGCGCTACAACACCACCCCGCGTTACGCCCGGCTGCAGGTGCAGTACGACTGGTAAGAGCCGCGCAGGCGGATGGGTTGATGGCGTACCGGCCAACGGCCGGTACCTACCCACCGCCGGTAGTGCCGACCGTTGGTCGGCACGGGTCCGCGAACGGGCCGACGTTTTCATGGCGTACCGGCCAACGGCCGGTACCTACCCACCGCCGGTAGGTGCCGACCGTTGGTCGGCACGGGCCCGCGAACGGGCGGACGTGTTCATGGCGTACCGGCCAACGGCCGGTGCCTATCCACCGCCGGTAGTGCCGACCGTTGGTCGGCACAAGCCCGCGAACGGGCGGACGTGTTCATGGCGTACCGGCCAACGGCCGGTACCCACAAAAATGCCGCCTGCAAGGGCGGCATTTTTGCTCCGGCCGGTGACCGGAGCCGTAACGCTGCGCGTTACGCGTTATTGCCGAAGCGGAATCACCCGGATTTCCACGCGGCGGTTCTGCGCGCGGCCCGCATCGGTGCTGTTGTCGGCGATCGGGTAAGCCTTGCCGGCGCCCAGCGTTTCGATACGGGCACCCTGCACGCCCTGGGCGGTCAGGTAGGCGGCCACCGAATCGGCACGCTCCTTGGACAGGCGATTGTTGACCGCGTCGCTGCCGATGCTGTCGGTATGGCCCACCACCTCGATCATGGTCTGGTTGTACTCGGCCAGGGTGCTGGCCACGCCATTGAGCGAGCCGTAGAACTGCGGCTTCAGCGTGGACTTGCCGAAATCGAAGGTGATGCCGTCCGGCAGGTTCAGGGTCAGGTTGTCGCCATCGCGGGACACGTCGATACCGGTGTTGGCGGTACGCTCGCGCAGGGCGCGTTCCTGGCGGTCCTGGTACTGGCCGATGGCCGCGCCGCTGAGCGCGCCGATACCGGCACCGATCATCGCGTGCTGGCGGCGCTCGGTGGCGCTGTTGCCACTGAGCAGGCCGGCGGCCACGCCCACGGCAGTACCGATCAGCGCGTTGCGGCCGGTCTTGTTCTGCTGCTGGGTGGGGTTGCCGTACTGATCGGACTGGGTATACGAGCCGCCGGTGGCGCAGGCCGTCAAGGCAGCGGCGGTCATCAGGGCCAGGGCCACGTTACGGGTTGCGGGTCGAATCATGGTGTTCTCCTTGGTTACCGGTCTACCGGCGTGCGAGCGCCCAAAGAATAAACACGCAGACGCGATGCCGGCATGACGATGCAAACCCCTGCGGGCTCCCCGTTCAGCTTTCTGAGCGGCGCCCGCGCGGCCGGGTTTACACGCTGCCGGTGTGACGGTAAGCAGCCAGCGCGGCATCCCGCCCCGCCGCGAGGTCCACCAATGGCAGGGTGGGATAGGTTGGCGCGTGCTCGGCCAGCAGGTGCGGGTGCTGCCACGGCGCAAAGCGGGCCTTCAGCGGCAGGGGGGCCAGCTCGGGCACCCACCGGGTGATGTAGCGCGCCTGCGGGTCGAACTTCTCCGACTGGGTGACCGGATTGAAGATACGGAAGTACGGCGCGGCGTCGGCACCGGTACCGGCAACCCATTGCCAGCCCATGGTGTTGTTGGCCAGATCGGCATCCACCAGGGTGTCCCAGAACCAGCGCGCGCCTTCGCGCCAGTGCTGGCGCAGGTGCTTGCACAGGAAGCTGGCCACCAGCATGCGCACGCGGTTGTGCATGTAGCCGGTGGCCCACAGTTCGCGCATGCCCGCATCGATGATCGGAATGCCGGTGCGGCCCTGCTGCCACGCCTGCAGCTGTGCGGCGTTGGGCGGCGCCCAGCGGAACCCGTCGAAACGCGGATTGAGGTTGTGGTCCGGGGTCTGCGGAAAGTGGTGCAGCAGGTGGTAGGAGAACTCGCGCCAGCCCAGCTCGCGGATGTAGCCGTCGATGTCGGCGTCACGGCTGGCACTGCGTTCGTCCTGCAGCCGGCGCACGATCTGCCAGGGCGCGATCTCGCCGAAATGCAGGTGTGGCGACAGCAGCGAGGTGCCCACCCGGTCGGGCAGGTCACGCTGCTGGCGATACCCGTTGAGCGCACCGTCGATGAACACCGTCAGCGCCTCGTGCGCGCCGGCTTCACCGGGCTGCCAGTGGTCCCAGAACTGCGCGTCCCAGGGCAGCGGCGCGGCCAGCTGCAGCGCGTCCAGTGCAACGCCCTGCACCGAGTGCGCCGGCAAGGTCGCCGGCGGCGGCGTGGGGGCCGGCACCTGCAGGCGAGTCAGTGCATTGCGCCAGAACGGGGTAAATACCTTGTACGGGTTGCCCTGGAGCGTTGCGATATCCCACGGCTCCAGCAGCAGGCTGCCGTTGTGGCTTTCGGCGTTGATGCCCTGCTCGCGCAGCGCGCGCTTGATGGTCGCATCACGCGGTTGGGTGGCCGGCTCGTATTTGCGGTTCCAGTACACGGCCACCGCCCCGGTCTGCGCGATCAGGCGCTCCAGCTCGGCGTGGCTGTCGCCCTGGCACAGCAGCAGCGCCGAGCCGCGCGCACGCAGGTCGGCGTCCAGCGCCGCCAGCGACCGGTGCAGCCAGGCATTGGAGGCCCCGCCCGGGGCCCAATCACCCTCTTCGTGCGGCGCATGGATGTAGACCGGTACCGGCAGATGGCCAGCATCCAGCGCGGCCTGCAGGGCCGGGTTGTCCTGCAGCCGCAGATCACGGCGAAACCACACCAGCGCTACCGTCACAACCACCACCCAGGCGAAAAAACCGTGGCCATGATAGCCAGCCGCGGTGAAGAACACGCACTGGCCCGGCGCCACACCGGGTTTGTGCGCCGCCTCGATGCTGGCTAGTCTTCGCAGTCCCGCCCCGGATGGACCCGCACCATGCACGCACTGCACGCTTCGTTTGCCCGCTTCGGCCCGCTGAAGGCGCAATCGACCGACCTGTGGCAAGGCGACATCGCACTGCCGTCAGCGCTCGCCGCGTTCTATACGCAGGTTGGTCCGTGGGGCGAGACCGTGCATGCCAGCGTCGGCCCGGTCGGTATCAGCGTGCCCGGAGTCAACGTCGCGTTCCCGCCGCTGCACCGTTTGTGGGCGCTGCAGGCAGGCTATCGCTGGGAAGGCGACGCTGGGGCGCGCATCGCGGAGTGGCCCGAACAGTGGCTGGTGATCGCCGACCAGAACGCGGACCCGTTCATCCTTGACCTCGACAGTGGCCAGGTGCTGTTTGCCTTCCACGGGGCGGGTACGTGGGAGGCAACGGTGCTCACCGAGGACCTGCGCACCTTCGTCGCCGTCCTTGCAGCCGTTGGCACGGTGTACCTGGAGGCCGGCGACGACCTGGAAGACGACGACGGCGAGCTTCGCCCGGCGCATCGCGACGCGGCCCTGAAGGCAGCGGCGGCCGTGCTGGGCGATGACGAGGCGGCGGACACCTTCTTCGAGACGCTGGAGTGGTGACGTCGGCAGGCGGCGGTGGGCAACAGGGCGCGTCCTTCGCACGGCAGCCATGCGCCGTGCACCGGCCTTGCACGCGGCGGCGTTCAAGGTGGCTGCATGCGATGCCCCAGCCGGCTGCTGCCAGGGCGTAACCCACGGTCACCCCAGCCGGCACTTCCTCCCGTTGCCCAGGATGCCGCCCCATGACCCCGTTCGCGCCCGCTGTTGCCTATTCGCCCGACGTTGAACAGCGCGCGCCGGACGAAGCAGAGAGCATCGCCGCCCTGGCCAAGGTGTTCACCGATATGGCCAGCACCGTGGCTGACCATGAAGGTCATGCGCATCGGGCGGTGCATGCCAAGGGTCATGCACTGCTGCGCGCACGCTTCCAGGTAGCACACGACCTGCCCGCCGACCTTGCCCATGGGCTGTTCGCCCGCCCCGGCGCGTATGACGCGCTGGTGCGGCTGTCGTCACCGCCGGCCGAACAGCTGCCGGACAGCGTTTCCACCCCGCGCGCGATGGCCGTCAAGATTCTGGGCGTGCAGGGCGCGCGCGTGGAAGGCGGCGATGAGCAGCACAGCCAGGACTTCCTGATGGTCAACGGACCGGCGTTCAGTACGCCGGGCGTGCAGGGTTTCCTGCGCGCGGCGAAACTGCTGGCGGCCACCACCGAGCGCATGCCGCGCACCAAGCAGGTGCTGTCGGCCACGTTGCGCGGTGCCGAAGCGGCGCTGGAAGCAGTGGGCGGGCAAAGCGCCACCTTGAAGGCATTGGGCGGCGAGCCACAGCATCATCCGCTGGGCGAAACCTTCTTTACCCAGGTCCCGTTCCTGTACGGGCCGTACATGGCCAAATTCTCGTGGGTGCCGGAGTCGCCGGCCCTGCTGGCGCTGCGTGGACAGCCACTGCCCTCCGGCGCCGATGCCCAGCGCGATGCCATCGCCGCATTCTTCGCCGACCTGGCCGCCCCGGTGATGTGGGAGCTGCGCGTGCAGTTGTGCCGCGACCTGGCGCAGATGCCCATCGAGGATGCCTCCGTGGCCTGGCCGGAAAGCCTCAGCCCGTTCCTGCCGGTAGGGCAGCTGTCGATCGGCGCACAGCCGGCATGGAGCGCCGATGCGGAAGCGCGCGAAGATGCCCTGGCCTTCGCACCCTGGCACGCGCTTGCTGCGCACCGCCCGCTAGGCAGCCTCAACCGTGCACGCCGGGTGGTGATGGCGGCATCGCGGCAGTTCCGTTCCCGGTTCAACCGCTGCCCGATCCACGAACCGTGACCGCCCTCAGCGGACCCGCCGTTCCAGCAGGTAATAGGCCAGGTTGCCCAGCCCGGTAGCGCCCAGCAACAGCGCGATCGCACCAGGGGTCACCTCGTTGATGCCAAGCAGGTCGATCAGGCCAAAGCCCAGCGCCACCGCCACCAGCACGCTGCCCCAGTGCAGCGCCGACTGCCGGCGCTTGCTGGCGTCGCCATCAAGCAGGGAGCGCACCAACGCCTCGGACCCGTGCGCGGCGATGATCCGGCGCCGCGTACCGGCGTCGACCACGCTCTTGATGGTGTAGACGACGCCGAGAATCAGGATGATCGGCAGGATGAGGTTGAAATCCATGGAAGGCCTCGCTGTGGTGGGGGTGTGTGCAGAAGGAGATACGGTGCGGGCGGCGGCGGTTGCACCCAGCGCACTTGCAACCGATCGGCCGCAGGACGTATCCCTATGGGAATGCCCGACCCCATCGCTCCCGACGACGCCGCACTGCACGCCGACCACGCGCTGGTCACCGCTGTCCTTGCCGGCACGCCGGGTGCGTTCGAAAAGGTGGTGCGCAGCTACCAGGGCCTGTGCTGGCATATCGTGGACCGCATGGTCCGCCATCCCGACGACACCCGTGAGCTGTGCCAGGAAACCTTCCTGCGCGTGCATCAGTCACTGCACCAGTACCGTGGCGAACGCCCCTTGAAAGCATGGATCGCGCAGGTCGCCTACTCGATGGCCAAGCGGCACCTCGAACGCCGTCGCATTCCCATCGCCGACAATGGCCCGGATGGGCAGATGCATGCCGCAGCAGAACGGGTCAGCGACGGGTTCGACCTGGAGACCCATACCAGCACGCAGGAGGACCACGCCCTGCTGCATGCCGCCATCGAGGCACTACCGCCGCTGCAGCGCACACTGCTCACGCTCTATCATCTGGAAGAGATGCCCATCGCGGAGATCGCCAGTGTGACTGCGCTTGCCGAAGGCACCATCAAGAGTCATCTGTTTCGCAGCCGCCGGCAGCTGCGGCAGATTCTGCACGCCCGCATGGGAGTTACCGCATGAACCGTGATCGCATCTCCCCTGTCGATGCCGACGAATGGGCGGCCCAGGAGCAAGGTCGGCTGCATGCAGGCGACGCAGCAAACGCCCGTACCAGCGCGGTGTCGGCCGACTACCGGCAGATCGCGATGGCCCTGCGATCGTTGCCGCGCAGCGCGCCGCCACCGGACTTCACCGCCGCGGTACTGCGACAGGTCACCGTGCACGAGGCCGGGGTCGAGAAACGCCTGGTGCCTGTGCTGATCGCCGTGCTTGTGGTGGTGACCGCGGGCATGGTGATGCTGTTCGGCCGGTACTGGTGGCAGCTGGTTCAGCTATACGTAGGCCACGATGGCATCCGCTGGGCCGTCGCCCTGGCTGCCTGCATGCTCGCCTCGCGGCTGTGCCGGCGTTGGTTGCGTCGGCCCGCCCCAACGATGGCTGACGCGCTGCACCGGCACGCTTGACCTCAACCATGCTTGAGGTCCGAAGATGTCTCCTCCCCTGACGGAGCTGTCTTCGATGACCTACACCCTGCCCGCCCTGCCCTACGCCTACGACGCCCTGGAACCGCACTTTGACGCGCAGACGATGGAAATCCACCATGCGCGCCACCACCAGACCTACGTCAACAACCTCAACGCCGCGCTTGCCGACGCCGGCGTTGAACCGATGCCGGTTGAACACCTGATCGCCGATATCGAGGCGCTGCCCGACAGCGTACGCACCGCCGTGCGCAACAACGGCGGCGGGCATGCCAACCACAGCCTGTTCTGGACCGTTCTCAGCAGCAACGGGGGCAGCCCGGCCGGTGCATTGGCGGCGGCAATCGAGCGTGACCTGGGCGGCTACGACGCCTTCAAGGACGCCTTCACCAAGGCTGCGCAGACCCGCTTCGGCAGCGGCTGGGCCTGGTTGACGCTGGGCCGCGACGGTCGCCTGCTGGTGGAAAGCAGCCCCAACCAGGACAGCCCGTTGATGGGCGCCTACGCCAACCTGTCCGGCGGCACGCCGATCCTGGGCCTGGACGTGTGGGAGCATGCCTACTACCTGCACTACCAGAACCGCCGCCCCGACTACATCGGCGCGTTCTTCCAACTGATCGACTGGAGCGAAGTGGCACGTCGCTTCGAGGCGGCGGGCGGGCGCTGATGCGCGCGGGCCCGGCACCTGCTGCGGCACCGGTCGTTGCCGCCGACGCGTCCGGTGCCGGGCTCGACACGGCTGCATTGCGCCACGTGTTCGGGCAGTACCCGACCGGCGTGGCGGTGGTCGCCGTGCATGGCGCGGCGGGCTTGCCGGTGGCGATGACCATCAACTCGCTCACCACGCTGTCGTTGCAGCCACCGCTGGTGGCGTGGAGCATCGGCGAGCGCGCCGCCGACCTGCCCATGTTCCGCGACGCGGCGTACTTCGGTATCAGCCTGTTGTCGTCCGGCCAGGAAGCGGTGGCGCGCCACTTCGCCGACCCGCTGCGGCGTCGCACACCGGCCGCTGCGGACGTGCTCGACCTGGGGGGCGCCGCACCGCGGGTGCGCAAGGCGGTCGGCTGGCTGCTGTGCACGGTGGAGCGCAGCCTGCCACTGGGCGACCACGTGTTGATCGTGGGCCGGGTTGCGCGTTTCGAGGCGGCACCGGGCGCGGCACTGGCCTACCACCGCAGCCGCTACACCCCTATCGATGGCCGCGCCGACGTGGATGCTCCGCCATGGACATGACCGCCCTGCAGCGCATGCTCGACGCCGGTCGCGACAGTGCGCTGCTGCGCTTCAGCCTGGGCAAGGGCCTGCTGGACGCGGGTGAGCCCGCCGAGGCGGCCGCGCACCTGCAGCGCTGCGTGGCGCAGGACCCGGCCTATTCGGCGGGCTGGAAACTGCTGGGCAAGGCGTGGCTGGCCGCCGGCGATGCCGATGCGGCGGCACGGGCATGGCAGGAAGGCATTGCCGTGGCGCAGCGCAACGGTGACAAGCAGGCCGAGAAGGAAATGGCGGTGTTCAAACGCCGCGTGGACAAGGCGACCGCCGCGCGCGGTTGAGCGCGCCTACGGCAGCGGCGGTGGCGTGGGCACGCGCTGGGATACCACCAGCATGTGGCCCAGCGGCACCATCACCGGCAGCCCCAGCACGCCGACAAAGGCCAGTGCGTTGAGCCGGTTGAAGAGGCCGGCAATCAGCAACGCCCCCAGGCACAGCAATGCACCGGTGCCGGTGCACCAGCGCGCCCAGCGAGGCGCGCCGTGCAGGGTCAGGCCATCGAGCAGGAAGCCGAACGCAAGCCGCCAGAAGCCGACCAGTGCCACGCTGGCCAGCAACACGCCGACCAGCATCGGCGCGTAATCCGGGTGGCCGGTGGGGCGCGACAGCATCAGCAGGCCGAAGCCATCGAGCAGGGTGACGGGCAATGCAAACACCAGCAACTCCAGCACCAGCAAGGCCACGCCAACCCCGTTCGCCCACTGCGACTTGCCCATCATCCGCCCCCCGGCTGTAGTGCGCCGAGCATACAACGGGCGGAGCGCCTCAATCGCCCTTGCGGCGCTGCTGCTGCAGGTCGAAGCGCTGCATCGAGGCGCGGATCAGCGCCTTGGCCTCGGCCGCGTTGCCCCAGCCATCGAGCTGCACCGGATTGCGTCCTTCGGGCAGGTCCTTGTACACGCGGAAAAACGCTTCGATGCGCTGGCGTTCGATCAGTGGCAGGTCCTGCAGGTCGCGGATGCCGGCGTAGGTGGGGTCGAGCTTATCGGTGGGCACGCCGATGACCTTCTCGTCATGTTCGCCGTTGTCCAGCATCTTCAGGAACCCGATCGGACGGAACCGCACGATCACACCGGGATGCAGCGGCTCGCGGGTCAGCACCAGCGCGTCGAGCGGGTCGTTGTCGCCGGCCAGCGTGCGCGGCATCGACCCGTAGTTGGCCGGGTACGCCACCGGCATCGACTGGAAGCGGTCCACATGGACCAGGCCGTCTTCCTTGATCTCGTACTTGGTGAAACTGCCGGCCGGTATTTCCACTGCCAGGTTGGCCTCGTCCGGGGCCTCCTTGGGCTGGGCGGCCAGGAACGGGTGCAGCACGGCGTTGGTGGCGCCACCGGCACCGGCCAGCAGCAGCAAGGCGGCGGCGATGGCGGCCAGGGGCAGAACGCGTCGGGTGGTCATCTTGTTCTCCAGCATCGGCCGGGCGCGTCGCAACGGCCCGGCACGGGGGTCATTCCCAGCAACGGTCGGCGCGGCCCTTGAGGGTTTGCGCGCGCGTGCAGTCACGGGGGGCGATGCGTCCCTGCGTCAGTTCGGTCTTGCGCTTGCGTCCATTGGCGGCACGGGTCAGTTCGAAGCCGTCATACAGCTGGCCGGTGACCGTGCGTGCTTCATAGCGCAGGTGTTTCGGGTCGATCTTCAGCACCTGGTAGAGCTGGGTGTCTTCGCCTACCGGCGCCATCGTCGCGCGCGCCTGCTCAGACAGGCGGTACTGCTTGGGACCGGCCACGGTGACCACGAACTGCGGGGTGGCGCCCTGCCCCTCGCCACGACGGCCATAGGTGTGGTCGTGGCCCTGCAGCACCAGGTCCACCTGATGGCGGCGCACCACCGGCAGCAGCACGTCGCGCAGTTCGGCGTTCTCGCGACCCTCGCGCGGCGAGTAGAACGGCTGGTGCAGCAGCACGATGCTCCACGGGTGCGGGTTGTTGGCCAGCACCGTGTCCAGCCATGCGGCCTGCGCCTGCGCGGTGCCCAGGTCCAGTGCCGAGGTGCCGTCGAGCACGGCGATGCGCACGCCCTGGTAGTCGAACCAGTAGGTGCTGGTGTCGGCGGCGTCCACGCCATTGCGCGGTAGCGCGAAGGTCACCGGCCAGTGTCGGCCCAGCACCCGTCGCTCCTGCGGGGTGTCTTCGAACTCCTCGAAATACTCGTGGTTGCCGATGGCCGGGGCCACCGCGGTTTCCTGTGGCAGCCAGCCCGCGGCGGCGAACCACTCGCCCCACTCGCTGTCGTCCTGGCCGTCGCCGCCGCTGACCAGGTCACCGGCGAACAGGCTCAGGCGCGCATCCGGTGCGGCCTTGATGCCCGCACGCAGCACGCGCGAGACGTGGCTGAGGTTCTTGTTCTGGGTGTCGCCGAAGTACAGCAACGTCAGCGGCTGCCGGGCGGTGCCTGCGGTGCGCAGCTGGTGCCACGCGCTCCAGGTGCTGTTGCCCTGCACCCGCCAGAGATACAGCGTGTCCGGCTGCAGCCCGGCCACGTCGGCGCGATGGTAATGGGCCGGGCCGTTCTCGGTCTCCAGCGCGCGGGTGGCCGCCGTGATGCGGGTGGGCGTGCCCACGTCCGGCGAGTCACCGGCCACCACCCACTCCAGGATTGGCGCGCTGACGGAGGCATCGGTGCGCCAGGACACGCCGAAGCCGCGCGCGGCGTCCTGCGCCGGCGAGGCCACCATGCGGTCCGGGAAACCAGTGGCCGCATAGTGGCGGTTGCCGGCGGGCACCTGGGTGTTGGGTTCGGCAGCGTTGTCCGGTGCCTTTGCGGCGGCCGGGCCGTTGCCCAGCAGCAGCGCCAACAGCAATGCCGCAGTGGTAATCGGGGCGCGCGTCATGGCGCGCACTCCAGCGGCAGCGACAACTGCCGGGCGACAGTGGCCCAGTCGAACGCCACCACGCCCTGGTCGTCATGCACGGCATACAGCACGCCGTGCGGGAACCGCGCAGATGCCGCTTGATCCAGCCAGATGCCGTCGGTGTTGGCCACCGTGTTGCCCTGGAACGCACCGACATGCTTCAAGGTGTGGCGGTCGAACAGGTGGAACACGCTGCGCTGCTTGCCCTGTTCGGTGGTGATCCACCAGCCGTCCTTGCCGCAGGTCTTGAGCATCACGCCTTCGGCCTGCGCCTGGAAGGCATCGCGGCCAAACGTGGTACCGGTGAAGCGGCCTTCCAGCGTGTACACCTTGATCTCGCTGGCGTAGGTTTCGTCTTCCTCGGCAATCAACAGGCGGTCGTTGGCCGGGTCGCCCCAGATCGATTCGACCACGCGCAGGGCACCGGCATCGCTGGTGTCGCCGATGCTGCCCACCAGGGTCGCGTCCAGCGTGTTCCCCTTCATCGTGAGTGCGTAGCGGCGCACGCGCTTGTCCAGTTCGGCCAGGGGCGGCAGCACGTCATTGCCCTGCGCGTCTTCGCCGGCATCGTAGGAGTCGGTGACGTAGACGTCGTAGCCTTCGCGCTGCTTGTTCACCCACAGCCCATAGGGCTTGCGCAGGTCGGCGGCGGCGAACACCCCCAGCGGGGTGAAATCGGGCAGGTGCAGCACCTGCACGCGGTGGTTGTCGCGCTCCACCACCAGCACCAGGTCGTCGATCACGGCGATGCCGTTGGGGCGGTCGAACTGACCCGGGGCGGTGCCCTGGCTGCCCACGTCACGCAGGTGCGCGCCGGTCTGGCCGTCATAGACCACCAGCTTGTGGGTGGTCTTGGCGGTGGCGATCAGCCACTGCTTGCCGTCGGGGGCGGTCCAGCTGGCCGGCGAGTCGATGTTGTCGGCCGGAGTCATCGGGGTAAGGAAGGCTTCGGCCACCGTGGCCACCGAACGCGTTGCAGCCGCGCCGGCCGGCGCATCGGCCGCCGGGCCGGATGCCGCCTTGCACGCCGCCAGCAGGGCCAGGCTCACCACCGCCACGGCATGACGTGCGCGCATCACAGCGCCACCTTCAGGCCCAGCGCATACGTGCGGCCATACTCTTCCATCTGCAGGGTGCGCGAGCGCGTGCCCTGGTACAGCTCCAGCGGCTTGTCGAGCAGGTTCTGCGCTTCCAGGTACACGCTCACGTTGGCGGTGATCTTGTAGTCCAGGCTGACATCCAGCTGGGTGTTGGGCGCCACGTAGATGTCGTAGGCAGCGCTGTCACCCAGCGTGTCCAGGTACTCGCTGCGGTACACCGCCGCCACGCGGGTGCTGAAGCCGGCCTTCTCATAGCCGATGTGCGCGGTGTAGACGTGCTTGGAGGCGCGCGGCAGCATGAAGTCGTCGCGCTCGCGCCCGGCCAGGCCCGGATCGAAGTCGGTATCCAGCCAGGTGCCGCTGGCGCCCACCAGCAGGCCGTCCCAGCCGGCCGGCAGGAACGCCAGCTGCTGCTGCCAGTTGAACTCGGCGCCCTTGACGGTGGCCTTGTTGCCGTTGATCACCCGGGTGACCTTGAAGTCCGGGTAGGCCGGGTCGGTCGTGCTCACCGTGTTGACGATGTAGCCGTCGATCGCCTTGTGGAACAGGCCCAGCGACAGGATGCCGGTGGTGCCGATGTACTTCTCGATCGACAGATCGATGTTCTTCGATTCGTACGGGTCCAGCTGCGGGTTGCCGATGCGCACTTCCTCGTCGCCACGGCTCAGGCCGATGCGCGGGGCGATGTCGCCGAACGACGGGCGCGAGACGGTCTTGTTGGCGGCCGCGCGCAGCACCCAGGCATCACCGGCGTCGTAGCGCAGGTGCAGGCCCGGCAGCACGTTGCTGTAGCTGCGGCTGACGGTGAGCGGGGTCACGGTGTAGGTGCGGCCATTGCTGGCCACGTCCACGCTGTTGCCGGTGGCGCTGAACTGGGTGTTCTCCACGCGCACGCCGCCGATGATGCGCAGTGCCCCGATGTCCCAGGTGCCCATCGCGTAGCTGGCGAAGATGTCCTCGCGGGCGGTGTAGTCCTCTTCCAGCGAGGTCAGCGCATTGCCGCCGGCATCCTGCGGGCGTGCGCTGTACTGGCCACCGAACTGCGCCCAATAGCGGCGCATCGCGTCCGAGCTCATGCCCTGGCCCAGCGTGCCGCCACGGTGTTCGGGCGTGCCGGTGGTCCAGTCGGACAGGGCGATGTCCGGGCCAACGCGCAGCTCGCGCTCGTTGGTGTCCACGTCGCGGTCGCGCCAGCGGCCGAGCAGGCCGAACTTGTAGCTGGCGTTGTCGCCGTCGAAACGCAGGTTGACCTGCGCGCTGTGTTCCTTGTCGTCCACGCGCTTGGGCGACAGCACCATGCGGTCGAAGTCGTAGGTGCCGTTGTCCATCCAGCCCGCATCGCTCAGGGCGATGCGCGGCACGCGGCTGTTCTGGTCGACGGTGGCGGACAGGTCGTCACCGGCGTACTCGAACCGCGCTTCCATCTCGTCGTTGACGCGCTCTTCGGTGCGCGTATAGCCCACCTTGTAGTCGACCACCGCGCCGCTCAGGCGGTTCTCACCGCCGACGCTGGCGGCGAACGTATTTTCCTTCTTGGTGCGGTAGCGCATGCGCTTCTGGATGCTGTCGGCGGCCAGGTCATCCACGCGGTACTGGTTGCCGCCCAGCGCGGTGATGCCCTCGTCACCAAAATCGAAGATGGTGCGCTGGCGCGTTTCGGCATCGTCGAACTGGCTGTACAGCGTGCGCAGGTAATAGCGGTTGTCCTCGTCGGGATGCCAGTCCAGGTTGAGGTTGGCGCCGATGCGTTTGCGTTCGATCTCGTACTTGCGGCGCTGCAGGCTGTTGGCGAACAGGTCGTCCTTGGCGCCGCCCTCGAAGGTGCCGTACTCCACTTCGGTGTTGTCCGATTCGAAGCTGCGCTTCTGGTAGTTCACGCCCACCGCCACGCCGAAGGTGTCGGCGAACACCTCGCTGTAGTTGAAGGCCGCCTTGGGGCTGGTCTCACCGGACAGTTGCTGGTGGCTGGCTTCGATCTTGCCGCGCAGGCTGCGCCCGTCGCGATCGAAGGCCGAGGCCGATTCCACCAGGATCGCACCGCCGATGGCATCGCCGGGCATGTCCGGGGTGGGCGACTTGACCACGCGCAGGCGCTCGGTCGAGTCGGAGGGGATCACGTCCAGCGGTGCAGCGCGGCTGGAGTCTTCCGGGGTGCCGATGGCGATGCCGTCGACGCTGACACTGTTGAGATTGGCGTCCAGGCCGCGGATCACCACGAAGCGGCCCTCGCCCTGGTCGCGGGTCACGCTGACGCCGGGCAGGCGCTGCAGCGACTCGGCCACGTTCTTGTCCGGGTACACGCCCATGGCGTCGGACGATACCGCATCCTCGATGGCGTCGCTGCTGCGCTTGAGGTCGACCGCGCGGGTCTGCGACTCCAGCTGCGGGCGGACTTCGACCCGGTCCAGGTCAATCGCCCCGGCCCCACTGGCGGCGGTGCCCACGCTGGTGTCGGCGGCGAACACCGACGGACTGGCCATCACCAGCAACGACAGGCTGATCGCCCGGCCCAACACGCTCTTGTTCTGCACGGCATTCCCCAACGGCGTAAAGATTGGGTCAGCACGGTATGTCCGGGAGGTTGCATGGGCATGACACCGGGGGTCCTGCGGCGCCGGGCTTTGGCTTCGGTGGGGCTTGCGGCACACTAGTGGCCTTCCTGCTTACCGTTGCCTTTCCCCATGAAAATCGTCGAAGTGCGCCATCCGCTGGTGCAGCACAAGATCGGCCTGATGCGCGATGCGTCCCTGAGCACCAAGGATTTCCGCGAACTGGCCAACGAGCTCGGCGGCCTGCTGGCCTATGAGGCCACCGCCGACCTGGACACCGAAGCCCACACCATGGCCGGCTGGGCCGGTCCGGTGACGGTGCAGCGCATCGCCGGGGCCAAGATCACCGTGGTGCCGATCCTGCGTGCCGGGCTGGGCATGCTCAGCGGCGTGCTGTCGCTGATCCCGGCCGCGCGGGTCAGCGTGGTGGGCCTGCAGCGCGATGAGGAAACCCTGCAGCCGGTGCCCTACTTCGAGCGCCTGACCGGTCGCCTGGAAGAGCGCGATGCGCTGATCCTGGACCCGATGCTGGCCACCGGCGGCACCCTGATCGCCACCATCGACATGCTCAAGCGTGCGGGCGCGCGCCGCATCAAGGGCATTTTCCTGGTGGCCGCGCCGGAGGGCATCGCCGCCGTACAGGCCGTGCACCCGGACGTGGAGATTTTCACCGCCGCCATCGACGCCCAGCTCAACGAAAAGGGCTACATCCTGCCGGGCTTGGGCGATGCCGGTGATCGCATCTTCGGGACCCGCGTGGTCGGTTGATCCACGCGTTGGCTGGCGGCCCTGCGCGGCCGCCGGCTTCTTCACGCGGCCTGCTCAGGGCGAGGCAGAAGCTGCGCGCAACCCTACCCGTGCGTGGAGTGTTGCCATGAAGACTGTGTCCCTGCTGGCCTGCCTGCTGCTGATCGGCAGCCCCGTGCTGGCCGATGCCGCTACCCCGCAACAGCAGCGCATGGCCGACTGTTCGGCCAAGAACAAGGGCAAGACCGGCGAGGACTACAAGTCCGCGCAGAAGGCCTGCCTGAGCGGGCCGGCCCCGGCGGCGACCACGCCGCAGGAACGCATGAAAACCTGCAATGCCGATGCCGCCGCGAAGAAGCTGGCCGGCGATGCACGCAAGACCTTCATGAGCGGGTGTCTGAAGGCGCATTGAGGTTCGCGCCGGGTTGTACCCGGTGCTCGGATTGGATGCCGTGCCGACCAACGGTCGGCACCTACCGGTGCGCTTGGACGGCGGCCCCGACGGTAGTGCCGGCCGCTGGCCGGCTCCACGTTATACGTCCGAGGTTCATGAGGAGCCGGCCAGCGGCCGGCACCACCATGACGTGCCGAGCGACGGTCGGCATCTACCGGCATTGCCGGGTGCATCAGGCCAGCGCGCGGGCCTTCAGTTCGCCCTGCTCGTGGACGGTGCCGAACCGGCCCTTGTCATCGCGCACCACCTGCGCCAGCGCGCACTGCGGGTCGTGGGTAAAGAACAGGTGCACGTTGCGCGCCAGTTTGTCTTCCAGGAAGGTGCGCTTTTCGTCGATCAGCAGTTCGGCGTTGCGGTCGTAGCCCATGGTGATCGGCACGTGCACCCACGACCGACCCGGAATCAGGTCGGCGCAGAACACCACCCCGCCACGCGCCTGGCCATCGACCTGCTCGGGGCCGACGATCTCGGCCAGCATCAGGCCC
Organism: Stenotrophomonas sp. GQ19; assembly: GCF_059758695.1. Lineage (NCBI taxonomy): Bacteria > Pseudomonadati > Pseudomonadota > Gammaproteobacteria > Lysobacterales > Lysobacteraceae > Stenotrophomonas > Stenotrophomonas sp. GQ19. Next base: position 303,263 of record NZ_JCAXES010000004.1, on the reverse strand, counting down.
GGGGTATGCCCGTCGCTGAAACTGAAGCGCACGCTGTTGCCCAGCGCCTTGGAATACGGGCCGTCCACGATCTCCAGCCGCCCGCTGGCCTGCAGCAGGCCGGGCAACTCGGGAATGAAGCTGGCGCGGTCGCGCGGGTGCGGGTGCAGCGCCCGTTGCCAGTGCTCGGCGCCCACCAGGAAGGTGGCATTGGGGAACAGCAGCTCCAGCTCGCGTCCTTCGCTCCACTGCGCCAGCAGGCCGCCTGCGTGGTCGAAATGCAGGTGGCTGAGCACCACCACGTCGATATCCTCGTGCTCGAAGCCGGCCTCGCGCAGCGATTCCATCAGTACGTGGCGGGGTTCCTGCACCCCGTAGCGGTCGCGCAGTTTCGGCTCGAAGAACGCGCCGATACCGGTCTCGAACAACACCGTCTTGCCGGCCAGCGGGCTGGCCAGCAGGGCGCGGCACGCCAGCTCGATCCGGTTCAGATCATCCGGTGCCGCCCATTTTTCCCAGACCGCGCGCGGCGCATTGCCGAACATCGCACCGCCGTCCAGCTTCTGTGAGTTACCGCGTATCGACCATAGTTTCATGCGCAAATTATCCGGCGGGACGCGTTAAATATTCGCTAGGCGCATCGGTTCATACAACGAAAAACCCCGCCGGCAGGCGGGGTTTTTCGCAGTAACAGGTGACGCAGACTCAGCGCGCGGCGGCAGGCGTTACCGCCGCACTGCCCACCGGATTGCGCGGGTCGCTGCCGCCGCTGAGCACGTTGGCCTTGCGGTCCCACTCCACGGTCTGCAGGTTGCCCCACACATGGCTGGAGCCACGGCCGCCCTCGGCGCTGTCGCCGGGCAGCTCGATCTTGTGGCCCATCGCCTGCAGCTGCTTGATCGTGTCCACCGACAGCGCGCCGGTTTCGGCCGAGATCTCGTCGGGCAGCCACTGGTGGTGGTAGCGCGGCAAGGCGGCTACCTGCTGTGCAGTCAGGCCGTCGTCGTAGCCCAGGATGCCCAGCAACACCATGGTGATGATGCGGCTGCCGCCCGGGGTGCCCAGCACCACCACCTTGTCGGGCGATTCCATGAAGGTGGGGGTCATCGAGCTGAGCATGCGCTTGCCCGGCTTGGGCGCGTTGGCTGCATAGCCCATCACGCCGAAGGCATTGGGCGTGCCCGGCTTCAGCGCGAAATCGTCCATTTCGTTGTTGAGCAGCACGCCGGTGCCCTTGGGAATCAGGCCCGAGCCGTACAGCAGGTTCACCGTCTGGGTGGCGCCCACGCGGTTGCCGTCGCGGTCGATGATCGAGAAGTGCGTGGTTTCGTCGTCTTCCAGCGGGGTCGGGTTGCCCGACAGCAGGTCGCTCGGGGTGGCCTTCTCCGGGTGGATCGTGGCGCGCAGGCCCTGGGCGTAGTCCTTGCTGGTCAGCACTTTCTGCGGAATCTGCACGAAGTCCGGGTCGCCCAGGAAGAACGTACGGTCACGGTAGGCGCGGCGCATCGCTTCCACCACCAGGTGGGTGCGGTGGGCCTGGTCCATCGATTTGAGATCCCAGCCTTCCAGGATCTGAAGCATCGATGCCAGCGCGATGCCACCGGACGACGGCGGCGAGGCGGTGGTGATGGTCCAGTCGCGGTACTTGAACACGATCGGCTCGCGCAGCTTGACCCGGTAGCCGGCCAGCTCGTCGGCGGTCCACGTGCCGCCGGCCTGCTTCACGCCGGCCAGCAGCGCCTTGCCGGTCTGGCCGCGGTAGAAACCGTCGAAGCCCTTGTCGGCCAACCGCTCCAGCGTGGCAGCCAGTTCGGGCTGGCGGAACAGGTCGCCCTCGGCGATCGGCTTGCCGTTGCGCAGGTACACCTCGCGCGTGCCGGGGTAGCGTTCCATCACTTCGCGGCGTGATGCATAGCCCTTGGCCATGCGGGCATACACCGGGAACCCGTCACTGGCGATGCGCATCGCCGGGCCCAGCGAGGTGCGCAGCGGCAGCTTGCCGTGCTTGGACGACAGCTCCACCAGCGCCGCCGGCAGGCCGGGGATGCCGGCCGACCACGGGCCGTTGACCGAGCGGTCGCGGTCCAGTTCGCCCTTGCTGTCCAGGAAGGCAGCCTCGGTGCCGGCCTGCGGCGCGGTTTCGCGCGCGTCCAGCATCACATCCTTGCCGGTCCGGGCGTCATGCAGCAGGAAGAACCCGCCGCCGCCCAGCCCCGAGCTGATCGGCTCGACCACCGCCAAGGTGGACGACACCGCCACCGCCGCATCGAACGCATTGCCGCCCTTGGCCAGGATCTCCATGCCGGCCTCGGTGGCCAGGTGGTGGCCGCTGGCAATGGCCGCGCCGTCCGGATGGCTGGCCAGGGAACCCTGTGCGGGTGCGGCGGACCATGCCACCGGGGACCACAACAGGACGAGCAGCAACCAACGACGCGACAACATGTTCATTCGGATGGGGGCTCCGCATAAAGTTCGGGATGGTCGCGCTGCAGCCCGAACAACTTGGCCAGCAGGGCGTCCTGGGTTTCCGGGATGTCCGGATCGGGATCGATGCATTCGACCGGGCAGACGACCACGCACTGGGGTTCGTCGAAATGTCCCACGCACTCGGTGCAGCGGGCCGGATCGATCACGTAGATGGTTTCACCCATCGAGATGGCCTGATTGGGACAGGCTGGCTCACACACGTCACAGTTGACGCAGAGCTCATTGATTTTCAGCGACATGGCGTTACTCCACGCCCGCGCCGGCGGATGAAGACCGACCAGCGCATGCGCGCCGGCCGGTCATCGGCGGCTTCCTCGCAGAAGCCGCCCGGGCCACGCGGGACGCGCGGCCGCCACTGCACGGGTTACTTGGCTTCTACGAAGATGTACTCGGCGCCGGTCGGCTGGATGATGGACTGCACGCGGGCGTTGTCAGCGGCCTTGCCGATGAACACCACGCGCACGTTCTTCATCGAGTCAGCCGGCACATCCTTGAACACGGCCTGGATCATGTCGGCCATCTTCGAGGAGGCCGACGAACCGAAGGCCAGCATGTTGCCCGGCTGGATACCACGGGCGACGGCCTGGGTGGCGCTCTCGACCTGACGCTCGTACTTGGCGGCGAACTCCGGGTCCGATTCCGGGGACAGGTAGTACAGGAACGGGCTGTTGGTAATGTTGCCCATGTTCTGCACGGCCACGGCCTGCAGGTACTTCTTCCAGCCGGCGTCGTCATTGGCGTCCGGGGCGACCAGCGCCTGCTGGGCTTCGGCGACCGGAGCAGCCTCTTCCTTCTTGCAGGCGGTGAAGGCCAGCGCGAACGACGCGATCAACATGGCACGCATGGTGTTGTTCATGGAATTCCTCCCTTGGTGATTCTTGGTATGTGTGGATCTGACAGGTGTTTACGACGGGCCCGACTTCGCTTCACGGACCTTGCGCAGCGCCTCGAGGACCGAGGCGGGCACGAAGCCGGACACGTCGCCGCCCAGGCGGGCGATCTCGCGGACCAGCGAAGACGAAATGAAGCTGTGCTGCTCGGCCGGGGTCAGGAACAGGGTCTCGACCTCCGGGATCAGGTGGCGGTTCATGCTCGCCATCTGGAATTCGTACTCGAAATCGGACACCGCGCGCAGCCCGCGCAGCAGCACCCCGCCCTGCACCGAGCGCACGAAATGCGCCAGCAGGGTATCGAAGCCGATCACTTCCACGTTGCGGTTGTGGCCCAGCGCATCGCGCGCCAGCTGCACGCGCAGCTCCAGCGGCAGCGTCGGGCCCTTGGACGGGCTCTGCGCCACGCCAACCACGACCTTCTCGAACAGCGGCGCGGCCCGGTTCACCAGGTCGATGTGACCGTTGGTGATCGGATCGAAGGTGCCCGGGTAAACGGCAATGCGGCGGTTGGCCACGGTCATACGTCAGCTACACGTTGTGATCTGGTGAAAGTGTAGCAGTGGCGCGGCGGTACAGGGCAAAACGCACCTCCCGGGTCCCGCCCTCGCGGTGCAGCAGCCACGGCGCGGGCACCCGCGGTGCCTGCTCGGCCGGTGCCTCCAGGTACAGCCAGGCATCGGCGGCCAGGTGCGGCCCCAGCCCCGCCAGCACCTGGTCCCACAGCCCGGCGGCGAACGGCGGGTCCACGAACACGATATCGGCCTGCCCTGTCGGCGGCTGCGCCAGCCACTGCAGCGCATCGGCCTGCACCACCGCCACCTGCCCCTGCGCGCCCAGCTTGGCCACCGATTCGCGCAGCTGCCGGGCCAATCCGGCATCCCGCTCGACCAGCGTCACCTGCCCGGCCCCACGCGACACCGCCTCCAGCCCCAGCGCCCCGCTACCGGCAAACAGGTCCAGTACCCGCGCGCCGCCAATCCGCGGCATCAGCCAGTTGAACAGCGTCTCCCGGACCCGATCACTGCTGGGTCGCAGCCCCGGCGACAGCGGCACCGGCAACTTCGTCCCGCGCCACTTGCCGCCGATGATCCGCACCTGTCCCACGGCCGCCGCCACCGGCGGGCGCGGCTTCATGCGCGGCTCCAGAAGGAAAGAGCGGACGGGTCGAACGAGCGGGAACAGGTCATGGGCACGAAGATCAGGCGATTCAGGGCGTCATTCTAGGCGGTCCGGCCACCGCCACCACCACGCCCTCTTTCATGGAAACGTAGGCGCCGCGCTTCTATGCCTTGAAAACGGGACAATCCACCCCTACCCCTTGAGCCAGCCGCCGCGCCGGGCGCGGCATCGTCCAAGGAGCATCGTCACCGTGACCGAGCAGACCCAAAAACAAACCCTGGGCTTCCAGACCGAAGTCAAACAACTGCTGCAGCTGATGATCCACTCGCTGTACTCCAACAAGGAAATCTTCCTTCGCGAGCTCATCTCCAACGCCGCCGATGCCTCCGACAAACTGCGCTTTGAAGCGCTGACCCAGCCGGCCCTGCTCGAAAACGACGGCGACCTGCGCATCCGTGTCAGCTTCGATGCCGACGCCCACACCCTCACCATCGACGACAACGGCATCGGCATGAGCCGCGAGGATGCCATCGCGCACCTCGGCACCATCGCCAAGTCCGGCACCGGTGACTTCCTGCGCCAGCTCTCCGGCGACCAGAAGAAAGACTCCCAGCTCATCGGCCAGTTCGGCGTCGGCTTCTACAGCGCCTTCATCGTCGCCGACCAGGTCGACGTCTACTCCCGCCGTGCCGGCCTGCCCGCCAGCGAGGGCGTGCACTGGTCCTCGCGTGGTGAAGGCGAGTTCGACGTCGAACCCATCGACAAGCCCGAGCGCGGCACCCGCATCGTCCTGCACCTCAAGGACGACCAGCACGACTTCGCCGATGGCTGGCGCCTGCGCGGCATCATCAAGAAGTACTCCGACCATATCGGCCTGCCGATCCAGATGGTCAAGGAACACCACGGCGACGACGCCCCGGCCGAGGTTGAATGGGAAACCGTCAACCGCGCCAGCGCCCTGTGGACCCGTCCGCGCACCGAGATCAGCGACGCCGAGTACCAGGAGTTCTACAAGCACGCCGCCCACGACCACCAGGATGCCCTGGCGTGGAGCCACAACAAGGTCGAAGGCAAGCTCGAATACACCTCGCTGCTGTACGTGCCCGGCCACGCCCCGTTCGACCTGTACCACCGCGACGCGCCCAAGGGCCTGAAGCTCTACGTGCAGCGCGTGTTCGTCATGGACCAGGCCGAACAGTTCCTGCCGATGTACCTGCGTTTCATCAAGGGCGTGGTCGACTCCAACGACCTGTCGCTGAACGTCTCGCGCGAAATCCTGCAGTCCGGCCCGGTCATCGACTCCATGAAGTCGGCCCTGACCAAGCGCTCGCTGGACATGCTGGAGAAGCTGGCCACCGACAAGCCCGACGTTTACGCCGGCTTCTGGAAGCAGTTCGGCCAGGTGCTCAAGGAAGGCCCCGCCGAAGACTTCAACAACCGCGAAAAGATCGCCGGTCTGCTGCGCTTCGCCTCCACCCATGACACCAGCGGCGAGCAGAGCGTGTCGCTGGCCGATTACGTGGGCCGCATGATCGAAGGCCAGGACAAGATCTACTACCTGACCGGCGACAGCTACACCCAGGTCAAGGACAGCCCGCACCTGGAAGTGTTCCGCAAGAAGGGCATCGAAGTGCTGCTGTTCACCGACCGCATCGACGAATGGCTGATGGGGTACCTGACCGAGTTCGATGGCAAGTCGTTCGTCGACGTCGCCCGCGGCGACCTGGACCTGGGCGCGCTGGAAAGCGCCGAAGACAAGCAGGCCCAGGAAGCGGCCGCCAAGGACAAGCAGGGCCTGGTCGACCGCATCAAGGCCGCGCTGGGCGAGGATGTCGCCGACGTGCGCGTGTCGCACCGCCTCACTGACTCCCCGGCGATCCTGGCCATCGGCGAACAGGACCTGGGCCTGCAGATGCGCCAGATCCTGGAAGCCAGCGGCCAGAAGGTGCCCGACAGCAAGCCGGTGTTCGAGTTCAACCCCGGCCACCCGCTGATCGGCAAGCTGGACCAGGAAGCCGACAGCGCCCGCTTCGACGACCTCAGCCGCGTGCTGTTCGAACAGGCCGCGCTGGCTGCCGGTGACACGCTGAAGGACCCGGCCGCCTACGTGCGCCGGCTCAACAAGCTGCTGCTGGAATTGTCGGCGTAAGGCGACCGATGCTGGGACGGGTGCGTGCCGACCAACGGTCGGCATTCGCACATCCGGCAGATGGCGGCATTCGCACACACGGTAGTGCCGGCCGCTGGCCGGCTCATGGGAAACCACACGGGTGCGAGGAGCCGACCAGCGGCCGGCAGATGGCTGCAGTCGCATGACCGGTAGTGCCGGCCGCTGGCCGGCTCATGGGAAACCACACGGGCGCGAGGAGCCGACCAGCGGCCGGCAGATGGCTGCAGTCGCATGACCGGTAGTGCCGGCCGCTGGCCGGCTCACGGGAAACCACACTGGTGCGAGGAGCCGGCCAGCGGCCGGCAGATGGCTGCAGTCGCATGACCGGTAGTGCCGGCCGCTGGCCGGCTCATGGGAAACCACGCTGGTGCGAGGAGCCGGCCAGCGGCCGGCACTACCGTGCGATTCGGGGTCAGGCGCGCTTGTCCAGCAACGCGCCGAGCATCTGGTCGCTGCGGCGAATCAGCGTGGCGTTGGCAGCAAACGTCAGCACCGCCTCTTTCGCGGCAAGCAGGTCCGACACCGGTGCAGCCGGATCGGTCGCCACCTCGACCAGGCTGGCGTCCACCCCGCCGCCGGCAACCGCGGCCTGGGCCACGCCGATCCGGGTGGCCTCGGCCACCGGCAGGCGCGCCACGTTCGACGCGGCCGCCTGCACCCCGAGGGTCGCGGCGCGCAGGCCCGAGCTGGCAATGGACATCACGTTCACGGTTCGGCACTCCACGATGTACGACTGCGTCCGCATGACGCAGTGCTTCACAGCCGTTAGCGGCTGCCGCGGCGCTGGCTTAAGACGGCAGCCGACCAACGGTCGGCTCTACCCGGTGGTGGGTGGTGGCCGGTAGAGCCGACCGTTGGTCGGCTGCCCGCAGCAATGCACACCACCCACGTTCGCACTGCCGTCCAAGGGCGCAGTGGTAGCATATCCCCCTGATTTCAGCGCCGAATCCAATGCTCAGTTTCTTCCGTCGCAAAAAGACCCAGGACGCTCCCCAGGACGCGCCCAAGACCCAGCACTATTCGGCCGAAGAACTGGCCGCGGCGTTCCCGCAGGCCAGCCAGGATGGCCCGTCGGCGCCGACGCCGATCGAGGCACCTGCTGCCGAGGTGCCTGCCGCTGAGGTGCCTGCCGCTGAGGTGCCTGCCGCTGAGGTGCCTGCCGCTCACGCGCCTGCTGTCGAGACGCCTGCTGCCGAGGCTCCCGTTGCGCCGCTCGCCGCACCGCTGCCGCCGGTTGTATCTGCTGCCACCGTCGCGCCAGCACCGGTTACGCCCGAAGCGCCGGTCGCCGCGCCTGTGGCCGCGCCTGCCGTGGTTCCGGCCGCTGTGCCCGATACGGCTGCCGGCGTGGCGCCCGCCGTTGTCGCACCGACCACCCCGACCCCGCTGGTGGTGGCCGAACCCATCGCCGCGCCCTTGCCGCCGCCGGTACTGGTCGCCAACCAGATCACCCAGGAAGCCGCGCAGCCGCTGGCCACCGAGCCGGCTGAAGGCACCGCTGCCGCAGCACCGGGCAAGCTGGGCTGGCGCGACCGCCTGCGCAACAGCGTCATCGCACGCAGCTTCGGCGGCCTGTTCTCGCGCAATCCCAAGCTCGATGACGACCTGCTGGATGAACTGGAAACCGCGCTGATCACCGCCGATGTGGGCGTGGGCGCCACCACCGCGCTGGTGGAAGGCCTGCGCAAGCGCATGAAGGCGCGCGAATTCGCCGATGCCAACGCGCTGCTGGCTGCGCTGCGCAGCGACCTGATCGCCATCCTGCAACCGGTCTCCAAGCCGCTGGTCATCGACCGCAGCGCCAAGCCGTTCGTGGTCCTCACCGTCGGCGTCAACGGCGTGGGCAAGACCACCACCATCGGCAAGCTGGCCAAGCGCTTCAAGGACGATGGTCACAGCCTGATGCTGGCCGCCGGCGATACGTTCCGTGCCGCCGCCGTGGCCCAGCTGCAGATCTGGGGCGAACGCAACGGCGTGACCGTGGTGGCCCAGGGCCAGAACGCCGATGCCGCCTCGGTGGCGTTCGACGCGCTGCAGGCCGGCAAGGCCCGTGGCACCGAAGTTCTCATCGCCGACACCGCCGGCCGCCTGCACACCCAGGGCGGACTGATGAACGAACTGGGCAAGATCCGCCGCGTGCTGGGCAAGATCGACCCGGCGGCACCGCACGAGGTGCTGATGGTGATCGATGGCACTACCGGGCAGAACGCGCTCTCGCAGCTGCGTCAGTTCCATGCCGCGGTCAACGTGACCGGGCTGGTGGTGACCAAGCTGGACGGCACCGCCAAGGGAGGCGTGGTGTTCGCGCTGGCCCGCGAGTTCGGCATCCCGATCCGCTTTGCCGGCATCGGCGAGCGCCCGGAAGACCTACGCGTGTTCGACCCGGAAGCCTTCGTCGACGCATTGCTGCCCGAAGCGCTGGGCAGCTGATCGAACGGCGCGCTGGGCGTACGTCCCGCGCGCGCCCCCGGTGAATGCATCGCCGCACCCGGGTTGGTAGAGCCACCCCATGGGTGGCTGTATCGGGCGGGGATGCGTCGTCGGCAGTTTGCGCTGCCCCGCCCGGATAGAGCAGCCACCCATGGGGTGGCTCTACCCCCGTCCAGGAATCACCATGCCACGCCAGCCCACCGCCAGCGCCCCTGTCCCCGCCGACGATGCCTTCGTCGCGCGGCTGCTGCCGTGGTTCGACGGGCATGGCCGGCACGACCTGCCGTGGCAGCATCCGCGCTCGCCGTACCGGGTGTGGCTGTCGGAAATCATGCTGCAGCAGACCCAGGTCGGCACGGTCATTCCGTACTTCCTGGCCTTTCTGCGCGTGTTCCCCACCCTGCCCGACCTCGCCGCGGCCAGCAACGATGCGGTGATGGCGCAGTGGGCCGGGCTGGGCTACTACGCCCGTGCCCGCAACCTGCATGCCGCCGCGCAGCGTTGCGTTGAACAGCACGACGGCGCGCTGCCGCGCGATGTCGAGGCCTTGAACGCGCTTCCCGGCATCGGCCGCAGCACCGCCGCGGCGATCCTGAGCCAGGCCTGGAACGACCGTTTTGCGATCCTCGACGGCAACGTCAAGCGGGTACTGACGCGCTACCACGGCATCGACGGGTTCCCCGGCCTGCCCAAGGTGGAGAAGGCGCTGTGGGCCCTGGCCGACGCGCACGTGGCGCACGTGCCCGACACGCGCATGGCCGACTACACCCAGGCGCAGATGGACCTGGGCGCCACCGTCTGCACCCGCAGCCGGCCGGCCTGCGTGATCTGCCCGCTGCAGGCGGACTGCGTGGCGCGCCGCGAAGGCCGCACCGACCAACTGCCCACGCCCAAGCCCACCAAGACCCTGCCCGAACGTGAAGCCACCGCACTGCTGCTGCGCGATGGCCATGGCCGCGTGCTGCTGCAGAAGCGCCCGGACACCGGCATCTGGGCGCAGCTGTGGACGCTGCCGCAAGCCGACACCGGCAGCGACCTGCAGGACTGGTTCGACACCCACGTGAGCGGTTCGCTGGATGACGCAGAGGTGCTGCCCGTGTTGGAGCACACCTTCAGCCACTACCGGCTGCACCTGCAGGTGCTGGTGCAGCGCGTGGACGGCCTGCAACGCGATGACCCGACGTTGCGCTGGGTGGCCGCCGCCGACCTGCCCAGCCTCGGCCTGCCTGCGCCGATCCGCAAGCTGCTGGACACCGGTGCGCCGCCGGCCCGGCCCAAGCGCCGTACAATGCGGGGCGCACCACCTTCACCCGAGTCCGAGTAAGCCATGCCCCGCACCGTTTTCTGCCAGTACGAACAACGCGACACCGAAGGCCTGGACTTCGTGCCCTACCCCGGCGAGCTGGGCCAGCGCATCTTCAACGGCATCGGCAAGAGCGCCTGGAGCGCCTGGCTGGCGCACCAGACCATGCTGATCAACGAAAACCGGCTGTCGCCGCGCGATCCCAAGCACCGCGCCTTCCTGGAAACCGAGCTGGTGAAATACCTGTTCGAGAAGGACGCCGAAAAGCCGGCAGGTTTCGTTCCCGAAGCGTGATTGCCGCCTGCCGACCATCGTGACCGGTACGTACCGGCCGTTGGTCGGTACATCGCCACCACGCAACGCCCGACCGCCAAACGGTCCCTACGTCGTCACTTCGCCGGCACGGCCTGCGCGTCCTGGCGCTCCTGCACCTGCGCCTGGCGCAGCTCCTTCTCGGTCGAACGCAAGGCCTGCACATCCAGCTTGCGGATGCTGCCGATGAAGCACGGCAGGGTGGGCCCCGGCGTCGGGTCACGCACCAGCACCTTGTCGAACCGCGCCGACACCCGCCCCATCTGGCTGGTCAGGCCGATGGCCGCGGCGTAGTCCAGGCCCTGGCACGGACCGCGCAGTTCCAGCAGATACGCCTCGCTGGGCCGGGTCCAGACCGCCAGCGCACTGTCGCCCAGTTCGGTCCAGCCATTCAACGATCCGAAGTACTGCAGGCTGTCCTGTGGCGGGCCGGCATGGGCCCGGTACAGCTCCAGCCGCTGCTGGCTGGACAGGCGCCCGGTGGTGGCGCACGCCACCAGGGCAAGGCACAGCACAGCCGCTCCGATCAGGGTCTTCATGGCACCACCTTCAAGGATGAACATGCCGATGATGCACCTGTTGGGTGAGGCCGGCGACAGGATCACGCCGACCATTCAGCGGCCAGCTTAGACCTCGCTGTTGGCCAGTTCGTGCAGGCGCCCTTCGCGCAGCTCCAGCACGCGGTCCAGCTTGCGCGCCAGGCTGCGGTCGTGGGTCACCAGCACCAGGCTGGTGTGGTGCGCGCGGTTGAGTTCGAGCATCAGTTCGAACACCGTGGCGGCCGTCTTGTCATCCAGGTTGCCGGTGGGTTCGTCGCCCAGCACGCAGGCCGGCTTGTTGACCAGCGCGCGCGCCACGGCCGCACGCTGGCGCTCGCCGCCGGACAGTTCGCCCGGCTTGTGCTCCAGCCGATGGCCCAGGCCCACCGACTCCAGCAGCAGCTGCGCGCGCTCCTTGGCAGCCGCCACTTCCTGGCCGCCCAGCAGCACGGGCATCATCACGTTTTCCAACGCGGTGAACTCCGGCAGCAGGTGATGGAACTGGTACACGAAGCCCAGCGCCCGGTTGCGCAGCAGGCCGCGCTGGCCATCGGTCAGCCCCGACATGCGATGCCCGGTCACAAATACCTCGCCTGCGGTGGGCGTGTCCAACCCGCCCAGCAGGTGCAGCAGCGTGCTCTTGCCGGCGCCGGACGCGCCGATGATGGCCACCGTTTCGCCGGCCGACACGGTCAGGTCCAGCCCGTTGAACACCGGGGTGTGCATGCGGCCTTCGGCGTACACCTTGGCCAGCCCCTGGGCACGGATCACTTCGTCGCCGCGATCGATCGGCTCATTCATAGCGCAGGGCCTCCGCCGGCTGGGTGCGGGCAGCGCGCCACGCGGGATACAAGGTGGCAAGGAAACTCATGGCCAGCGCGATGAGGGTGATGACGATGATGTCTGGTGCCTGCATGTCGGTGGGCAGGCCGGTGATGTAATAGACGTCCTCGGGCAACAGCTTGACGTTGAACACCGTCTCGATCGCGCCGAGGATGCGTTCCAGGTTCAAGGTCAGGGTGATGCCACCGATCACGCCGGCGACGGTGCCGATGATGCCGATCAGCGAGCCCTGCACCATGAACACCTGCATCACCCCGCCCGGGGTCAGGCCGAGGGTACGCAGGATGGCGATATCGGCCTGCTTGTCGGTCACCAGCATCACCTGCGACGACACCAGGTTGAACGCGCCCATGGCGATGATCAGCGAGAGCAGGATGCCCATCACCACCTTTTCCATGCGCAGCGAGTGGTACAGGTTGGCGTTCTGCTGGGTCCAGTCGCTGACCCGGTACGCGCCGCCCAGGCTGTGGGCCAGGTCCACGCCAACGTCCAACGCCTTGTCCATGTCGTGCAGCTTGAGCCGCACGCCGGTCACGCCGTCCATGCGCAGCACGCGCTCCATGTCGGCCATGTTGGCAAACGCCACGCCCTTGTCGATCTCGTTGTAGCCGGCTTCGAAGATGCCGCTGACGGTGAAGCGCTTCAGCCGCGGCATCGCGCCCACCGGGGTGCCCTGCACTTCGGCCAGGGTCACCAGCACGGTGTCACCGACATTCACGCCCAACCAGATCGCCAGCTCCTTGCCCACCAGCAGGTTGTAGCTGCCCGGGGTGAGGCTGTCGAAACTGCCCTTGACCACTTTCTGGTTGATCACCGACACGCCCGGCTCCAGTGCCGGGTCGATGCCCTGCACGATCGCACCCTGCACGCGCGGACCGCTGAGCATGGCCTGGATCTCGATGTACGGGGCAGCGCCGGCCACGCGCGGATCCTTTTTGGCCGCATCCACCGCACGCTGCCAGTCCGACATCGGCGCGCCATCGCTGGTGATGGTGGTATGGGCGGTCATCTGCAGCAGGCGGTCGCGGATTTCCTTCTGGAAGCCGCTCATCACGGCCAGCGTGGTGATCAGCACGGTCACCCCCAGCGCAATGCCGAGGATGGAGGCCATCGAGATGAAGGAGATGAAGCCGTTACGGCGCTTGGCGCGCAGATAGCGCAGACCGATCGAAACAGGTATGGGTTTGAACATGCAGGTGCGCCGGACAATTCAGGCTATGGTGCCACTGCTGGACGTGAACGGGAAATGCAGCGTGCACGCACGGCCAGTCGCAGTTCACGTCGTTGCGCCGGGGTGAGCGTGTCGGGCCAGAACAGCCGCCAGTGGCGGCGTCCCTGCTGGCGCCAGGCCAGTTGCAGCAGCACGCCACGATCGGACAGCTGCAGGTCATCGACCGGCTGCCCATCCACCTGCGCCGGGTCATCACCGGGCGGTATCACGATGGCCTGGGCGGGCATGCGCCCGTAGCGCCACGCCCCGGTTGCGCCCATGGCCACGGCCAGCAGCGCGGCCGGCCAGTGCCAGCGGCCGGTCAGGTCGGTGCTGAACACCGCCCACGGCAGCAGCGCGGTGATCAGCCAGTGCGCACCGCACTGCCAGCGGGAAGGCCGCCACTCAAGCCGGCAGGGCGCGGATCCGGGCGATGAGCGCGGCAGGCTGCGCATGCGGGCACTCCTCGTAACCCATGAACCAGCGCCACAACCTATCGTCTTCGCTTTCCAGCAGGAACAGGAAAACCTCGCGCTCTTCGGTAGGTGCCTGCAGCCAGCAGCGGTCCAGGTAACGCCCGAACAGCTGGTCCAGTTCACGCATGCCACGCCGGCAACGCCAGCGCAGCTTCTTCAGTTCAGTGGCTTCGTCCATCGATCAGGCTCCGGAAACAGCAAGGCCGGGCATGGCCCGGCCGAACGTGCAGCCGGGTCGCGCCCGGCGTTGATGCAGCCGGGCAAGCCCGGTTCCTTTCAGCGGGGCAGAGCCCCGCTCTACGCGCACAGCCGGGCAGCGCCTAGCTTAGGCGCGGCGCGCCATCATCAGCTTCTTGATCTCGGCAATGGCCAGCGCCGGGTTCAGGCCCTTCGGGCAGGTGCGCGAGCAGTTCATGATGGTGTGGCAGCGGTACAGCTTGAACGGGTCTTCCAGTTCGTCCAGGCGCGCACCGGTGTCTTCATCGCGCGAGTCGACGATCCAGCGGTAGGCCTGCAGCAGGATCGCCGGGCCGAGGTAACGCTCGCCGTTCCACCAGTAGCTCGGGCAGCTGGTGGAGCAGCACGCGCACAGGATGCACTCGTACAGGCCGTCCAGCTTCTTGCGGTCTTCCGGCGACTGCAGGCGCTCGCGATCCGGCGGCGGCGGGGTCTGCGTGCGGATCCACGGCTTGATCGAGGCGTACTGCGCGTAGAAGTGGGTCAGGTCCGGCACCAGGTCCTTGACCACGCTCATGTGCGGCAGCGGGTAGATCGGCACTTCAGCCTTGCCGCAATCGGCAATGGCGCGGGTGCAGGCCAGCGTGTTGGTGCCGTCGATGTTCATCGCGCACGAACCGCAGATGCCTTCGCGGCACGAACGACGGAAGGTCAGAGTCGGGTCGACCTCGTTCTTGATCTTGATCAGCGCGTCCAGAACCATCGGGCCGCAGCTGTCCAGATCGATCTCGTAGGTATCGGTCCGCGGGTTGCTGTCGTCGTCGGGACTCCAGCGGTAGATCTTGAAAGTGCGCGTGTTCTTCGCACCGCTCTTGGCGGGGAAGTGCTTGCCCTTTCCGATCTTGGAATTCTTGGGGAGGGAAAACTCGGCCATGGCTGTTCTCGTTGGCTCAGGCGGCTCGCGCTGCGATGCAGGCGCGGCTAGCACGGAAGATGAGGAAGTTGACACCGCCGGCCCGCAGCGCGCGCACCACCCTGCCCGTGCGGGCAGGAAGGTGGGCAGGCGCTGCGTGGCCGGAGGTCATCCCGCAGGTCTCTTAGTACACGCGCGGCTTCGGCGGTACCACGTCCACGTCCTTGCTCAACGTGTACATGTGCACCGGGCGATAGTCGAAGCTGCACTTGCCCTTGTCGTCGACATTGACCAGCGTGTGCTTCTGCCAGTTGACGTCGTCGCGGTCCGGGAAGTCCTCATGCGCATGCGCGCCACGGCTTTCCTTGCGCTGTTCGGCCGAGTTGATCGTCGCCACCGCGTTGAGCAGCAGGTTGTTCAGCTCGTAGGTTTCGATCAGGTCCGAGTTCCACACCAGCGAGCGGTCGGTGACCTTGACGTCCTGGAAGGAGTCGAAGATCTCGGCCATCTTGCTGCAGCCCTCTTCCAGGGTCTTGCTGGTCCGGAACACCGCCGCGTCGTTCTGCATGGTGCGCTGCATGTTGTCGCGGATGACCGAGGTCGGGGTGTCGCCGTTGGCGTAGCGCAGCTTGTCCAGCAGGCCCAGCGCCTTGTCGCATGCATCGGACGGCAGGGTCTTGTGCGGCGCGCCGGACTTGATGGTCTCGGCACAGCGGTTGGCCACGGCGCGACCGAACACCACCAGGTCGAGCAGCGAGTTGGAGCCCAGCCGGTTGGCGCCGTGCACCGACACGCAGGCCGCTTCGCCGATGGCGTACAGGCCCGGTACCACGGCATCGTTGTTGTCGCCCAGCTTGCGCACGACTTCGCCGTGGTAGTTGGTCGGGATGCCACCCATGTTGTAGTGCACGGTCGGGATGACCGGGATCGGCTGCTTGTGCACGTCCACGCCGGCGAAGATGCGGGCGCTTTCGGCGATACCCGGCAGCTTGTCGTCGATCACGCCCGGGCCGAGGTGGGTCAGGTCGAGCAGGATGTGATCCTTGTGCTCGCCGACGCCGCGGCCTTCGCGGATTTCGATGGTCATCGAACGCGACACCACGTCGCGCGAGGCCAGATCCTTGTAGTGCGGTGCGTAGCGCTCCATGAAGCGCTCGCCGTTGCTGTTGCGCAGGATGCCGCCTTCGCCACGCACGCCTTCGGTGATCAGGCAGCCCGCGCCGTAGATACCGGTCGGGTGGAACTGCACGAACTCCATGTCCTGCATCGGCAGGCCGGCACGCATGACCAGACCGCCGCCGTCGCCGGTGCAGGTGTGGGCCGAGGTGGCGCTGAAGTAGGCGCGGCCGTAACCGCCGGTGGCCAGCACCACGCCGTGGGCGCGGAACAGGTGCAGCGAGCCGTCGGCCATGTCCAGGGCGAGCACGCCGCGGCAGACGCCTTCGTCATCGAAGATCAGGTCGAGCGCGAAGTACTCGATCATGAAGCGCGCGTTGTGCGCCAGCGACTGCTGGTACAGCGTGTGCAGCATGGCGTGGCCGGTACGGTCGGCCGCGGCGCAGGTGCGCTGCGCGGACGGGCCTTCGCCGTACTTGGTGGTCATGCCACCGAACGGGCGCTGGTAGATCTTGCCTTCTTCGGTACGGCTGAACGGCACACCGTAGTGTTCCAGCTCGATGATGGCCGGAATCGCTTCGCGGCACATGTACTCGATGGCGTCCTGGTCACCCAGCCAATCCGAGCCCTTGATGGTGTCGAAGAAGTGATAACGCCAGTCGTCTTCACCCATGTTGCCCAGCGCGGCGGAAATACCGCCCTGCGCGGCCACGGTGTGCGAACGGGTCGGGAAGACCTTGGTCAGGCAGACGGTCTGCAGGCCCTTGGCGGCAAGACCGAACGTAGCGCGCAGGCCAGCGCCACCGGCGCCGACCACGACCATGTCGTACTTGTGTTCCGTAATCTTGTAAGCGGACATCTAATCTGGATTCCTGTCTTGGTGCCTGGACTCAGGCAACGCCGAGCGCAATGCGGGCGACCGCAAAAACACTGACGATCGCGCCGAGCACGGCGATGAACTTCACCGTGGTCTGCAGCGCCAGGGCCAGCAGCGAGTTGTGGATGTAGTCTTCCAGCACGACCTGCAGGCCGAGCTGGGCGTGCCAGAACATCGCGACCAGGAAGCCGACCAGCAGCACCGCATTCCACGGCTTGGACACCGCGTCGGTGGCGGTCACGTAATCGGCGCCGATCAGGCTCAGCACGAACACCAGGAACCAGATGGTCAGGCCGACCAGCGCGGTGGCGGTCAGGCGCTGCATCACGAAGTGCTCGGTACCGGTCTTGGCCGCGCCAAGGCCACGCACGTTCTTCAGCGGGGTACGGAACTTGTTCATGCGGCGGCTCCGGCGAAGACGTAGGCCCAGACCAGGGCGGTGATCACCAGGCTGGCGAAGACCGAGATCCAGCTGCTGCGCACGAAGGCAGGAATGGAGAAGCCGATCGCGAAATCCTGCACGATGTGCCGGATGCCGTTGCACAGGTGGTAGGCGAAGGCCCACGTCCATGCAAACAGGAACAACTTGCCGTACCAGCTACCGGCGTGGCCGGTGAAGCAGTTCCAGGATTCAGGACCCATCATCAGGGCGAGCAGGCCGCCGGCGATGATCAGGGCTCCAACAGACAGAAAGATGCCGGATGCTCGATGCAGGATCGAGGTGGCCATCTGAATCTGCCAGCGATACACCTGAAGGTGCGGGGAAAGGGGACGTTCTCTGGCGGCCATTCGCTGGGCTCGTTGTCTCGGCTGGGCGGCGCAATGCCGCGTTGGCTCAATGCTGATCAAAAATCGATGCAGCGTCCGTTTTTCTCCCAGTCTCCATACCGCACCGGATCGAGTCCGCCGCGGCCACCAATCTCCACGGGCACCACAGGGGTCTGCGGAAGCGGCTGCTTCTCATCGACCTGCGGGGCTTCGGAGTCGGAATCTGGAGTGGGGGTTGTTTGGCCTATCATGGGTGGTCTCGCAACGCACAAATTTTAGACCCCGTTCACGTGCCTGACAACCTGCCCATGGATTTCAACGGTTTTCCGCGCCTCTCCGGTCACCAGCTGCTCAGTCTGGATGGTCCCGATGCGGCCGCGTTCGCCCACGCCCAGTTTTCCAGCGACGTCACTGCCCTGCCCGTCCGGCATTGGCAGTGGAACGCCTGGCTGAGCGCCAAAGGCCGCACCATTGCTGTGTTCCAGCTGATCCGGGTGGATGAAGAACGGATCCTGCTGGTGCTGGCCGATGGCGACGCCGATGCGATTGCGTCGCAATTGCAGCGTTTTGTGTTCCGCCGGAAGGTCAAGATCGCGGTGCGCGATGACCGGATCGTGGCCGGCAGCTTCACTGCGCCGGAAGCGGCGTCGGACGCCGCAATCGCGGTGCACGGTGAGACGCTGGAGCTGGATGTGGGCAGCGATGCCCTGCCGCGGACGCTGCGGATCGCGCCGCTGGACGGTGCCACGGCCACCGACGATGCCGGCTTCGTGCTGGCTTGGCGCCAATCGGATCTGCGCTACGGTGTGCCGCGTCTGGCCGCCGACCAGCGCGAGCAATGGACGCCGCAGCAGCTCGGGCTGGACCGTTTGAACGGGTACAGCGTCAAGAAGGGTTGTTACCCGGGCCAGGAGATCGTGGCGCGTACCCATTTCCTGGGCAAGGCCAAGCGCGCGTTGCAGTTGCTGCGGGTGGGCGATGGCACCGCCAGCGGTGCGCAGGTGCAGCAGAACGGCGCGGCGATCGGCACGGTGGCCAGCGTGGCCGGCGACCTGGCGTTGGCGGTGTTGCCGCTGGAGATCGCCAGCGATCCGCTGTCGGTGGACGGCATTGACGCCGTGCACCTGCCGCTGCTGGATGGCCTGGCCCGGTAGGCATCGACCGTGGGTCGATGCGCCACATCAGGAGCGTTGATCGTGCTGCGTGGTTGCCGGCCAGCGGCCGGCACAACCCGATCACGCGGCACCGGTAGTGCCGGCCGCTGGCCGGCAATCCCGGAAACCCGCCCGCCACCTCAGGCCGCGTTCAACCGCTCGCCGCTCTCCGCATCGAAGAAATGCAGGCCCTGCGGGTGGATCGCCACGCGGATGGTCTCGCCCACTGCCGGCAGCGCCTGCGGGGCCACGCGCATCACCAGGGGCTGGCCGCCGCCGGTCATGTTGACGAAGATCTCGTTGCCCACCGGCTCGATGCCGTCGATGGTGGCCACAAACGCGGTGGCATCGTCGGCGGCGGCCGGCTGCAGGTGCTCCGGGCGCACGCCCACGGCCACGGTGCGGCCGATCCAGGCCGGATCGATCGCCGCCTGGCCCAGCGGCGCGGTCAGCTGGGTGTCCTGCACCACCACGCCACTGTCGTTGCGCTGCAGGGTGCCACGCAGCACGTTCATCGCCGGGCTGCCCAGGAAGCCGGCCACGAACAGGTTGGCCGGGCGGTCGTACAGCGCCATGGGCGTGTCGATCTGCTGGATCACGCCGTCCTTGAGCACCACGATGCGCTGGCCCAGCGTCATCGCCTCGACCTGGTCGTGGGTGACGTAGATCATGGTGGTGCCCAGCTTGCGGTGCAGCTGCGCGATTTCCGTGCGCACGCTGTGGCGCAGCTTGGCGTCCAGGTTGGACAGCGGCTCGTCGAGCAGGAACACCGCCGGCTCGCGCACCAGGGCGCGGCCCAGTGCCACGCGCTGGCGCTGGCCGCCGGACATCGCCTTGGGCAGCTTGTCGAGCATGTCGGTCAGGCCCAGCGTTTCGGCCGCTTCGGTCACCCGCTTGCTGATCGTGGCCTTGTCGTGGCCGCGCAGCTTCAGGCCGAAGGCCAGGTTCTCGGCCACGGTCATATGCGGGTACAGCGCATAGCTCTGGAACACCATGGCGATGTCGCGGTCCTTGGGCGCCACGTCGTTGACCACCCGGTCACCGATGGTCAGCGTGCCCCCGCTGATTTCTTCCAGGCCGGCCACCATGCGCAGCAAGGTCGACTTGCCACACCCCGACGGCCCCACCAGCACCATCAATTCGCCATCGGCCACTTCGAAGGTCGCGCCCTGGACGGCCACCTGGCCGTTGTCGTAGACCTTGCGAACGCCCTGCAACTGCACTTTTGCCATATCACCCATTCCAGTCCGCCCGCTGCCGGGCTGTTGATGCGGAACTGCCTTCGGCCCTCCCGATGGCAGGTCGATGGCGTGGTGCCGCATGACGGCGACCACTGCAATCGAATACAGTCTGCTCATTCTGCCATGTAAACGTTTTCACGTGGCAGTATCCGTTGGTCGGTCATGACCGCGACGCATCGGGAGCCGCACAGTCTCCCGATTCGCCCCGTGCATGCCCCATGATGCGCTGGCCCGGTGCCTGTTCATGTTGCACCCGCAGCACTGGACACCATGCCCAGCTGGACCCCCGAGAACATAGACGAGAAGCGATTGACAACGATGTCACCCGGATCTGAAACTCGAGCGATGCACGACACCCTCTTCCTGTTCGGCGCGACCGGCGACCTTGCCCAGCGCTACCTGTTCCCTTCGTTGCTGCGCCTGCTCGGCGACGGCCTGCTGCCGGAGGATTTCAAGATCCGTGCGCTGGCCTTGAGCCCGCACGACACCGAGGGTTTCCGCGACATCCTGCGCCCGCGCCTGCAGCAGGCCATGCCGATGGCCAGCCAGGACGACATCCAGTCGCTGCTGTCGCGCATCGACTACCGTTCGGTGGACCTGCGCAACGCGGACTCGGTGGCCGAGTCGGTCAGTGACCTGGTCAACCGCCACTGCGTGAGCTACCTGGCCATTCCGCCGGGCCTGTACATCTCCACCTGCGAAGGCCTGGCCAAGGGCGGCGCCCTTGCCGCACCGCACCGCCTGATGCTGGAGAAGCCGATCGGCAGCGACAGCGCCAGCGCCGAGGAGATCATCTCCACCATCGGCCAGTGGATCGACGAAGACCGCGTGTTCCGCCTGGATCACTACCTGGGCAAGGCCGCGGTACAGAACCTGATCGCGCTGCGCTTCGGCAACACGCTGCTGGAAGCCGTGTGGAACCGCAACTACATCGAGTCGGTGCATATCCTGGTGGCCGAAAGCGAAGGCGTGGACGGCCGCGACGCGTACTACGCCCGCTCCGGCGCGCTGCGCGACATGGTCCAGAGCCACATCCTGCAGCTGTTGTGCCTGGTGGCGATGGAGCCGCCGGCCTCGCTGGAAGCCGACCGCATCCGCGACGAGAAGGTCAAGGTGCTGCGCGCCCTGCGCCCGCTGGACGCCAAGCACGCCGCCCGCGACAGCGTGCGCGGCCGCTACACCGCCGGCACCATCAACGGTCAGCCGGCCCAGGCCTACCAGCCGCCGGAAGGCAGCGACGTGGAAACCTTCGCCGGGGTCACCGCGCATATCGACAACTGGCGCTGGTCCGGCGTGCCGTTCCACCTGGTCACCGGCAAGCGCCTGGCCGAGCGCACCACCCGCGTGGTGGTCACGCTCAAGCCGGTCACCCACTGGCTGTTCGAGCGGCCGCATCGTCGCAATGCCACGCCCAACCGCATCGTGTTCCAGCTGCAGCCGCAGGAGAACATCGAGCTGGGTCTGATGAGTTCGCTGGCCGGCCCGGAATGGGGCGCGCTGGAACTGCATCCGCTGGAACTGGAACTGTCCGTGCCGACCGGCCTGCACCGCCGCATCGCTTACGAACGCCTGTTCCTGGATGCGTTCAACGGCAACCACGCGCTGTTCGTGCGTGACGACGAAGTGCGTGCCGCCTGGGCCTGGATCGACAGTGTCAGCGATGCCTGGAAGGCCGCCAGCCTGCCGCTGCAGCCCTACCCGGCCGGCGAATGGGGCCCGGCCGAAGCCGCCGGCTTCCTGCCCGCTGAAGTGGATGCCGACGCCGGCCGCAAGGACGGCGACGCATGACGCTGCAGAACCAACCGGTCCTGGTTGCCGATATCGGTGGCACCAACGCCCGCTTCGCGCTTGCCGACACCAGCCTTGAGGCTCCGCTGCAGCAGGACAGCATCCGCGAATTCGCGGTGGCCGATTTCCCCTCGCTCGGCGATGCGGCGCGGCACTACCTGGAACAGGTCGGCGCCTCGGCCACGCGCGGCGTGTTCGCCGTGGCGGGCCGCGTGGACGGCGATGAAGCGCGCATCACCAACCACCCGTGGGTGATCTCGCGCAGCCGCACCGCGCACATGCTGGGCTTCGACGAGCTGCACCTGATCAACGATTTCGCCGCCCAGGCGATGGCCATTTCGCTGCTGCAGCCGCAGGACGTGGTCCAGGTGGGCGGCGCGGCGTGGGTGCCGGGCAAGCCGGGCCAGCCGCGCAACTATGCGGTGATCGGCCCGGGTACCGGGCTGGGTGTCGGTGGCCTGATCCTGCGCCACGGCCGCTGCTATCCGCTGGAAACCGAAGGCGGCCATGTCAGCTTCCCGCCGGGCACGCCGGAGGAAATCCGCATCCTGGAGATCCTCTCCGAGCAGTTCGGCCGGGTCTCCAACGAGCGCCTGATCTGCGGCCCGGGCCTGGTCAACATCCATCGCGCCGTGTGCGAGATGGCCGACATCGATCCGGGCCAGCTGCAGCCGGTGGACGTGACCGCCCGTGCGCTGCACGGTGACCCGCAGGCCATGCGTGCGGTGGACGTGTTCTGCGCGGTGTTCGGCGCCATCGCCGGCGACCTGGTGCTGATGCAGGGCGCCTGGGATGGCGTGTTCCTGACCGGCGGGCTGACCCCGAAGATGCTCGATTCGCTGCAGCACTCCGGTTTCCGCCAGCGCTTCGAGCACAAGGGGCGCTTCTCTTCGATCATGGCGCGCGTGCCGTCGCTGGCGGTGATGCACCCGCATGCCGGCCTGCTGGGCTCGGCTGCCTATGCCGCCGATGTTGAACGCGACCTGCAAGGAACCAACGCATGAACAGCCTGGATGCATCCGATCGCTTCACCCTGATCCGCCACGGCGACGCCGATGCCTGGATCGAAGCCATCGCCGCCGAAATGGCGCAGGCGCTGAACAACGATATCGCCACCTTCGGGCGCGCGCGCATGCTGCTGTCCGGCGGCACCACGCCGGCACCGGTGTACCAGGCGCTGGCCGAACTGGACGTGCACTGGGACCGGGTGGAAGTCAGCCTGGTCGATGAGCGCTGGCTGTCGCCGCAGGACCGTGACAGCAACGCCTGGCTGGTGCGCGAGAGTTTCCTCGGTCGCGCCGATGGCGCGCATTTCGACCCGCTGGTGCGGGTCGGCAAGCCGCTGCCGGAGTGCGTGTATACCGCCAACCTGCAGGCCCAGCACAGCCAGGCGCCGTGCCTGAGCGTGCTCGGCATGGGCAACGACGGCCACACCGCGTCGCTGTTCCCCGGTTCCAAGGACCTGGCCCGGGCGCTGGAAAGCACCCTGCCCTACGCCGCCCTGGACGCCACCGGTTGCCCGGGCGCGAACCAGTGGCCGCTGCGCATCACGCTGACCCCGCACGGGCTCAGGCATAGCGGCCAGCGCCTGCTGCTGCTGCGTGGCAAGCAGAAGCTGGAAGTGCTCAAACAGGCGCTGGAAAGCAACAACCCGCAGCTGTATCCCATCCTCAACGCGATCGACCTCGACGGCGCGAAACTGCGCGTCCACTGGTGTGACTGACCTGTCCCCGGTGTTGTTCGTCCGCCCTCTCATAGCCGGTAGCCAATGAGCCTGCATCCCCAACTCCATGCCATCACCCAGCGCATCGTCCAGCGCAGCGTCGCCTCGCGCGCGGCCTACCTGGCCGGGATCGATGCCTCGCTGCGCGATGGGCCGTTCCGTTCGCGCCTGAGCTGCGGCAACCTCGCCCACGGGTTCGCCGCGTGCGGGCCGACCGACAAGTCGCGCCTGCGCGGCGGTGTCACCCCGAACCTGGGCATCATCACCGCCTACAACGACATGCTGTCGGCGCACCAGCCGTTCGAGTCGTACCCGGAGATCCTGCGCGCCGTTGCGCGCGACATGGGCGCCACCGCGCAGGTGGCCGGCGGCGTGCCGGCGATGTGCGACGGCGTCACCCAGGGCCGTGGCGGCATGGAGCTGTCGCTGTTCTCGCGCGATGTGATCGCGCAGTCCACGGCGATCGGCCTCAGCCACGACATGTTCGACGCCACCGTGTACCTCGGGGTGTGCGACAAGATCGTGCCGGGCCTGTTGATCGGCGCGCTGGCGTTCGGCCACCTGCCGGCGATCTTCCTGCCGGCCGGTCCGATGACGCCGGGCATTCCGAACAAGCAGAAGGCCGAAGTGCGCGAGCGCTATGCCGCCGGGCTGGCCAGCCGCGAGGAACTGCTGGAAGCCGAAGCGGCGTCGTACCACGGTGCAGGCACCTGCACGTTCTACGGCACCGCCAACTCCAACCAGACGTTGCTGGAAGCGATGGGCGTGCAGCTGCCGGGCGCGTCGTTCGTCAATCCCGATACGCCGCTGCGCGATGCATTGACCCGCCGCGCCGGCGAGCGTGCGCTGGAGATCTGCGCGCTGGGGGACGATTTCCGTCCGCTCGGCCGGCTTATCGACGAGCGTGCGATCGTCAATGCGGTGGTGACGTTGATGGCCACGGGCGGCTCGACCAACCACACCATCCACTGGATCGCGGTGGCACGGGCGGCCGGTATCGTGCTGACCTGGGACGACATGGACGAGCTGTCGCAGCTGATTCCGCTGCTGGCGCGGGTGTATCCGAACGGTGAGGCCGACGTGAACCGCTTCGCGGCCGCCGGCGGTACGGCGTTCGTGTTCCGCGAGCTGATGGAAGCCGGGCTGATGCATGCCGACCTGCAGACGGTGGCCGAAGGCGGGATGCCGCAGTACGGGCAGGAGCCGGCGCTGCGTGATGGCACGCTGGCGTACGTCGACGGGCTGCGCGAGAGCGCGGATGCGGACGTGGTGCGCGGTGTGGCCGATCCGTTCGAGGCCCAGGGTGGGCTGCGGCTGCTGCGCGGCAATCTGGGGCGTTCGTTGATCAAGCTGTCGGCGGTGAAGCCGCAGTTCCGTACGATCGAGGCGCCGGCGGTGGTGGTGGATGCGCCGCAGGTGTTGAACAAGCTGCATGCCGCCGGTGTGCTGCCGCACGATTTCGTGGCGGTGGTGCGTTTCCAGGGGCCGCGCGCGAACGGGATGCCGGAGCTGCATTCGCTGGCGCCGTTGCTGGGGCTGCTGCAGAACCAGGGGCGGCGTGTGGCGCTGGTGACCGATGGTCGTCTGTCGGGCGCGTCGGGCAAGTTCCCGGCGGCGATCCACATGACGCCGGAAGCGTCGCGCGGCGGGCCGCTGGCACGGGTGCGCGAGGGCGACATGATCCGTCTGGATGGCGAGGCGGGGACGCTGGAGCTGCTGGTGGACGCGGCGGAGTTCGCGGCGCGCGCGCCGGCACCGAACACAGCACCGGCGGCGCACGACATGGGGCGCAATCTGTTTGCGCTGAACCGGCGCGTGGTCGGCCCGGCCGACCAGGGCGCGATTTCGATTTCGTGCGGGCCGGCGACGGCCGACGGCGATATCTGGAATTACGACGCCGAGTACGACCTGGGGCGTGATGCAGCGGCGGCGGAAGCGCCGCATGAAGCCAAGGACGCCTGAGGCGACCGACGCAGCGGCGGCTGTCCCGTGCCGAGGGAGCGGTTGGCCCCCTTCGGGACACGCCGTGAACCCATCCATGGGGGCTCGTCCAAAACATCCATGTTTTGGACGGTCCCGAAGGGGGCCAACCGCTCCCTCCCGACATATCGCGGCGCCTTGATGGCGTCGCTCGAATCAGCAAAGGGAAAGACAACAATGAGCATCGAGCAACATCAGAAGCGCGCAGCCGAGCTGCTGCATGCGGCCGGCATTCTGCCGGTGGTGACCGTGCATACGCTCGACCAGGCCCGCGCGGTCAGTGCGGCGTTGCTGGAAGGTGGGTTGCCGGCGATCGAGTTGACCCTGCGTACGCCGGTGGCGATGGAAGCGCTGGCGATGCTGAAGCGTGAGCTGCCCGATGTGGTGGTGGGTGCCGGTACGGTGCTGACCGTGGCGCAGATGCAGCAGTCGATCGATGCGGGCGCGGATTTCCTGGTGACGCCGGGTACGCCGGCGCACATGGCCGATGCGTTGGCGCAGGCGGCACTGCCGGTGGTGCCGGGTGCGGCGTCGCCGACCGAGATGCTGGCGCTGTATGCGCGGGGCTTCCGGGTGTGCAAGCTGTTCCCGGCTTCGGCGGTGGGTGGGCTGGCGATGATCAAGGGCCTGGCCGGGCCGATTCCGGACCTGAAGCTGTGCCCGACCGGTGGCATCACCGAGGATACGGCGGCCGAGTACCTGGAGCAGAAGAACGTGGTCTGCATCGGCGGCTCGTGGATGGTGCCGGGCAGCTGGATCGAGCACGGGCAGTGGGACAAGGTGCGCGACAGCGCGGCGCAAGCGGCGAAGATCGTGGCGCGGGTACGCGCGCACTGAGGCACTGTCGGGGGAGCCAGCAACGCATGGCGTGGCTCTACCGGTAGGATGGCGCACCGAAAAAGGCCCGGCTTGCCCGGGCTTTTTTTTGCAAAAACGGGGACCACCTTTACGTCCGGCGCGCGGGACCCATGAAGGTCAAACAGCAGAAGTCCTGACGAGTGGGCCCCGAGTCACTTCGGAGCGATCTTCGTGAATGAAGGTCCATAGCTCCGACGGAACTGGTCACAACCCTCAATCAGCAGCGACCACGCTGCTGGCGGAACGCCGAACTCTTCTTCGGCCTGCTCCATCGCCTCTTCCAATGATTGATGCCACGTGTCAGCCAGGTGCGACATATCCATACCGAACCTGTGAAGAAAATAGCCGACCGACTCTTCTTCGATCCGAAGAATCCTCGTATAAACATCTGCATCGAGGTTCACGATACCCGCGCCACCCGATGTGTCGGCACCGAAATGCGCGACATTGAGAGACCTGCTACCAGAATCACTGACGACCGCCTGCCAAATTCTCACGGCGTCACCCCCAAGTATAAGTTCTCCGTGACCGTACCAGCCTTGTTCCTGGTACAAATCTCACCGACAACGCGTTACATCGGCCGTGCCGGATCCACCAGACCGTACTGGCTGGCCATGCGGGCCAGCGCGATGTTGTCGTGGATGCCCATTTTCTCGAACAGGCGCGCCTTGTGCGTGTTGACGGTTTTGGCACTCAGGCTCAAGCGCTTGGCGATGTCTTCCTGGCGCAGGCCCTGGGTGAGCAGCAAGGCCACTTCCAGTTCGCGCGGGGACAGGGCGTCGAACGGCGACTGGGTGCCTTCGACGTTGGACAGCGCCAGGTTCTGCGCGATGCTGCTGCCCAGGTAACGCCGGCCCAGCGCGGCGTCGCGCACGGCACGCAGCAGTTCCTGTGCATCGCAGCCCTTGCCGATGTAGCCGGAGGCACCGGCTTCGAGCAGGCGCTTGGGCATCGGACCGTCTTCGAGCACCGAGACAATCACCACGCGGGTGCCGTGGTCGCCACGCACCACCCGTTCGGTGACTTCCATACCACTGACGCCCGGCAGGTGCAGGTCGCACAGCACCACGTCCGGTCGCAGCTGACGGATGTCAGGCAACGCATCTTCGCCGGAGTCCGCTTCACCGACTACCTCGATATCGGTCTCGTTGGACAGGATCATCTTCATGCCGGTTCGCACCAGCGCATGATCGTCCACCAGATACACTCGAATCGTCATCCACGTACCTCTTCAAACGCTGCGAACGGGGGCAAGCCTAGCGGCGGGATGATGCGATAACAAGGAAGAAACCTTCCCGTCGGCGCGTTCTGGTGCCCGCATCACAACCAAGCTGGATTACCCCTACCCCTTAGCCTTTCACCCCAGGCCATATCGGTTTACTACGCCTATTACTCTACGCCTATACCCCGTCGCGATCGGCCTTTGCGGCCGAGGACCCGGCGAGGGGGCGGTGGCGCCAGGGATGCCGGCGCCTGAACATGACCAGGAAGCACCCTACCACCCAAACCAGGGCGGCACACCAACCGGCCAGGATGTCCGACGGATAGTGGACCCCCAGGTACACCCGGGACACGCTGACCAGCACGCTGAACCCGGGTGCCAGCACCAGCACCGGCCAGCGCCAGCGGGTGTTCCAGGCCAGCAGGGCCACCGTGACCGCCAGGGTCATCGAGCCCATTGCGTGGCCGCTGGGAAAGCTGAACGTGCTTTCCGGGGCGATCGATTCCCATAGGCTGGGCCGGTCGCGCTGGAAGAACTGCTTGCTGCCCAGGTTCAACAGCGCCGAACCGACGAAGCTGATGGCCACGAAACTGGCCTCGCGCCAGCGCTTGCGCCACAGCAGCGCCACCACGATGAGCACATCGGCCGGGATCAGGAACCACTCGTAGCCCAGCTTGGAGAGCAGCGTGAAGAACTGGTCCAGCCCCGGCGAATGCAGGCCGTGCATCTTCCAGAGCAGTGGCGCATCGAAGTGGAACGATTCAAATTCGTGCACCTCGTCGGCCAGTGCGACGAAGCCGGCCAGCGGCAGCAACACGCCGGCGAACAGCAGGACGAACCGCCACGCGTTGTGCGCCATCCAATGGCGGAACCCCGCGACCGGCTCCTGGCCGGCCATTACGTCGGGCTTATCCGACGCTGCGGACATACTTTCGCTCAACGTAATCGTCGATCAGCGCCACGAAATCCTGGGCGATGTGGTCGCCACGCAGGGTCACGGCCTTCTCGCCATCGACGAACACCGGCGCGGCCGGGGTTTCACCGGTACCCGGCAACGAAATGCCGATGTTGGCGTGGCGCGACTCGCCCGGCCCGTTGACGATGCAGCCCATCACCGCCAGGGTCATGTTCTCCGCACCCGGGTGGCTGATCTTCCAGACCGGCATCTTCTCGCGCACGTGGTTCTGCACCACCTTGGCCAGCTCCTGGAAGAACTCGGAGGTGGTGCGGCCGCAGCCCGGGCAGGCCGTGACCAGCGGGGTGAAGGCGCGCTGCCCGGTGGTCTGCAGCAGTTCCTGGGCCACGATCACCTCGGCGGTGCGCGACTGGCCCGGCTCGGGGGTGAGCGAAATGCGGATGGTGTCGCCGATGCCTTCCTGCAGCAGCACGGCCAGCGCCGCCGAGGAGGCCACGATGCCCTTGCTGCCGATGCCGGCCTCGGTAAGGCCCAGGTGCAACGCGAAATCCGAGCGCTGCGCCAAGTCGCGGTACACCGCGATCAGCTCCTGCACGCCGCTGACCTTGGCCGACAGCACGATGCGATCCCGCGGCAGGCCCAGTTCGACCGCGGTATGCGCCGAATCCAGCGCCGAACGGATCAGCGCCTCGCGCAGCACCCGGCCGGCATCCCACGGGGTGGCCCGCTGGCTGTTCTCATCCATCAGGCGGGCGGCCAGCGACTGGTCCAGCGAGCCCCAGTTGGCGCCGATGCGAACCGGCTTGCCGTAGCGGATCGCAAACTCGATCAGCTGCGCGAACTGGGTGTCCTTCTTCTTGCCGAACCCGACGTTGCCCGGGTTGATCCGGTACTTGGCCAGGGCTTCGGCGCAGGCCGGCTCCTGCGTCAGCAGCTGGTGGCCGTTGTAGTGGAAGTCGCCGATCAGGGGCACGTCGATGCCCATCATCTGCAGCTTTTCCACGATCCGCGGAATGGCCGCGGCCGACTCGGGGTTGTTGACCGTCAGCCGCACCATCTCCGACCCGGCCCGCCACAGTTCGGCCACCTGCTTGACGCTGGCGGCGATGTCGGCGGTGTCGGTGTTGGTCATCGACTGCACCACCACGGGGCTGCCCCCGCCCACGACCACGCCGCCGATGCGGACGGCCTGGGTCTGGCGGCGGGCCCACACGGTGGTGTCGGACGGTTGGGTCGGTTGGGTCACGGCGTCATGCATTCCCCATTTTAGCGCGCCACGCGTGTTCACGCGCGCGGCGTGGCTACCGACCGTTGGTCGGTACTCATTCAACCGATGCGGCCGATTGTCGCAGGCAGGCCAGCCCCCGAGCGCATAGGATGTGCGCAATGACCGGCACCGACGCCCCCTTCCTCCGAACCCTGTGCAGCCTGCGCTGGCTGGCCGTGGCCGGCCAGGCCGCCACGATCCTGGTGGCCACCTCGGTGCTGGGGCTGGAACTGCCGCAGCTGCCGCTGTGGGCCGGGGTGGCCGCGCTGACCCTGTTCAACCTGTACGCGCAGCTGCGCGTGAACGACGCCGACACCGCGCCGGTGACCGCGTTCGGCCACATTCTGGTGGACGTCAGCGTGCTCACCTGGATGGTGGGCTGGAGCGGTGGCATCGGCAATCCGTTCGGCTCGCTGTTCCTGATCCTGATCGCCCTGGCCGCGCTCGCCCTGCCCCTGCGCTGGACCCTGGCGGTGGCCGCGACCTGCCTGATCGGCTACGCGGTCAGCGGCATCTTCGGGCTGCCTTTGCCGGCCGGCTACTTCACCGCCATGCAGATGCACCAGTGGGGCGTGGTCTGCAACTTCCTGTTGTCGGCCACGGTGGTGCTGGTGTTCGCCACCCGCCTGGCAATCGCCCTGCGCCACCGCGAGCATGAGCTGGCCCTGCTGCGCGAGCGCTTCGTGCGCAACGAAGGCATCGTGGCCCTGGCCACCCACGCCGCGTCGGTGGCCCATGAGCTCAACACGCCGCTGGCGACCATGACCCTGCTGGCCGACGACATCGCCGACCAGACCAACAGCAGCGAAGTGCGCGATGACGTGGATACGCTGCGCGAGCTGCTGGTGCAGTGCCGCGAGCGGGTGCTGGCGCTGGCCCGCCCGGCCGCCGGCGATGCGCCCGGGCGCGACACGGTGACCCTGCCGCAGGTGCTGGAACAGTGGCGGCTGGTGCGCCCGACCATCACCCTCAAGCGCAACGACGACGCACCGCTGAAACTGCCGCTGGACCCGGGCATCGGCCACCTGCTGATGGTGCTGCTGAACAACGCCGCCGACGCGGGCGAGAAGGCCGAGCGCCCGCAGGTGGACCTGACGCTGCGCATTGAAGGGGACACCCTGATCGGCGAAGTGCGCGACTACGGCCACGGCTTCGATGCCCGCCAGGCAGTTCTGCCCGGCACCCTGTTCAACAGCGGCAAGGCGCAGGGCATGGGCGTGGGCCTGGCGCTGTCGCACGCCACCATTGAACGCCTGGACGGCGAACTGTGGATGCGCCCGGCCAACGGCGCCGGCACCCGCGTCGGCTTCCGCCTGCCTTTGACGTCTTCGGAGACTTCCGCATGAACATTCCCCCCCTGCCCGCTGCCAGCCATGGCCTGCTGGTCGACGACGACGAGCTGTACCTGCGTACCCTGCAGCGCAGCCTGGGCCGCAAAGGCCTGGAAACGGTGACCGCCAGCGACATTGGCTCGGCGCTGTTGCTGGCCCGGCAGAACCCGCCGGCATATGCGCTGATCGACCTGAAGCTGGGCTCCGAATCCGGCCTGTCGCTGATCCAGCCGCTGCGCGCCCTGCGCGAAGACATGCGGATCCTGCTGGTCACCGGCTACGCCAGCATCGCCACCGCGGTGGAGGCAATCAAGCTGGGGGCCGACGACTACCTGCCCAAGCCGGCCACGGTGCCGATGATCCTGCGCGCGCTGGGCGAAGAAGACGATGGCCCGGCCGACGATGGCGACCTGGAGCCGCCGGACGCGATGACCCCGATCAGCCGGCTGCAGTGGGAACACATCCAGCAGGCCATGCACGAAACCGGCGGCAACGTATCGGCCGCCGCGCGCCTGCTCGGCATGCACCGCCGCTCGCTGCAGCGCAAGCTGGCCAAGCGGCCGAGTCCGGAACGCGACCCGAGCCGGTAAGGCCCGGCGCGGGTTGGCCGCGCAAACACCGGGCGCAACAACCGGTAGAGCCGACCGTTGGTCGGCTGCTCTTCACCACAACGACCAACACCGCGCGTTGCGCGCGATAGCCGACCAACGGTCGGCTCTACCTGCCTTTAGCCGATCAACGGTCGGATCTACGCGGTGGTCAGGCGGTCAGCCGGCCCAGCAACTCCAGCGTCACCGGGTCGGTGATCGCATGCGCTTCACCCTGCAACGCCGGCAGCAACTGGCTGGCCAGCTGCTTGCCCAGCTCCACGCCGAACTGGTCGAAGGCGTTGATGTTCCAGATGATCGACTGCACGTACACAGCGTGTTCGTACATGGCGATCAGCGCGCCAAGCGACTGCGGGGTGAGCGCGTCGAGCAGGATCAGCGTGCTCGGGCGGCCGCCGGGATACGCGCGGTGCGGGTCGTCGCTGCCCTGGCCGTTGGCCAGCGCTTCGGTCTGTGCCAGCAGGTTGGCCATCAGCGCCTGGTGGTTGACCACGTACGGGTCATCGTTGCGCACGCAGCCGATGAAATCGGCCGGAATCACGCTGGTGCCCTGGTGCAGTGCCTGGAAGAAGCTGTGCTGCACGTCGGTGCCTGCCCCGCCCCACCACACCGGCACGGTGTCGCTGGCAACCGGGCTGCCATCGAGCTGCACGCGCTTGCCCAGGCTTTCCATCACCAGCTGCTGCAGGTAGGCCGGCAACAGCGCCAGGCGCTGGTCGTAGGTCATCACCGCATGCGTGGCATGGCCCAGCAGGTTGCGGTTCCAGATATCGGTCAGGGCATGCAGGACCGGCAGGTTCTGCTCGAGCGGCGCGGTGAGCGCGTGTTCGTCCATCTGCGCGGCACCGGCCAGCAGCTGTTCGAAGCGCTCGAAACCGATCGCCAGCGCGATCGGGAACCCGACCGCCGACCACAGCGAATAGCGCCCGCCCACCCAGTCCCACATCGGCAGCACGCGGCCGGCGGCGATCGAGAAGGCCTTGGCCGCCCGCTCCGGGTTGGCGCTGACCGCATACAGGCGCTCGCTGCCGCCCAGCCAGTCATGCAGGATCTGCCCGTTGAGCAGGGTTTCCTGGGTACCGAAGGTCTTGGAAATCAGGACGCCGGCGGTGGTGGCCGGGTCGAGCGTGGCCAGCGTGCGCTGCATGGCGGCGCCGTCCACGTTGGAAACGAAATGCACGCGGAAGCGCGCGCCGCTGACCGGGCGCAACGCGTCGGCAACCAGGCGCGGGCCGAGGTCCGAGCCACCGATGCCGACACTGACGATGTCGGTGACGGTGGTCTTTTCCAGCGCGGCGATCAGGTCGCCCATCTGCGCGCGGACCTGGGCGGCGGTGGCGAAGGCTTCGCCGGCCACCGGTGCACCGCTGAGGTCGCCCCGCAATGCGGTATGCAGCGCCGCGCGGCCTTCGGTCAGGTTGACCGTTTCACCGCGGAACAGGCGCTGGAAGCCGCCGGCGACATCGCGCTCGGCGGCCAGCTGCAGCAGTGCGTCCAAGGCCGCGCGGTCGTACTTCTGCCGCGCGAAATTGACGTACAACGGACCGACCCGCAGCCCCAGCGATTGTGCGCGGCCCGGTTCGGCGGCGATCAACGAAGGAATGCTTGCGCCACGCAGGCGCTGGGCATGGGAGTGGAGCGGGTCGAATCCGTTGTGCTGTGTCATGCGGCCTGGGTCGGGATGCTGTCGTTGGTGTGGGAGATCTGGTTCTTGCCGTCCACATATACCAACTTCGGCTTGAAGCTGTCAGCTTCTTCTTCGCTCATGCTGGCGAACGCCGCGATGATGATGATGTCGCCGACCTGCACGTGGCGCGCTGCGCCGCCGTTGAGCGACACCACGCCACTGCCGGCTTCGGCACGGATGGCATAGGTGGAGAAACGCGCACCGTTGGTGACGTCCCAGATGTGCACCTGTTCGAACTCACGGATCCCGGTGGCCTGCAGCAGGTTGTCATCGATGGCGATGGAACCTTCGTAGTTCAGCTCGGAGTGGGTGACGGTGGCGCGGTGGATCTTGGTCTTGAGCAGGGACAGATGCATGGCAACGGGACAACGGTAAAGGAAAGGGAAATTCTAGCACCCGCCGGACAACGGGCAGGGCAAGCCGCGCCCGCCCGCGCCGGGGGCTGCCAGCGGTTCAGCATCGTCACGACCCACCCGTCCCGCGGTAGAGCCACCCCATGGGTGGCTTCACGGTCATCTCGGGTCACATCCGCAGGACGGCGGGCGCCCCGGGGGTAGAGCCACCCCATGGGTGGCTGCACGGTCATCTCGGGTCACACCCGCAGGACGGCGGACGCCCCTGGGTACCCCCCCGCCTCAATCCCGGGGGTTAGCCCCTCAGAACTCCAGGTTGTCGATCAACCGGGTGTTGCCGATGCGCGCGGCGATCAGGGCCACGCGGGTGCCGTCATTGGCGTCGGCCGGCTCGGACAGATCCGGCTTGCGCACCACCGCATAGTCCACCTGGAACCCGGCGGCCTGCAGGGCGGCGGTGGCCTCGGCTTCGATCAGGCTGCGGGTCTTGCCGGCGATGAAGCCTTCGCGCATGCCCAGCAGCACCTGGTGGATGGTGGTCGAGACCGGGCGCTGCTCGGCGTTGAGGTACTGGTTGCGCGAGCTCATCGCCAGGCCGTCGGTTTCACGCACGATGTCCCCGCCCACCACCTGGATCGGGAAGGCCAGGTCTTCCACCATCTGGCGGATCACCGCCAGCTGCTGGTAGTCCTTC
This sequence comes from Stenotrophomonas sp. GQ19, assembly GCF_059758695.1. NCBI lineage: Bacteria > Pseudomonadati > Pseudomonadota > Gammaproteobacteria > Lysobacterales > Lysobacteraceae > Stenotrophomonas > Stenotrophomonas sp. GQ19. Next base: position 268,829 of record NZ_JCAXES010000004.1, on the reverse strand, counting down.
TTGCCGAAGGCGGCCACGTCCGGCTGCACCTGGTTGAACAGGCGCGAGACCACCGTGCACACGCCATCGAAATGGCCCGGGCGGTGGGCGCCTTCCAGCAGGCCACTGATGCCCGGCACGTTGACGCTGGCCGCCAGTTCGATGCCGAACGGGTACATGGATTCGACGGTCGGCAGCCACAGCACGTCGCAGCCGGCCTGCTCCAACCCGGAGGTGTCGGCTTCCGGGGTGCGCGGGTAGCGGGTGAAGTCTTCGTTGGGGCCGAACTGGGTCGGATTGACGAAGACACTGGAGACCACGCGGTCGGCGTACTGCCGGGCCAGCGTGACCAGCGAGTAGTGGCCCGCATGCAGGTTGCCCATGGTGGGGACCAGCGCGACGCGCAGGCCCTCACGCTTCCAGCCGTTGACGACGGCGCGCAGGCGGGACAGTTCGGTGACGGTTTCGATCATGAGGCGTAGGCGTGTTCTGCGTCGGGGAAGGAGCCGTCGCGCACGGCGTCGGCGTAGGCACGGACAGCACCGGCGACCGAACCGCCGTCGGCAAGGAAATCCTTGACGAACTTGGGTCGGCGATGGCCGCTGTCCAGGCCGAGGAAATCATGCAGCACCAGCACCTGGCCGTCGCAGCCGGGGCCGGCGCCGATACCGATGGTGGGCACGGACACGTCGGCGGTGACCTGGGTGGCGACCGGGGTAGGCACGCACTCCAGCACGATCAGGGTGGCACCGGCGGCGACCGCGGCCTTGGCGTCGTCGCGCAGCTGCTGGGCGGCATCGCCCCGGCCCTGCACGCGGTAACCGCCCAGGCGCAGCACCGACTGCGGGGTCAGGCCCAGGTGCGAGCAGACCGGGATCTCGCGCTCGACCAGGTAGCGGATGATGTCCAGCTTGAACCCGGCGCCTTCGATCTTGACCATCTCCGCGCCCGCCTGCAGCAGGCGCAGCGAAGCATCCAGCGCGCGTTCGGGGGTGGCGTCCGCGCCGAACGGCAGGTCGGCCACCAGCAGCGCACGCTGCAGCACGCGGGCCACGGCGCGGGTGTGGTAGACCATGTCGTCAGTGGTCACCGGCAGGGTCGAATCATGCCCCTGCACCACCATGCCCAGCGAGTCGCCGATCAGGATCAGGTCCACGCCGTTGGCGTCGAACGCACGCGCAAACCCGGCGTCATAGGCGGTCAACATCACCAGCTTCTGGCCGTTGCGCTTGGCCTCGGCCAGGGCGGGAACGGTCCAGGGCTTGCTGTCTGCGTGGGTACTCATGAGCTGATAACCGGTGGCGATAAGCCCCGCATTATCCCCCTATTGGCGCGATCCCGCAGGCCTCGACCCGCATCACAGCATCCCGCACACGGCCGTGGCCGGGAATCACCGCGTCCGGGGCAACGTCGGCCAGCGGCAGCAGCGCGAACGCGCGTTCGTGCAGGTAGGGATGCGGGACCTTCAGCTGCGGCAGGTCGATCACGTCCTCGCCGAACAGCAGCAGGTCCAGGTCCAGCGTGCGCGGCCCCCAGTGCACGCCCGGCTGGCGAACCCGGCCGAAGTCGCGCTCGATGCCCAGCAGCGCGTCCAGCAGCTCCGGGCCGCTCAGCGCGGTGTCGAGCAGCGCCGCGGCGTTGACGAACGCCGGCTGGTCTTCATTGCCCCAGGCCGGCGTGCTGTACAACCGGGAGCGCGCGCGCAGCGTGGTGCGCGGGAGCCCCGCCAGGGCCTCGAACGCGTCGCGCAGGGTCTGCGCGGCGTCGCCCAGGTTGGCGCCCAATCCAATGCAGGCAGCGGTCACGTCTTACTCGCCCGTGGCGGCCCCGCCCGGACGACGGCGCCGGCGCCGACGCTTGCGCGGTGCACCGTCTTCGTCGACCTCACCCTCGACATGCGCCGCATCCAGCGCCGAATCCAGCTCCGGGCCGGACTGCAGCTGGGCTTCGCGCCAGAACTCGACGTCGGCGCTGTGCTCGCTGGAGGCCACCTGGCGCAACACCAGGAAGTCGTAGGCGGCGCGGAAGCGCGGATGGGTCAGGGTGCGGATCACGCGCTTGCGCTGGCGCGAGCTGAAACGCCCCTGCAGCAGCCAGATCTCCTGCATCGGCAGCGAGAAGCGGCGCGGCAGCGCGATGGTGGTCAGCTGGTGCAAGGTGACGCGGTCGGCGGCGCGACGCTGCGCCTCTTCCAGCGCCACGCCCTGCTTCTGCAGGCTGGCCAGGGCGCGGCAGAACGCCGGCCACAGCAGCAGCGCGAACAGGAACGACGGCGACACCGGCTCATCGTTGGCCACGCGCAGGTCGGTGTTGTGCAGGCCTTCGATGACCATGCGGCGCAGCGCGCCACTGCGGTTGCTGCGTAGCGCGGCCGCACTTTCCGGGAACATCACATCCAGCAGGCCGTAACGCTCCAGGCCTTCGAAGCTGGCCACGCCGTGCCCGGACAGGAACAGCTTGAGCACTTCCTCGAACAGGCGCGCCGGCGCGGCTTCGGCCAGCAGGCCGGCAAGCCGCGGCAGCGGCTCGGCGCTGGCGTCGTCGATCTGGAAACCGAGCTTGGCCGCCAGGCGCACCGCGCGCAGCATCCGCACCGGGTCTTCCTGGTAGCGCTTTTCCGGGTCGCCGATGAGTTTCATCAGGCGCGCCTGGACGTCTTCGAAGCCGCCGGTGTAGTCGCGCACCGAGAAGTCCTCGATCGCGTAGTACAGGGCGTTGCAGGTGAAGTCACGGCGGATCGCGTCGTCTTCGATGCTGCCGTAGACGTTGTCGCGGACCAGCATGCCGTTTTCCATCTCGCGGTCGCCGCTGCCATCGTCGATGTTGGCGCGGAAGGTGGCCACTTCGATGATTTCGCGACCGAACACCACGTGGGCCAGCCGGAAGCGGCGACCAATCAGGCGGCAGTTGCGGAACAGCGCCTTGACCTGTTCCGGGGTGGCATCGGTGGCCACGTCGAAGTCCTTGGGGTTGCCGCCGACCAGCAGGTCGCGCACGGCGCCCCCTACAAGGTAGCCAGCGAACCCGGAATCACGCAGCCGGTACAACACGCGCAATGCGTTGGGGCTGATGTCCTTGCGGGAGATGGTGTGCTGGTCGCGCGGAATCACGCGCAGGCTGAACGGTGATGTAGCAGAAGAATTGATGTTGGCGCTTCCGGTTGAGTTTTCGGGATTGCCCAATGGCATCTAGGTCCATATACTAGCGCGCTGCGCAGTTCGCGACAAAGCCTGCTCCCTTCGTCTAATGGTTAGGACGTGGCCCTCTCAAGGCTAAAACAGGGGTTCGAGTCCCCTAGGGAGCACCAGTCGCGCTGCACGGAAGCCAAAAACCCCGCCACGGCGGGGTTTTTTGCGTTCCAGGCCCGGGGCCGCCAGCCCCTGCCCTGCCAGGCGCGCAACGGGGAGCACGTGCCACCCGCTGCGTCGCCCGACCAGGTCGCCCCGGTCGGGCGCGCGCTCAGCCCTCCATCTGCTCCAGTTCCTTGCCCTTGGTCTCGTTGACGAAGCGCAGCACGAAGAACACCGACAGCACCGCGGCCACCGTATAGATGCCGTACGCCCCGGCCAGGCCGATGCTGCCCAGCAGCACCGGGAAGGACACGGTGATGGCGAAGTTGGCCGTCCACTGCGCCGCACCGGCCACCGCCAGCCCCGAGCCGCGGATCTGGTTGGGGAACATCTCGCCCAGCATCACCCACATCACCGGGCCCCAGGACATGTTGAAGAAGATCACGTAGACATTCGCCGCGACCAGCGCCAGCACGCCCATGCTGTCAGACAGCTGCAGCTTGCCGCCGGCATCCAGCGACCCGCTGGCGAAGGCGATGGTGACCAGCGCCAGCGAGATCGCCATGCCTACCGAGCCGATCCACAGCAGCGGCTTGCGGCCGATACGGTCGATCAGCACCACGGTGACCAGGCAGGCACCGATGCTGAGCGCACCGGACAGCACGTTGATGAGCAGCGCGTCGTTCTCCGAAAAGCCCACCGCCTGCCACAGCACCGCGCCGTAGTAGAAGACGACGTTGATGCCCACCAGCTGCTGGAACACCGCCAGACCGATGCCGATCCAGACGATCGGGCGCAGCGTGCCGGTGGCCTTGCTGATCAGGTCCTTGAAGGTCGGGTGGTGCTGGTCCTGGGACAGCGAGCCTTCGATCTCGGTGATCTTGGCCTGCGCCTCGGCCGGCCCGTACAGACGGGTCAGCACCGCCAGGGCCTGGTCACGGCGCCCTTTGACCACCAGAAAGCGCGGGCTTTCCGGGATCACCAGCAGCAGGCACAGGAACAGCAGCGAGGGAATGGCCTGCATCCAGAACATCCAGCGCCATGCCGCCTGGCCCAGCCACAGGGACTCGGTGGAGGCGCCGGCCGCCCTGGCCAGCAGGTAGTTGCTCAGGAAGGCGCAGAACAACCCGCTGATGATCGCGATCTGCTGCACCGTGGCCAGCCGCCCGCGGTACCGGGCCGAGGCCACCTCGGCAATGTAGGCCGGCGACATCACGCTGGCCGCGCCGACCGCGAACCCGCCGATCACCCGGGCGATGATGAACACCGTGGAGCTGTGCGCCGCACCGGCCCCCAGGGCCGAGAACAGGAACATCACCGCGGCGATGATCAGCACGCCGCGGCGGCCGAGCCGGTCGCCCAGCCGGCCGGCGAAGAACGCACCGATCGCGCAGCCGAGCAGCATCGAAGCCACCTCGAAGCCGATCCCGGCCGAGCTGGACTGGAACGTGTCCTTGAGGCCATCGACGGTGCCGTTGATCACGCCGCTGTCGAACCCGAACAGGAAGCCACCGATGGTGGCCACGCAGCTGATCAGGATGATGAAGCCGGTGTTCTCGCCGCTGCCGGCACGTGTACTGCTGAGCGAAGCACTGGTCATGGGAAACCCTGGGTTGAAGGGACGCTGCGCACGACCGCAGCAGGGACGGATGGCGCAGGTTCTCATACCTTTCGCGCCGGCTGGGCGGCGGCGGGTGGGCCCGGACCTGGCGGCGGCCCGCGGCGGTGCGGGCGCATGGCCGCGCTCGACGACCGGTTGAACACCGACGCCCTCCACTGCGACCATGCCCGCCTGGCCGCCCTGCCCACTCCCGGGCGTGGGGCGGCATTGTGGAGGAGCGCCTGCCCATGCCCATGTACGTTCGCCTGAGTGCCCTATCCCGCTGTGGCGCCACGCCGGTCGTGCGGATGCCCACCGGTGCGTCGCAATGAGCCTCGAACGCGCGCCGGCCACGCTGGCGGTGGACAGCCGCTGCACCCACGGCGAGGGCGTGCTCTGGTGCGACCGGCGGCAGAGCCTGCTCTGGATCGACATCGCCGAACGTCGGCTGTGGCAGCACACCCCGGCCAGCGGCAGCACGCGCCACTGGGTGTTACCGGACCGGCCCGGCTGCATCGGGTTGTTCGACGACGGCACGCTGCTGGTGGCATTGGTCAGTTCGCTGCACCGCGCCGACCTGACCGCAGCCACCGACGAGGCGCTGCCGCTGCAGTGGCTGGCCGACGTGGACCCACACAACCCGTACACGCGCAGCAACGATGGTCGCGCCGACCGCCACGGCAACTTCGTGTTCGGCACCATGAACGAACACCCGGCGCGCGCCGCCGACGGCCGCTTCTATCAGTACTCCAGCCGCCACGGCCTGCGCGAACTGCCGCTGCCGGGCATCGTGATTCCCAACGCGATCAGCTTCAGCCTGGATGGCCGCACGCTGTACTGGTGCGATTCGGTGACGCCACGGATCATGGCCTGCGATTACGACCCCGAGCGTGCCAGCACCGCCAACGTGCGCGTGTTCACCACGCTGGCCAACCGCGCCGCCGAGCCCGACGGGTCGGCGGTGGATGCCGGCGGGCGGGTCTGGAACGCACAATGGCGCGCCAGCCAGGTGAGCTGCTATGGCGCCGACGGCGCACTGCTGCAGGTACAGCCGGTGCCGGTGAAGAACCCCACCTGCGTTGCCTTCGGCGGCGCCGACCTGCGCACCTTGTACGTGATCAGTTCGCAGCTGGACCACACGCCCGAAGCCCTGGCCGCAAGCCCGCATGCGGGCAGCCTGTTCAGCGCGCGCCAGGACCAGCCTGGCCTGCCGGAGAGCCGGGTCCACGTGGCCTGACCCGCTGCGGGTCGGGCATGCACCGGGCGCTTAGGCAGCGGCGACGCACGTGCACAGGGAATCCCCGCGCCCAGCGCGCGGGTGCGCAGACCCCGCAACCGCCCGGCCCGATCGCCATGCAGACCCCGCAACGCGTTGCCGCACAAGGGCTACCCGCACTTACCCGGACAGCCGGAGGGCCGACTGAGCACGCCACGCCAGCATTCAGCCACAACCTGTTCTAGAATTACGCGGCTTAACGCCGGATTTCCCCATGCCTTTCGTTGTCACCGAAAACTGCATCAAGTGCAAACACACCGATTGCGTGGAAGTGTGCCCCGTGGATTGCTTCCATGAAGGCCCGAACTTCCTGGTGATCGACCCGGACGAGTGCATCGACTGCACCCTGTGCGAACCGGAATGCCCGGTCAACGCGATTTTCCCTGAAGACGACGTGCCCGCCGGGCAGGAAGCGTTCGTCGCCCTGAACGCCGAGCTGGCCAAATCCTGGCCGGTGCTGACCGTGCGCAAGGACCCGCCCGCCGACGCCGGCGAATGGGATGGCAAGCCGGACAAGCTGCCGCTGCTGGAACGCTGAGCCGCGGCCTGCCGCAAACGAAAAAGGGCGCCTAGGGCGCCCTTTCCGTTTCTCCAACCGGATCCCCGAACGAAAAAGGGCGCCCAGGGCGCCCTTTTTGTTTCCCCAACCGGATCCCCGAACGAAAAAGGGCGCCTATGGCGCCCTTTTTGTTTCCCCAACCGGATCCCCGGTAGTGCCGGCCGCTGGCCGGCTGCCCTTCGCCCCAACGCCATCAGCGTCAGACCCGGGCAGGCACGCAATGCATCCCTGCCCGGCCAGCAACCGGACCTACCGCAGGCTTCCTTACGGAGCCAGCTTCGCCTTCAGCTCGCCCAGCAGCTTGGTCGGGGCGGCGCCGGTGGCCGGCAGGCCACGCGGGTCAACAGCCGACACGTAGGCGCCGGCTTCAACACCGACCACGCGGACCAGGAAGTCGCTGCCTTCATAGGCCACGTCATAGGAGCCCAGCAGCTGTGCCTTGCTGGCGACCTTCACGCCGGCCACCGATTCCAGCGCGGTGCCGACCTTGCCGAACACCTCGTCCTTGCTGCCCGGCACGGTGAAGCCTGCGGCGTTGGTCGGAGCCTGGGTGGACGCTGCCGCCGGCGCCGGCCTGGCCGCCTGCGACGCCAGCACCGGCACCTGGGCGGCCGGGCTGCCGCCCGGGGCGTTCAGGTCCGGCGGCACTTCCAGCGGACGCATTTCCGGCGCCAGCGCGTAGTCGCCCTTGGCCCCGCGCTTGAAGCAACCGGTGGTACCCACGAGGGTGGCGGTAGCCAGGATCGCGAAGGACAACACGCGGATGGCGGAAACGGATTGACGCATGGGAATCTCCTGGGTGACCACGGGTGGTCAGTGGTTGGATAGTGCTTCCAGCGCACCGATATCGGTGGCCAGGTGTTCGGCAGCGGCATGGTGCGCCGCAGACAGGGACAGCAGCGGCAGGCGAAGCCCGTGGCCGATGCCGATCCGGCGCAGCAGGTCCTTCACCGGGATCGGATTGGACTCCACGCCGCAGAATTCATGGAACGGCTCCAGGCGGGCATCCCACGCCTCGGTTGCCTCGCGCTCGCCGGCCGCAGCCAGGTCGCACATGCGTCGGTATGCGCCCGGCAAGGCATTGGAGCCCACCGAGATCAAGCCATCCACGCCGGACAGGATCGAGCGCGCCGCGGTGCCGTCATCGCCACTGAGAACGGCAAAATCGGCCGAACGCAGCGCCAGCAGGGCCTGCACGCGGCCCACATCGCCCACCGCTTCCTTGATGCCCACGATGTTCGGGTGGGCAGCCAGCACGGCCACGGTCTCGGGCAGCATGTCGCAGCCGGTCCGGCCGGGCACGTTGTACAGGATCACCGGCAGCCCGCCCTGGTCGGCGACGGCGCGGTAATGGGCGATGAGCCCTTCCTGGGTGGGGCGCACGTAGGGCGGGGTCACCACCAGCGCATGGGTGGCGCCGCTGGCGGCCGCCCGGCGGGTCTGTTCGATGGTTTTCGCCGTGCCCGACAGGCCCGTCCCGGCCAGCACCGGGATGCGCCCGGCCACGGTTTTGACCGCGCTGCGCAGCAGCTGGTCGTACTCGTCGTCGGACAGGGTAGCGGCCTCGCCGGTCGAACCGGCAACCACCACCCCGTGAACGCCACCCTCCAGTTGCAGATGCAGCAGGCGCTGCCAACCGTCGGGATCCAATGCGCCATCGGCCTTGAAAGGCGTGGCCAGCGCGGTGATGAGACCGGAAAGGGACAAGGAAACGTTGCTCGGAAGAAAGGGGGAACCCGGCGGGCCTAAACGCCGGCCGGATGTACGTTGCATGTTACTTGCGGGTCGAAAGCACGGGCAAGTATGCTGGACTCCGGCGAACGTGCCGTCGCCGGCCGTTCAGACTCACCTTGCATCACCCGGAACCCTCTTGACCGACACCACGCCGCGGCCTGCGCCGACCGAAAACCATCTCCTGATCAACGCCTACACGACGCATCCGGAGTCCCCACTGCTGCCCGTCACCCGGCGTATCTCCGACAGCGGTTGCAACCTGGTCGATGCACGCCTGGCCACGGTGGGCCGCGACGTCTCGGTGACCGCGCTGGCCACCGGCTCGTGGGACGCGGTGGCCAAGCTGGAAGCCATGCTGACCCGGCTCGAGCGCGAAGAGGGCCTGAAGCTGGTGTGGTACCGCACCGGTGCCAAGCAGGCGCAGTCCAACCTGCTGCCGTACATCGTGGAAGTGATCGCCGCCGACAAGCCGGGCATCCTGTTCCAGCTGGCCGATTTCTTCGACCGCCAGGGCATCACCATCGAGAATCTGCAGAGCACCCGCTACCGGGCGATGCAGACCGGGGCGGAGATGTTCTCGGCGCAGGTCACCATCGGCGTGCCGGCCAACATGCACATCGCCGCGCTGCGCGACGATTTCCTCGAGTTCTGCGACCACCTGAACCTGGATGCCATCATGGATCCGATGAAGTTCTGATCGTTCGCGCGTTCGTCACGGGCGCGCAGCGTTTCATGCAGTTGTAATGGCACGACCCCAGGATCCGGAAAGGAACCCATGAACGACGGCGACACCCTGGACAGCACCACCCTCGCACTGCCGCTGGCGTTGTCCGGCGGCGAGCACACCTCCCTCGGCGCACTCGCCGGCCAGTGGCTGGTGCTGTACTTCTACCCGAAGGACAGCACCCCGGGCTGCACCACCGAAGGCATCGACTTCAACGCCCTGCTGCCCGAATTCACCCGCCTCGATGCGCGCGTGTTCGGCGTCTCCCGCGATTCGGTCAAATCCCACGACAACTTCTGCGCCAAGCAGGGCTTCGCCTTCCCGCTGATCAGCGATGGCGACGAAGCGCTGTGCACCGCCTTCGACGTGATCAAGCTCAAGAACATGTACGGCAAGCAGGTGCGCGGCATCGAGCGCAGCACCTTCCTGATTTCGCCCGACAGTCGTATCGTGCAGGCGTGGCGCAAGGTCAAGGTGGCCGGCCACGCAGACACCGTCCTTGAAGCCCTGAAGGCCGCGAAAACCCAGTGACCAACCTGCACCCCCCAATGGCCATCACCCTGCCCTGCAGGCTGTGATGGCTTGTCCCTGTTCTGCCACCAGGAAATGACGATGACCCGAGGCAAGCGCATCTACGTTCTGGATACCAACGTGCTCATGCACGATCCGACCGCGCTGTTCAAGTTCGAGGAGCATGATGTCTACCTGCCGATGCAGGTGATCGAAGAGCTGGACAACGGCAAGAAGGGCACCACCGAGGCCAGCCGCAACGCGCGCCAGGTCAGCCGTTTCCTCAACGAGCTGGTGCAGGCCTCGGGCCTGGACAACCTGGCCGACGGCATTCCGCTGCTTCGGCCCAACGGGCTGCAGCTGCGCGGCAAGCAGAGCGTGGGTCTGCTGCGTTTCCAGACCAGTCATTTCGACGCGGGCAAGAGCTTTGGCGCGGTCATCCCGGACAACGCCATCCTCGGCGCGATCCTGGCGCTGAAGGAGCAGATCCCCGAGATCCCGGTGGTGTTCGTTTCCAAGGACATCAACCTGCGGATCAAGGCGGCCATCGCCGGGATCGTGTCCGAAGACTACGAGAACGACCGCGCGCTGGACGATTTCAGCCTGCTCTACACCGGCGCCACCGAACTGCCGGAAGACTTCTGGAAGAAGCACACCGACAACCTGCGCAGCTGGAGCGACAAGGGCCGTACCAGTTACGAAATCATCGCCAGCGAAGACGAGAGCTGGCACCCCAACCAGTACGCCTACCTGCCGGGCGACGATGAAGTCGAACTGCGCGTGGCCAAGGTGGACGGTGACAAGATCACCCTGTCGCTGGTCAACGACTTCCGCCACGGCAGCCACGCGGTGTGGGGCATCAGCGCGCGCAACCGCGAGCAGAATTTCGCCCTCAACGCGCTGATGGACCCGGAGATCGATTTCGTCACCCTGCTCGGCACCGCCGGCACCGGCAAGACCCTGCTGGCGCTGGCCGCCGGCCTGGCCCAGACCATGGACCAGCAGCGCTACCGCGAAATCATCATGACCCGTGCCACGGTCAGCGTCGGCGAAGACATCGGCTTCCTGCCCGGCACCGAGGAAGAAAAGATGACGCCGTGGATGGGCGCGCTCACCGACAACCTGGAAGTGCTCACCCACACCCAGGAAGGCGGCGCGTGGGGCCGTGCGGCCACCAACGACCTGATCGCCAGCCGGATCAAGATCCGCTCGCTGAACTTCATGCGCGGGCGCACCTTCCTGTCGCGCTACCTGATCCTGGACGAAGCACAGAATCTCACCCCCAAGCAGATGAAGACCCTGATCACCCGTGCCGGCCCCGGCACCAAGATCGTCTGCCTGGGCAACGTCGAACAGATCGACACCCCGTACCTGACCGAAACCACCTCGGGCCTGACCTACGCGGTGGACCGCTTCAAGAACTGGCCGCACAGCGCCCACGTCACGCTGCGTCGTGGCGAGCGTTCGCGCCTGGCCGATTACGCCTCGGAGGTGTTGTGAGCCGTTCCCTGTCCCGTGCCGTCCTGCCGCTGGCGCTTGCTGCGCTGGCGGCCGCCTGCACGCCTGCCAACGTCCGCCCGGGCGCCAGCGTGCCCACCGCAGTCAAGACCGGCCAGTCCTGGGTGGTCACCCGCCCGGTGATCGCCGCCCAGGTGCTGGACACCTGCTCACGTTCCAGCCCCGGCCGCGAGGCCGGGGCGGTCACCGGCTACTGGGCACCCAGCCGCCAGCAGGTGGAACAGCTGGAAGCCCAGCTGCCCGGCCTGGACGCCCAGGTGCCCCATGCGGCCGATTTCGACCGGCAGTACGTCGGCATCGAGATGGGCGGCAAGCAGCTGATCTACCTCAACGCCTTCCATCTGCCCGACGGCACCGATATCGACCCGGCCCGCGACGCCATCCGGGTCTGTGACGGCGGGGCGCAGTTCTGGGGCGCGGTGTTCGATCCGGCCACCGGCACCTTCTCCGATGTGCAGTTCAACGGCCCGCCGAAGGGCCGTTGAGCATGGCACTGACCGTGCCGCGATGAGCCGCCCGCACGCCGGATGAGCATCCGGCTTCCGACCTGGGTATGGATCGGTGCGATCGCGCTGTCCTGCGTGGCCGGCATGGTCAACGTGGTCGGCTTCCTGGGATTCGAACACCAGGCGGTGAGCCACATGACCGGCACCACCAGCCAGCTTGGCATGGCGCTGGCACAACGCGACTGGCGCGTGGTCGGTCATCTGTGGGGCCTGCTGATCGCGTTCTGCCTGGGCGCGATGCTCAGCGGCATGATCGTGCAGGACAGCACCCTGCAGCTGGGCCGCCGCTATGGCGTGGTGCTCACGCTGGAATCGCTGTTGCTGCTGGTCGCCATCCCGCTGTTCAAGCAGCAGCAGATCTGGGGCGCACTGGCCGCGGCGATGGCCTGCGGGTTGCAGAACGCCATGGCCACCACCTTCAGCGGCGCGGTGGTGCGCACCACCCACCTCAGCGGCATGTTCACCGACCTGGGCATCGGCCTGGGCCACCTGCTGCGCGGGCTGCCGTTGCCGATCCGACGCCTGACCCTCAGCGGGCTGATCGTCAGCGGCTTCCTCGCCGGCGGCGTCCTGGGCGCATGGCTGTTCCTGCGCTGGGGGTACGACGCGCTGCTGGCCCCTGCCCTGCTGACCGGCTGCACCGGCCTGGGCTACATGCTGTTCCAGCAATGGCGGCGGTGGCGCCCGCACTGAGCAGCACGCCAGCGGCAAACATTGCACAATCGCCGCATGACCCCCTCTTCTCCCGTTTCCGCCCTCACCATCGCCGGCTCCGACTCCGGCGGTGGCGCCGGTATCCAGGCCGATCTCAAGGCGTTCGCCGCCCACCGCGTGCATGGCCTGTCGGCGATTGCCGCGCTGACCGCGCAGAACACCCGCGGCGTCACCGCGGTCCACGTACCGCCGCTGGCGTTCCTGCAGGCACAGATCGACGCCTGCTTTGCCGACTTCGACATCCACGCCGTGAAGCTGGGCATGCTGGCCAATGCCGACGTGATCGGGCTGGTGGCCGATGCGCTGGAGAAGTACCGCCCCACGCACGTGGTGCTGGACCCGGTGATGGTGGCCACCAGCGGTGCCAGGCTGCTGGAGGACAGCGCGCTGCACGCGATGCGCACGCGCCTGCTGCCACTGGCCACGCTGCTGACCCCGAACATTCCCGAAGCGGAGCTGCTGCTCGGCCGTCCCATCACCACCGCTGACGAAGCCGAGGATGCCGCTGCGGCCCTGCTCGATCTGGGCACCGGCGCGGTGCTGCTGAAAGGCGGCCATTTGCACGAGGGTGCGCGCGTGGTCGATCGCTACTTCGACGGCGTCACCCGCGACGAATTCATCCACGCCCGCCTGCCGGTGGACGCCCATGGCACCGGCTGCACGCTGGCCTCGGCGATCACCGCGCAGTTGTGCCAGGGCCTGTCGTTGCCCAATGCCTGTGAAGCAGCCATCGACTACGTCGCCCGCGGCCTGCAGGGGGGCTACTACCCGGGACGCAGCGAGGTGCTGGTGATCGACCACTTCGGCGCGGCGCGCCCGGCATGATCGAGGCGCTGACGTTGCCGGTCGTTGCCGCCGACGACCACCGTTTCGACCTGCTGGCCCGCGTGCCGGCGCAGCCACGCGCGCGCTTGCTGTGGTTGCCGGCACTGGGCGTGGCGGCACGCCATTACCTGCCGTTGGCCGATGCGCTGGCCGCGCACGGCATCGCCGTGTACCTGCACGAGTGGCGCGGCAACGGCAGCAGCAGCCTGCGCCCCTCGCGCACGCAGGACTGGGGCTATCGCGAGATCCTCTACCACGACCTGCCGGCCAGCCTGGCCGCACTCCCGCGGGACGGCGTGATGGACACCCTCATCGGCGGGCACAGTCTGGGCGGACAGCTGGCCTGCTGCTTTGCCGGGCTGCACCCGGCGGTGTTCCAGCGCGTGTGGCTGGTCGCCAGCGGCACGCCGTACTGGCGCACCTTTCCCGGCCCACGCGGCTGGACGCTGCCGTTGATCTACCGCTTCCTGCCCTGGCTGGCGCAACGCCAGGGCGTGCTGCACGGGCGTAGGCTGGGGTTCGGTGGCACCGAGGCACGCGGCCTGATCGGCGACTGGGCCCGGGTCGGGCTGACCAATCATTACGCCGGCGTCGGCATCACCGACGACCTTGAAGCCGGCCTGCGCACCGTGCGCGGCCGCGCCACGGCCGTGGTGATGGCGCAGGACTGGCTGGCGCCGGTCCCTTCGATGCAGGGCCTGCTGGCCAAGCTGCCGCAGGTGCAGGCCACGCTGCGCGTGCTCGATGCGGCGACGCTGGGAACCGATGCGGATCACTTCGCGTGGATGAAATCGCCGCAGGCCGTGGCCACGCTGCTTTTTCATTCATTTGAGTGAAGTTCTTCACAAAGGCGTTGACGAATGCGGCCCACATCCGCATAATTCCGCTCCTGTTGACGCGCCCGTAGCTCAGTTGGATAGAGTACCTGGCTACGAACCAGGCGGTCGGGAGTTCGAATCTCTCCGGGCGCACCATCAACAGGTTGCCAACTCCGCCGTTGGCATCAGCAGTACAACGTGATGTAAATGCGCCCGTAGCTCAGTTGGATAGAGTACCTGGCTACGAACCAGGCGGTCGGGAGTTCGAATCTCTCCGGGCGCACCATTACATCGCACAGCAGGCTCGCCTGCCATCCCGTCGAACGTGGCAACACGTACGGCAGGACGCACAACCAGACAATGCAAATGCGCCCGTAGCTCAGTTGGATAGAGTACCTGGCTACGAACCAGGCGGTCGGGAGTTCGAATCTCTCCGGGCGCACCATTGCATCGATGAAAAACGGCAGCCCTGGGCTGCTGTTTTTTTTTGCGTTCCGCATCGCCCAACGCGCGTCGACCGACCCCGACCAACGAACGACCGCGTAGTGCCGGCCGCTGGCCGGCTCATCATGACCCTCGAACAACCACGCGTAGTGCCGGCCGCTGGCCGGCTCCCCCTGCCCCTCGAACAACCACGCGTAGTGCCGGCCGCTGGCCGGCTCGTCATGATCCTCGAACAACCACGCGTAGTGCCGGCCGCTGGCCGGCTCGTCATGAACGCTGGGAGATTTGCCTGGAGCCGGCCAGCGGCCGGCACTACGGAATGCTGGGATCGCCTGGAGCCGGCCAGCGGCCGGCACTACCGAATGCTGGGATCGCCTGGAGCCGGCCAGCGGCCGGCACTACCGCATTGGCCTGCGACGCCTATCGCGCGATCATCCGCGCGGCGCTTGCGCCTGCAGTTGCGCCATCACCAGCCGGTCGGCCTCATGCGGCATCTGCGGCGCGGCGCAGCGCGCGTCGGCAGGACCCTCCTGCGCAAGCCAGTCATCCACCACCCCACCCAGCAGATCCAGCCGCAACGGCAACGTAATGTGGTCTTCGCCGCGCATTTCGATGTAATGCACACGCGGGCTGGCCAAGGCCAGACGCCGCCCCTGGTCCACCCGCACGTGCTGATCATCCTGCCCGTGCACCAGCAATACGCAGGCACGCGTGTCGGCCAGCGCGCCGGCCACGTCGACGCGATCCAGGTCCAGGTCCAGGCGCTGGCTGGCCGCGGCAATCACCGCGTCGATGTCCTGCCCGCCGTAGCGCCAGCGCCCATAGGCCGCCATCGCCTGGGCCTTCCACGCGCTGGGCTGCAATGCCATCAGGTGCGGGATCATGCTGCGGATGGCATCGCCGGCATTGGCAAAGGACTCCATCGCCACCACACCGCTGACCCGGTCGCCCAGCTTGTCGGCGGCAAACACCGCCGTGGCCGCGCCGTAGGACACACCGAACAGGTACAGCGGTCCCACCACTTCACCGCGCGCCTGCAGCGCATCGATCACGTCGATCACATCGTCCGACTCGAAGGTGCCATAGCCCGACGGCCCCGCACCGGAATGGCCGTGGTTGCGCAGGTCGATGGTGACCACGCGGTAGCCGGCCTGGGCCAGCTGCAGCGACCACGGCAGCATCGCATCGCCGTTCATCATCCAGCCGTGCAGCAGCACCACGGTGCCGCGCGGCGGCTGCGCGCGGAACGGCGTAGGCAGCGCCAACGCAAGCCCGGTCTGCAGCGGCTCGCCGTTCTCGTGCTGCTGGGCCAGATATTCGTAGCGCAGCCCGTACTGGCCCGGGTCGAACGCCCGCCAGAAGATCGGCACGCCGGCCCGGCTGGTGACCCGGCCATGCCGGTTGGGCACGCTGTCCACCGCCGCGGCAATGCGCGCGGTGTCCAGCAACGTGGACACCCCACCGGGCGCGACCAGCCGGTCGCTGAGCGAGGTCGAGGCAGCGGTGGAGGTGAGCGAGGAGCAGGCAGCCAGCCACAGGCCGGCCCCGGCCAGCAACAACAGCAGCAGGCGCTTCATGAGGGACACAGGGGAAACCAGATTGAGCCCGGCAGGTTACCGACCGCCGGCCAGGCGCTCTATCGCATCCACATGACCGTGCGATGACAGCGCAGCGGCGATTCAGCTTGGCAGCACCCGGTCAGGCACCTCATCCCAGCCAGCCCTGCATCGTCGGCCACCAGCCGGCCATCACCGCCGGGCCCTGCATGCGCGCGCGCCACCAGCGCAGCGCGGCACCCTCCTCGCCTGGCCGCCAGGCCAGCCAGAAGGTCTCGTCGGGCTTGGGCTCTTCCACCTGCTTGATCACCAGCCGGCCCTGCTGGACCGCCTGCTGCACGTACGGCGCCGGCAGGAAACCGAACCCGAGCCCGGCGCATTGCAGGCGGAACTTGCTGACCGTATCGGGCACCGTCACCGTCTCCTGCCCCATCAGCAGGCCCACCGTACGCGGCAGCAACCGCCGCGCCGAATCGGCCACCGCGATCGCACAGTGCGCGGCCAGCTGCTCGCGCCCCAGGGGCCCGGGCACGGCCGCCAGCGGATGCGAGGGTGACACCGCGAACACGAATTCCACCACGCCCATCGGCTCCACCACGTAGCCGCCACCACTCGGCCCTTCGCCGGCCGCGCCCACCAGCAGGTCCGCGCGCCGGTCCAGCAGGGCCTCCCAGGTGCCCGACAGCGACTCGCTGATCAGCCGCACGCGGGTCTGTTCGGCCACTGCATTGAACGCGCGCACGTCCTCGGCCAACAGCGCCGGCTGGAACATCGAGTCCACCGCGACGGTCAGCTCCGCTTCCCAGCCCGAGGCCACCCGGCGCACCCGCATCTCCAGCTCGCGCGCCGCACGCAGCAGGTGCCGCCCCTCTTCCAGCAGCGCCTGTCCGGCCTGGGTCAGCTGCGCGCGCGGGCCCACCCGGTCGAACAGCTGCACGCCCAGGTCCTGTTCCAGCTTGGACACCGTGTAGGAAATGGTCGACGGCACCTTGTGCAGCGCCTTGCCGGCGGCCGCGAACGAGCCGCGGCGGTCGATGGCGTCCAGGATCTGCAGGGCATCCAGGCTGAGCTTGAGCATTCGAATTTTTCGATGATGGCTTGCGAAACTATCCGTTTTTCAAACCCCAGGCGCAAGCGGATACTGGCGCCAACAGGAAAGGGACGCGACAAACGCCTCCCGGCCCACCATCGAAACCATCGAATACCCGAGGAGATCCACCATGCTGCAGATCCGCAAGAGCACCACCCGTGGCAAGGCCGACCATGGCTGGCTGAACTCCATGCACACCTTCTCCTTCGCCAACTACTACGACCCGCGCTACACCAGCTTCGGCCCGCTGCGGGTGATCAACGAGGACCGCGTGCAGGGCGGCCAAGGCTTCGGCACCCACAGCCACGCCAACATGGAGATCATTTCCTACGTGCTCGGCGGCGCACTGGAGCACAAGGACTCGATGGGCACCGGCTCGGTGCTGCGCTACGGCGACGTGCAGCGCATGAGCGCCGGCAGCGGGGTCAGCCACAGCGAGTTCAACCATTCGGCCGACGAGACGGTGCACTTTCTGCAGATCTGGCTGTTCCCCGACCAGGAGAACATCGCCCCGAGCTACCAGGAGACCCATTTCGCCCCCGAGGCCAAGCGCGGCCAGCTGCGCCTGATCGCCGCCAAGGATGGGCGTGACGGCGCCTTGCTGATCCACCAGGACGCCAACATCTACGCCACGATCCTGGACGGCAACGATCGCGTGCAGCTGCCTCTGGCCCCGCGTCGCGGCGTCTATGTGCAGGTGGCCCGGGGCCAGGTGCAGGTCAACGGCATCCCCCTGGACACCGGCGACGCGCTGCAGATCAGCGACGAGGCGCAGGTGACGCTGGAAAACGCCACCGATGCCGAAGTGCTGGTGTTCGACCTGCCGCTGTAAGCCCGTGCGATGACCGCAGGCGGCCCCGACCCGATCGGGGTCGCCTGCTGCGCGTCAGGCCGTGGGTACCGGCGCATCCGCGGCGATCAGCTGCTGCTGTTTCAGTTCGGCCCAGAACGCGGCCGGGATGGCGACCGACATCGACGCCACGTTGGCGAGCACCTGTTCGGGCGTGCGCGCGCCAGGAATGACCGCCGACACCACCGCCGGCGCATCGGCAAACTGCAGCGCCGCGGAACGCAGATCCACCCCGTGGCGGTCGCAGATGGCTTGGACCCTGGCACGCTTGTCCGGCGCCCAGGCCGGCACCCTGCCGTCGTACAGATACCGCTCGCGTCCGGCCAGGTAGCCGGCCAGCAGCGGCGACCCCACCACCACCGACGCGCCGTGCGCGGCGATCTTCGGGAAGGTGTCGTGCAGGGCCTGGTCGTGGTCCAGCAGCGAGTACTGGCACGCCAGCAGGAAGATGTCCGGGTCGGCCTCGGCGATCGCGCGCAACGCAGGCTCCGGGCGGTTCACACCGAATCCCCACGCCTTGATCAGCCCCTCTTCGCGCATGCGGGTCAACGCCGGCATCGCGCCCTTGGCCGCCTCGGCGAAGCGCTGCTCCCACGGCATGCCCAGGTCCTTCTCGTTGTCCGGGGACAGGTCGTGGATGAACACCACGTCCAGCTGCGACACGCCAAGCCGGTTGAGGCTGTCCTCCACCGAGCGCCGGGTGCCATCGGCCGAATAGTCGTACCGGTAGTGGAACGGTGACGGTTCCTGCCACATCGTTTTCTGCAGTGCGCCCGTCGTGGCCGTCAGCAGGCGGCCGACCTTGGTCGACAGCGTGTACTCGCGTGCCGGGTGGTTGTGCAGGTGATGGCCGTAGCGGCGCTCGCTGAGGCCCAGCCCATACCAGGGCGAAGTATCGAAACAGCGCACGCCGGCCGCATACGCGGCGGCCAGCGTCGCCTCACTGATGGCATCGGTGGTGGCCGCAAAGCCATTGCCGATCGCCACTCCGCCCAGCCCCAGCCGGGTGTGCGGCCGGTAGCGCCCCGCCTGCCCCGCCGCGTTGGTGGCCAGCGTGCGCGCACTGACCTGCCCGCGCGTGGGCAGCACGCTGCCCGGGCCGGCGGCCTGGGCGAGCAACGGGGACGCCGCCAATGCGGCAGTGCCAACAGCGGCAGCGGAAAGAAACTGGCGACGTGCGTTCACGGCGACTCCTGCAGGGCGGACCAATACCCACCCTCGCATTCGCGCGGTGCACGCCATGCGTGGACGGCGTCAACGTAACGGCAACGGCGGCCTGGACCGCCTGCAGCACCCCGGCGCACTGGCCGGGGTGCTGCGCAGCATCAGAACTTGTAGTTGAGGGTCAGCCGCACGTTGCGCGGTTCGCCCCAGGTGTAGGTGCTGTACCAGCTGAAGATCGTGTAGTAGTGCTTGTCCAGCAGATTGTTGACGTTGAGCGTGGCCGACAGCTGGTCATTGAACTCATACCGCGCCATCGCGTCCAGCAGCCAGTACGGCTCGGTGCGGTGGACCAGGCTGGCACCGTTGGCCGGGTTGGTGATGGTGCCGAAGGTGCTGCCCTGCCAGCGCGCACCGCCGCCCACGCTCCAGCCCTGCAGCGCGCCGCCCTGCAGGCGGTAGCTGGTGTGCAGGCTGAACTGGTCTTCCGGTTCCAGCGTGGAGACCTTGTTCGACTGCTGCCGCGCGATCTTGTGCGCGTAGCCGCCCTGGACCTGCCAGCCCGGCGCCACCTGGCCGGACATCTCCAGTTCGTAGCCCTTGGTGCGCACGCCCATCAGCCCGCGGTAGGCGATGCCACCGCTGGGGGTGCGGCCCCCGGTGGGTTCGGCGTAGTTGTCCTGGTCGAGCTGGAACACCGCCGCACTGGTGTTGAAGCGGCCCTCAAGGAACTCCGCCTTCAGCCCGGCCTCGTAGCTGCGCCCTTCCATCGGGTCGAGCGTCTTGCCCTGCTCGTCCTGGTTGCCCTGCGGCTTGAAGATGGTGCTGTAGCTGGCGAAGACCGAGAAGTTGCGGTTGAGGTCGTAGACCATGCCGGCGTACGGCACGATCACGCCGCTTTCGTCGGTGTCCGGCGATGTGTAGTTGGCGATGCGGCTGCCGACGATCAGCTTGAGCGGATCGGCCAGGTCGAAGCGGGCCACCACGTACGCACCGCTCTCGCGGGTCACCTGGTTGTCGCCGTAGCCCCACTGCCAGTCCGGCTCGGGCACGTCACCGGTCCAGCTGTAATAGTCGGCCACGCTGCTGATGTAACCAGGCTGCGGCGAGTAACCGTTGTTGACCCAGCGCTTGCGCGACACACTGCCGCCCACCACCAGTTCGTGCTGGCGACCGAACCAGTCGAACTTGCCGCTGACATACAGGTCGGCGGCGTTGCTGGTGGTCTTGCCGATGTACTGGCCCAGCCACATGCTCACGCCCGCCCCCGTCACCGGGTCCGGGTTGCCACCGGCGGCCGCGCCGAGCGAGGCGTCGTATCCGTTGACCTGGTGGTTGAGCTGCAGCTTGGCCACCCAGTCATTGCCGAAGGTGTGCTCGAGCGTGGCGAAGGCGGTGCGGCTGTACTGGCCCCAGCGGCTCCAGCGCGCCCCGTTGTTGAACGACCGCGGCATGTCGTTGAAGCTGCCGGTGCTGTCCAGCAGCGGAATGCCGCCCCAGCTGGAACCGCGCGGATCGCTGTCCTGGTAGTCGGCGCCGACGGTGAGCAGCGTGCTGTCGTCGAGATCGGCTTCCAGGATGGCGTAGAACACCTGGTTGCTGCGCTGGTAATGGTCCACGTTGGAGTGCTTGTCCTGGTAGGCCCCGACCACGCGGCCACGCACGCGCCCGCTTTCGGTCAGCGGCCCGCCCACGTCCACCTCGGCGCGGTAGCTGTCCCACGAGCCCACGCCCAGCGTGGCGCTGCCGGCCAGTTCGCGGGTCGGCTTCTTGCGCACCAGGTTGATGGTCGCGCCCGGGTCGCCCATGCCGGTGAGCAAGCCGGTGGCGCCCTTGAGCACTTCCACGCGGTCGTAGATGGCCATGTCGCTGAGCGTGTTGCCGGCCGAGTACGCCGAATCGCGCGCCATCGGAATGCCGTCGTACTGGAAGTTCTGCACCGCAAAGCCGCGCGCGTAGTACTCGGTGCGCTCGCTGTCGTAGGTGACGATGCTGATGCCCGGGGTGACCTTCATGACATCGTCGATGCCATTGAGCGCGAAATCATTCATCTCCTGCCGGGTGATCACGCTGATCGACTGCGGCGTCTGCCGCGGGCTCAGTACCAGCCGGGTGGCGGTGGCGATGGTGCCGGGCGTGTACGAATCGCTGCCCTCGGTGACGGTACCCAGCTGGTTGGCGGTGACCTGCACGGTCTGCAGGGTCTGCGCCGCGTCGTCCTTGGGCGGTGCCGGCGCGTCGTCGGCCTGTGCGGCCGTGGCAAACACGGCAAGGCCAAGGGCGCTGGCCAGTGCCAGGCTCAACGGGGACAACGACGGCGACGACGCAGCGCGACCGACGCGGGTGGGGACAACACGGAACGAAGCAACGGACACGGCAACGCCTCCAGCAAGGAAGGAAGTCCTCTGGCGGCGGCTGGAGGGAAAGGGGGTTTGAAGGCTGCAACGCCTTCAGTGCGGCGCGATTCTACTCCCGCAGCCGCGGGCTGTCGCGGTCCGCGATGACGCAGCCTGCCTTGGTAACCGCAGGCGCCGGGCCCGTAGGCGGGCGCGAAATTAGCAAAACTACTAACTCACCGGTAGACTGTGTGCCGGCATGCGTCACCGCAGCGCATGCACTCACAACGGCCCACGAGGCACGCACATGATCGATTTCTCCCCCGCCCAGCGTGGCGGCCTTCCGCCCTTGACCGGCACCCGCTGGCCGATCCGTTGCGGCCACGGCTTTTCCGCCGAGGAACTGGCGCAGCTGCGCGACGGCCTGTGGCCCCGCGCCAGCGACGATCGCTGGGCGGTGTGGCTGGACGGCACCACCCTGCGGTGCTGGCGCGCGCTGACCAGCGGCTGCATCTACGAAAGTGTGATTGTCATGGCCGACGATGGCAGCGGTACCGCCGTGGTCCTGGATGTGCTCGACGACCCGACGCAGTACCAGCGCGCCGGCACCGACAGCGGCGAACTGGAACGTTTTGAAGGCGTGGTGCGGTTGGCGCTGGCACAGGCACGCGCAGCCTGATCACCGGGCGGCGCTGCCGCCCTGCCCCTGCCACGGCGGGCCGGACCGATCCGGCCGCTGGGCGACGCCCGCGCTAGGCGATCAGGTCGCCCGGCACCGCCGGGGCATCCTGCAGCCCGGCCATGGCCTGTTGCAGTTCGCGCATCCGGAACGGCTTCTGCAGGCCATGTCGCGCCCGGAAGTTCGGCGGGATGGCGGTGCCGTCGTAGCCGGTGACGAACATGTACGGGATGCCGCGCGCTTCCAGCGCTTCGGCAATCGGGAACGACGGCGTGCCGCCGAGGTTCACGTCAAGCATGGCGCAGTCGATGCCGCCCCCCTGCAGCGCCGCCAGTGCCGCATCGACATTGGGGGCCACCGCCGCCACTTCATAACCAAGTTCAATCAGACAGTCTTCGACCATCATCGCCACCAGCGATTCGTCTTCGACCACCAGTACGCGCGCCTTCATGGTTCAACCTCGTGTGCATCGTCAGGCAGGGGGATCGATACGCGGAAGGTGACGCCCTCCGGGTCAAAGGCCAGGTCCACGTTTCCCCCCATGTCATGTTTGAGCCCGCGTTCAAGTAGCCGCGATCCAAAGCCGCGCTGCGCCGGCGGCTGTACCTGCGGGCCACCGCGCTCGCGCCACACCAGCTCCAGCTCCTCGCCATCGCCACGGCGGTTGCGCTGCCAGGCAATCTGCACCGACCCGTCCGGCGTGGACAACGCACCGTGCCGGGCCGCGTTGGCACACAGCTCATGCAGTGCCATGGCCAGTGCCATCGCACGGCGCGGATCGAGCCGGCACGATTCGCCCTGCACGTCGAACTGCCGTGCATCAAACCGGCCCTGTGCGGCCAGCCCACGGGCCAGCTCGGCCACGTCTGCGCTGTGCCAGTTTTCACGGGTCAGCACATCGTGCGCGCTGGCCAGGGCGAGCAGGCGCTCTTCGATCTTGCCGCAGGCGTCGTCCATGCCATCGGCATTGGCGAAGGTCTGCCGCGCGATCGACTGCACCGTGGCCAGCGTGTTCTTGACCCGGTGATTCAATTCGTTGACCAGCAACTGCAGGTGCTCGGCGTGGCGGGTACGTTCGGTGATGTCGCGGGTGCTGCCGGCAATGGCTTCCACCTGCCCGTCCGGCCCGAACACCGGCGTAAAGATGTAGTCGTAGACGCGGGTGCCTTCGGTGGTGTGCGGGAACGGCACCTCGCCACGTACGGGTCGCCTGGTGGCGATCACCTGCTCGATCTCGTCGTCATGCATGGCGGCATGCCAGGGCGCATAGCCGAGTTCCAGGCAGGTCTTGCCCGCCGCCTCCTCCCAGCGCATGCCCCACATGTCCAGCAACGCCTTGTTGGCATAGATGAAGCGGTGCTGTAGATCGAAGACATACGACAGATCCGGCGTGGCCTGCAGGAGGGCCTCGTAGATGCGCCACTTCGCGGTGTCGTGTTCGTGTTCGTGCAGCACAGAGGGGGCATCCACAGTTGGATGAGAACCATAGGTGTACGCCTGTGAAAGACGGGTCAGCGCAGCAGGCGGGCGTT
Source organism: Stenotrophomonas sp. GQ19 (assembly GCF_059758695.1). Lineage (NCBI taxonomy): Bacteria > Pseudomonadati > Pseudomonadota > Gammaproteobacteria > Lysobacterales > Lysobacteraceae > Stenotrophomonas > Stenotrophomonas sp. GQ19. The sequence continues at coordinate 245,128 of NZ_JCAXES010000004.1, read as the reverse complement.
CATGCTGCATCAGCCACCAAAGGAAGGCGCTTTTCCTTGAAGCAGCCCTTCCCTGCAGACGGGTAAAAAGAAGCAAAAAAAAAGCCCCTGAGCTTGCGCTCAAGGGCTTTTCTCACATCTGGCGGAGCGGGAGGGATTCGAACCCTCGATAGAGTTTTAAGCCCTATACTCCCTTAGCAGGGGAGCCCCTTCAGCCACTCGGGCACCGCTCCAGTGTTCTGGTTCCGCCGCTGCGTTGAATCATCTCAGCGGGGGCGCGAATAATAACGTTTTCCGCGCCCGAAGGTAAAGCCTTAATCCGAAGAATTTTCACTTCCGGATGCATTCGGCTCATCGCCGCGCTGGATACGCTGGTAAATCTCTTCGCGGTGCACGGCCACGTCCTTCGGAGCAGTGATACCGATACGCACCTGGTTGCCCTTGACGCCGAGCACGGTCACGCTGACCGAGTCACCGATCATCAGGGTTTCGCCTACGCGGCGAGTCAGGATCAACATTTTTGCAAGTCTCCAGGGAACCGGTGGATCTTCCCCACCGGCTCGGCGCCCAGCCAAGGAACGCCACACGACAAAGGGAAAGGATTAGCCATAGTACCGTCAGGCCTCCCGCCCCTTCAAGGAGCAGGAAGCTTCAGGTGTTCAGATACGTGGGGTGACCCAGTCGACAACGGCCGCAAGGGCAGAAGCAAGGGCGGGCCCGTCCTCGCCACCACCCTGGGCGAGATCCGGGCGGCCGCCGCCCTTGCCCCCGGTCTGACTGGCGATATGGGACAACAGTTCCCCGGCCTTGACCTTGCCCATTGCACTGCCGTTCACGCCGGCGACCAGGGCTGCCTTGCCGTCCTGGGTGCCGGCCAGCACGATCACCGAGTCGCCCAGCTGCTGCTTGAGGCGGTCGATTGCGTCACGAAGCGCCTTGGCATCGAAGCCTTCCAGGCGCGCGGCCAGGATCTTGATGCCGTTGACCTCGACCGCCGACGCGCCGAGATCGGCGGTGGCGCCCGCAGCCTGCTTGGCCTTCAATGCGTCCAGTTCGCGTTCCAGCTTCTTCTGGCGCTCACCGAGCTGGCGGATCTTGTCGACCACGTCGCCGGCGTTGCCGCCGAGCAGCGACGCCGCTTCGCCGAGCACGGCCTCTTCGTGGGCCACGTAATCCAGCGCGCCCTGCCCGGTCACCGCTTCAATGCGGCGCACACCCGAGGACACACCGCCTTCGGAGGTGATCTTGAACAGGCCGATGTCACCGGTGCGGCCCACGTGGGTACCGCCGCACAGTTCGGTGGAGTAATCGCCCATCTTCAGCACGCGCACGTTCTCGCCATACTTCTCGCCGAACAGCGCCATCGCGCCGAAGTCCAGCGCTTCCTGCATGGCCATGTTGTGCACTTCGACGGCGTTGTTGGCGCGCACCTGCGCGTTGACCTTGCGCTCGACGACCGCCAGGTCCTCGGCGCTGATCGGGGCGAAGTGCGCGAAGTCGAAGCGCAGGCGGTCCGGCGCCACCAGCGAGCCCTTCTGCTGCACATGGGTGCCCAGCACTTCGCGCAGGGCGGCGTGCAGCAGGTGGGTGGCGGAGTGGTTGAGGATGGTGGCGCCACGGCGCTCGCCATCGACCTGGCCACGCAGCACATCGCCGACCTTCAGGCTGCCCTGGGTGATCGTGCCGACGTGGCCATGGAACTGGCCGGCGAACTTCTGGGTGTCGCTGACCTGTACCTGCCCACCCGCACCGGCGAGTTCACCGGTGTCGCCGACCTGGCCGCCGGATTCGGCGTAGAACGGGGTCTGGTCGGTGATCACGATCACCTCGTCACCGGCCTGCGCCGCGTCGACCGGGCGACCGTCCTTGAGCATGGCCAGCACGGTCAGACCGTCGGCCTGCAGGCGGTCGTAGCCCAGGAACACGGTCGGCTTGAGCGTGGCCACCAGGTCGGCGGACAGGGTCACGCCGCCGCCGAACTTGCCCGCCGCGCGCGCGGTTTCGCGCTGGTTGTCCATCGCGGCGTTGAAGCCGTCCATGTCCACCGTCATGTCGCGCTCGCGGGCGATGTCGGCGGTCAGGTCGACCGGGAAGCCGTAGGTGTCGTACAGGCGGAAGGCATCCACGCCCGGGATCACGCCGTCACTGACCTTGGCCGCCACGTCGTCGAAGATCTTCATGCCCGCGTCGAGAGTTTCAGCGAAACGCTCTTCCTCGGCCTGCAGCGCGCGCACCACGGTGTCGGCCTGGGCCGGCAGTTCCGGATAGGCCACGCCCATCTGCTCGACCAGGGTCGGCACCAGCTTGCTGAAGAACGGCTGGCGCACGCCCAGCATCCAGCCGTGGCGCAGCGCGCGACGGATGATCCGGCGCAGCACGTAGCCTCGGCCTTCGTTGGACGGCAGCACGCCATCGACGATCAGGAACGAACAGGCCCGGATATGGTCGGCGATGACACGCAGCGACTTGTTCTCCAGGTCGGCCATGCCGGTCAGTTCGCTGGCCTTGCGGATCAGCGCCTGGAACAGGTCGATTTCATAGTTGGTGTGCACGTGCTGCAGGATCGCGGCCAGGCGCTCCAGACCCATGCCGGTGTCCACGCAGGGCGCCGGCAGCGGCACCAGGGTGCCGTCGGGCTGGCGATCGAACTGCATGAACACCAGGTTCCAGATTTCGATGAAGCGGTCGCCGTCTTCGTCCGGCGAGCCCGGGGGGCCGCCGGCGATGTGGTCGCCGTGGTCATAGAAGATCTCGGTGCACGGGCCGCACGGGCCGGTTTCGGCCATCTGCCAGAAGTTGTCCGACGCGAACGGCGCACCCTTGTTGTCGCCGATGCGCACGATGCGCGCTTCCGGGATGCCGATCATGTCGCGCCACAGCGCATAGGCCTCGTCATCGGTCTGGTAGACCGTGACCAGCAGGCGCTCGGCCGGCAGCTTCCAGACCTGGGTCAGCAGCTCCCATGCCCAGGCGATGGCGTCCTTCTTGAAGTAGTCGCCGAAGGACCAGTTGCCCAGCATTTCGAAGAAGGTGTGGTGACGCGCGGTATAGCCGACCTGGTCCAGGTCGTTGTGCTTGCCGCCGGCGCGCAGGCAGCGCTGGACGTCCGCGGCGCGCACGTAGCTGCGCTTTTCCGCGCCAAGGAACACGTCCTTGAACTGCACCATGCCGGAGTTGGTGAACAGCAGGGTCGGATCATTGCCCGGCACCAGAGGCGCCGACGGCACGATGGTGTGGCCCTTTCCCTTGAAGAACTCAAGGAAATCGCTGCGGATCTGGGAGGTAGTGAATGTGACGGATGCGTTCATGGGGGCTGGCTTTATGCGGGCCGGCCGGTCCATGGCACTCAGCCCCAATGGCCGGGTGTCGCTGCTGGACCGCCGAAACCACAAAGGGTATCAGGCCCGGGCCGCTCAGTCGTCAGGGTCGTAGCGGGTGGCGCGCCGAATGGTGTCGCCGTCGAACCCGCGCCGGGCCAGCAGATCGGCCGCTTTACGGCGTTGCGGCAGCTCCTGGGGGCCGGCCTCGCCGAAACGACGGCAGACCAGATCCCGGGCATTTTCGGCCCAATCGCCCTCGAAGGTGTCCATGGCCAGTGCGATCTGTTCGCTGTCCAGCCCATGGGTGCCCAGTTCGGCACGGATATGGATCGGACCGTAGCCGGTGTTGGCCCGGATCCGGACCAGGTTCTCGGCGAACCGGGTGTCGTCCTGCCAGCCCGCCTCGCTCAGCTTGTCGACCGCCGCCACGGCGGCCTCGGTCTCGATGCCCCGGGCCTGCAGCTTGCGGGTCAGTTCCTTGCGCGAGTGCTCCCGGCGCACCAGCAGGCCCAGCGCCCGTTGGACCGGGGTCTGTTCACTGACACGGCGTTTACGGCGGGGTGCCGGGCTGTCGGAATCCTGCATGGCGACCTTTACTCAATCAAATGCGCCGTCCCTGGCGCTCCCCCCGTCGGGGGAATACGGAAACCGCGGTGCAGGGCGAGCGTCACTGACGGCGCTGCCCTGCCCCGCAGGAAACTCACTCGACGTCGTCTTCCACGTCGTCCCCGCCTTCACGGGCGGCCTCTTCCGGCTGGAACTTCTCGCGCAGCTCGGCTTCCAGGCGCTGGGCAATCTGCGGGTTGTCGCGCAGGTAACCGCGGGCATTGTCCTTGCCCTGGCCGATGCGCTCATCGCCGTAGCTGTACCAGGCGCCGGCCTTCTCAACCAGCTTGGCTTCCACGCCCATGTCGATCAGTTCGCCTTCGCGGCTGATGCCTTCGCCGTACAGGATCTCGGTGATGACCTGCTTGAAGGGAGGTGCCAGCTTGTTCTTGACGACCTTGATCTTGGTCTGGTTGCCGATGATCTCGTCGCCCTTCTTGATCGCGCCGATGCGGCGGATGTCCAGGCGGACCGAGGCGTAGAACTTCAAGGCGTTGCCGCCGGTGGTCACTTCCGGGCTCTGGCCCGGCATCATCACGCCGATCTTGTGGCGCAACTGGTTGATGAACACCACCAGGGTATTGGAGCGCTTGATGTTGCCGGTGAGCTTGCGCAGCGCCTGGCTCATCAGACGGGCCTGCAGGCCCGGCAGCTGGTCGCCCATTTCGCCTTCGATTTCGGCCTTGGGGGTCAGCGCGGCGACCGAGTCGACCACCACGATGTCCACGGAGCTGGACCGCACCAGCATGTCGGCGATTTCCAGCGCCTGCTCACCGGTATCGGGCTGCGACAGCAGCAGGTCGTCCACGTTCACACCCAGCTTGGCGGCGTAGATCGGGTCCAGTGCATGCTCGGCGTCGATGAAGGCGGCGGTGCCGCCCTTCTTCTGGCATTCGGCAATGGCCTGCAGGGTCAGGGTGGTCTTGCCCGACGATTCCGGACCGTAGATTTCAACGACACGCCCCTTGGGCAGGCCACCAATGCCGAGTGCGATATCCAGCATCAGCGAACCGGTGGGGATGACCTCGACCGCCTCGACGACGCGGTCGCCCATGCGCATCACGGCGCCCTTGCCGAACTGCTTTTCGATCTGGCTCAGCGCGGCGGTGAGGGCACGCTTTTTGTTTTCGTCCATCGGAGTGGTCCTTGCAGAGGTCGTGTCGGTGGAGGTGCTGTCTTTGGAAGTCTTCTTGGCCATGGGTTCACTTTAAGGCTGGCGTATCGCACAGGCTGAGATTCTGCCCGGCGTTCGGAAAAAAATTATCGGACATCCGTACCAACCTCAGCGGAACCAGAGAATCGCCACAAAAGACCGTGCAGGTTTTACGTAGTAGAGGGGTCAGCGGTTGGGCCGCAGCAGGCCGCAATAGAGGCCTTCGATTGCGAAGTCCTGGTCGGGCAGCACTTCGATCGGCTTGTAATCGGGGTTGCGCGGCAGCAACCGGATGCGGTCCTTGCCCATCTTGAGCAGCTTGACGGTGATCTCGTCATCGATGCGCGCCACCACGATCTGGCCCGAGCGGGCGTCGCGGGTGCGGTGCACGCCGATCAGGTCGCCGTCGAAGATGCCTTCGTCGATCATCGAATCGCCCTGCACCTTGAGCAGGTAATCCGGCGCGGGCGAGAAGAACACCCGGTCGAGCACCACGAAATCGTCGGACCCGATGTCCGCGCCGATCGGCAGACCGGCAGCGACCCGGCCCAGCACCGGAAGGCGCAGTACGTGGTCGGGCAATGCCGGCACCGACAGCGAGGCCGGCAGGCCGTCCTGCAGCGGCGGCGCCTGCACCAGCCGGATGCCGCGGGCCTGCCCGGGAATGCGACGGATCGCCCCGGCCTGCTCCAGCGCTTCCAGATGGTACTGGGCCGCGCGCACGCCCTTGAAGCCGAACGCGCGGGCGATTTCCGTCTGCGACGGCGGTGCGCCATCGGTCTCTATACGCTCGGCGATCAACTGCAGGATCGCCTGCTGGGTATCGGTCAGGTCCATGGTTAGTAGTATTACTACTAACGATGTGGGCACGCAAGTGCCCACAGAAGAAGAGCAAGCAGAGGCAGGACCATCCCACCCTCACCGAAGCCCTCAGCAGTTCGTAGCCACCGACCGTTGGTCGGTGACCGCGCGAACGCGCGGCCATGCATGGCGGCGAGGTTTCTTGTCGGCTTCGGCTCGGTTTCCGGGGTTTAGGGTGTGCAATCTCTTGGATCAGAGGTTCATGACGGCCGAAACGGAGAGCAGCCACCCATGGGGTGGCTCTACCGGGCGGTGTCTGATCCTTCGGCAAGCGCGTGTGGGCGAACCAGATCTGTATTGGCTGAGCCGGTAGCCGCCGACCGTTGGTCGGTGGCCGCGCGAACGCGCGGCAATGCATGGCGGCGAGGATCTTTGTCGGCTTCGACTGTGTTTCCGGGGTTTGGCGTGTGCAATCCCAAGGATCAGAGGTTCATGACGGCCGAAACGGAGAGCAGCCACCCGTGGGGTGGCTCTACCGGGCGGTGTCTGATCGGGCTGCAACGGCGTATGGGCGGCGAACCTGATCTGTGGTGGCTGGACCGGTAGCCACCGACCGTTGGTGGGTGGCCGCGATCTGGCGTTCATGGCCGGCGAAGTGAGGGCGGCGACGGGGCTGGAGGGTCATGAAGGCGGTCGGGTAGAGCAGCCGACCAACGGTCGGCTCTACGTGCAATCTGCCGCGTTGGCGGCAGATTGCGGGATCCTTCGGATCCCAGCGGCAAGAACCCTAGGGGTTCTTGCCGCTGCGCCAGATCGAAAACAGTATCCACACGCCACAGAAACCCGCGCCGATGAAGCCGGCCACGCCCAGCGCCAGCAGCCAGCGGCTGGAGACGCCGCCTACGCTGTGCATGACGATGGAGGAGCCGATGATCAGCGCGGCGGTCACGATGCCCATCACCAGCCGGTTGGCGGCGCGGTTGACCTGGTCGCCGAAGCCTTGCAGCGCGGTGGTTTCTACTTTCAGCTGCAGGCGCCCGCGGCGCGCCATCTGCAGCAGGCGGCGGACGTCGCGCGGCAGGTCGCCGAGCAGGTCCATCACCCCGACCAGGCTGCGCTTGCCGCGTTTGAGCACCGCGCCGGGGGCATAGCGCTGCCACATCACCCGTTCCAGGTAGGGCCGCGCCGCACTGGCCATGTCGAACTGCGGGTCGAGCTGGCGGCCCATGCCCTCCAGGGTCAGGAAGGTCTTGATCATCAGCGCCAGATCGGCCGGCAGGGTCAGCGAGTACTGGCGCAGCAGCGTGGTGATGTTGCCCAGCATCAGGCCCATGTGCAGGTCCTTGAGCGGCACGCCACGGTACTGGTCGACGAAGGTGCTGATGTCCTGCTGCAGCCGCGATTCGTCCACGTCCACGCCACCGGCCCAGTCCAGCAGCACGTCCGAGACCGCTTCAGGCTCCTGGCTGACCAGCCCGTGCAGCAGCTGCGCGACCTGGAAGCGACGCTGTTCGGAAATGGCACCGACCATGCCGAAATCGATCACGCCGATCCGCCCGTCGCGCAGGTAAATGATGTTGCCCGGGTGCGGGTCGGCATGGAAACACCCGTCCTCCAGCACCATCTTGAGCACGATGTGGGCGCCACGTCGCGCCAGCTGCACGCGGTCCAGGCCGGCTGCGTCGACGCCGACCAGGTCGCGCCCGGGAATGCCATCCACGAAGTCCTGCACGTTGAGGCTTTCGCAGGTCCACTGCCAGTGCACGTTGGGTATCAGGATGTCCTGGCGCCCCTGGAAGTTGCGGGCGATACGCTCGGCGTTGCGGCATTCGGCAGCGAAATCCAGCTCGCGACGCAGCGATACCTGGAACTGCTGCACCACTTCGGCCGGGCGGTAGCGCTGCAGGTCCGGCAGGCGCGCTTCGACGATCTCGGCCAGCCGGGCCAGCAGGCGCAGGTCGGCCTCGATCACTTCGCGGATGCCGGGTCGGCGGATCTTCAGCACCACCGCGGTGCCATCGTGCAGGGTTGCGCGATGGGCCTGGGCCAGCGAGGCGGCCGCCATCGGGGTTTCATCCAGCCACGCGAATACCTCGGTGGCTGGCGCGCCCAGGTCGGCTTCCAGCTGCTCGCGCACCTGCGCGTAGGGCAGCGCGGGCACGGCGTTCTGCAGTTCGGAGAATTCGGCGATCCAGTCCGGCGGGAACAGGTCCACGCGGGTGGCCAGCACCTGCCCGAGTTTGACGAAGGTGGGGCCCAGGTCCTCCATTGCGCGACGCACCCGCACCGGGGCGGTCATGCGCAGCATCTCGGTGTCGTTCCAGTGCAGCAGGCGCCCGGCCCGCTCCAGCACGTCGGCCAGGCCGATCCGGCGCACCAGGTCGCCAAAGCCATAGCGGATCAGGACCGAGGCGATTTCCTGCAATCGCCCCAGGTCGCGCACGGTGCCCAGCGTTTCCCACATCGGTACAGCTCCTGTCGACGCACGCGCTCAGGATGTCACACCGGGGCGAAAATTCCCGTCAGTGCCTGCTGCACTGTCTGGCGGCGGATGGCATCGCGGTCGCCATCGAACTGGAACAGCTGCGCCCGGGCGTAACCGCCGCGTTGCTTCCAGCCGATCCAGACGCTGCCCACCGGTTTGTCCGGGCTGCCGCCGCCGGGGCCGGCAATGCCGGTCACGGCCACGGCCATGCCGGCGCCGGAATTGATCAACGCGCCGGAGACCATTTCCAGCACCGTTTCACGGCTGACCGCGCCGAACTGTTCCAGGGTGTGCGCGCGCACGCCGAGCAGCCGCTGCTTGGCCTCGTAGCTGTAGACCACCATGCCGCAATCGAAGAACGCCGACGAGCCGGCCACGTCGGTCATCGCCTTGGCGATCCAGCCGCCGCTGCAGCTTTCGGCGCTGACCAGTTGCAGGGCAGCCTGCTGCAGGCGCTGGCCGACATCACGGGCGAGGACGCCGAGTTCGGCATCGGTGGGGACGTGCATGGGGATCCTGGAACGGGGGACGAATGCCCCCGTTTTAGCCGATATCGACGGCGGTGTCGTGTGCGGGGCGTGCGACGCAGTGTCGCGACCGGTGCCCGTGGGCGGCCGATGCATGTAGAGCCGGGCTCTGCCCGGCTTGAAGGTGTCGAACAGCCGGGCAGAGCCCGGCGCTACGAATCGCGAACTGCCGGGCAGAGCCCGGCGCTACGGATCGCGAACAGCCGGGCAGAGCCCGGCGCTACGGGGCGTGGGCGCCGGCCGGGGCTACCACTCCGGCAGCTTTTCCGGCAGTAGGGCGCGGATCGGTTCGCCGCCCTCGCCCGCCGCCAGTTTCTCGGCCTCGGCGATGGGCAGGTCGACATCCAGCAGCCAGCCGTCTTCGTCGGCCTGTTCGCTGCGCACCACTTCCAGCTGGTGCAGGCGCGAGCGCAGCCGGCCGGCACTGGGCGGCAGCCGCAGTTCGCCGGTGACATGCTGCAGGCCCAGCCGCTTGCCCAGTACGGACTGCAGCAGCGGCAGGCCAAGCCCGTCGCGCGCGGAAATCCAGACCCGCTCACGGCGCGCCTCATCGGGGATGCCGTCCTGCGCGTCGTGACGCACGTCGGCACCGTCGATGCGGTCGATCTTGTTGAAGACCAGCAGCTGCGGCAGATCCCCTGCACCGACGTCGGCCAGTACTTCGTCGACCTGGGCGATGCGCTCCTCGCGGTGCGGATCGGCCGCATCGACGATGTGCAGCAGGAAATCGGCTTCGCGCGCTTCGCTCAGGGTCGAGCGGAACGCAGCCACCAGCTCATGCGGCAGGTCGCGCACGAAGCCGACGGTGTCGGCCAGCACGACGCTGCCACCGGGCACGATGATGCGGCGCACGGTCGGGTCGAGGGTGGCAAACAGCTTGTCGGCGGCATACGCCTCGGCACCGGTCAGCGCATTGAACAGCGTCGACTTGCCCGCATTGGTGTAGCCCACCAGGGCCACGCGCGGCAACTCGCTGCGCACGCGTGCGCGGCGCATCTGGGTGCGCTGCACTTCCACTTTTTCCAGCTTCTTCTGCAGCTGCTCGACCCGCTTCTGGAGCAGGCGGCGGTCGGTTTCCAGCTGGGTTTCACCCGGGCCGCGCAGGCCGATGGAACCGCCGCGCTGACGCTCCAGATGGGTCCAGCCGCGGATCAGCCGGGTGGACATGTGGCGCAACTGCGCCAGCTCGACCTGCAGTTTGCCTTCGTGGCTGCGCGCACGCTGGGCGAAGATGTCCAGAATCAACCCGGAACGGTCGATCACGCGCCGTTCCAGGAAGCGTTCGAGGTTGCGTTCCTGCCCCGGCGACAGCGCATGATTGACCAGGATCAGGTCGGCGCCGGTGGCATCGGCCACGGCTTTCACCTCGTCCAGCTTGCCGGTGCCGATCAGGATCGACGGATTGGGCCGATCGATGCGCGCGGTCACGGTCGCCGCGATGCTGGCCCCTGCCGAGCGGGCCAGATCGGTGAACTCTTCAAGCACATCGTCTTCGAGCCGGCCGGAATGCGGCTGGATCAGGAGTGCGTGTTCGCCTCGCTTGGAACGGTCAAACACGCAGTTCTCCGAAAATACCGAACGTATTACTCAACGTCGTCTTCACCTTGGACGCCTTCGGCGCCACCTTCATTGGACTGCACATAGCCGCCGCCCGGACCGACCCGCACGTTGCGTGCCGGTACCACGGTCGAAATGGCGTGCTTGTACACCATCTGGCTCACCGTATTACGCAGCAGCACCACGAACTGATCGAACGATTCAATCGTTCCCTGCAGCTTGATGCCATTGACCAGATACACCGAAACCGGCACGCGCTCGCGCCGAAGTGCATTGAGAAACGGGTCCTGCAGCGATTGCCCCTTGGACATTGCCAACTCCTGATTATTGTTTTTATGGTCTTCCGGCAGTTCCACGGCCCCCGCCGCCCACCGGAATCCTTGATGGTACACGGGCCGGAGGGGAGAAGGCGTGGAGTCAGCGTGCGACGAAGGTCGACACCGCGTCTGCCAGGGAAGCCTTATCCAGATGGGGGTCGAACCAGCGCACATCAAGCTCGCCGCGCAGCCAGGTCAGCTGGCGCTTGGCCAGCTGGCGGGTGGCCTGGATGCCCCGGTCGCGGAACTGGCTGGCACTGCCCTGCCCGTCCAGGAATTCCCAGGCCTGGCGATAACCGACCGCGCGGATGGCCGGCAGGTCCAGCGGCGCCGCCACCCGGGTCATCTCCGGCAGGGCGCGCAGGGCGCGGACCTCGTCCAGGAAGCCGTGGGCCAGCATGGCGTCGAAGCGGGTCTCGATGCGCTGATGCAGGACGCTGCGCTCGCGCGGGGCCAGCACCAGCTTGAGGGTACGCACCGGCAGGCGATCCACGCCGGGCAGCTTCTGCCATTCGCTGATCGGGGTGCCGCTCAGCCGGTACACCTCCAGCGCACGCTGGATGCGCTGGGGATCGGTCGCGTGAATGCGCGCCGCGGCCACCGGGTCGATGCCGGCCAGTTCGGCGTGCAGCGCCGCCCAGCCCTCGGCGGCCGCCTGTTCGGCAATCCGCGCGCGGGTGTCGGGATCGGCCGGTGGCATCGGCGACAGCCCCTGCAGCAGCGCACGGAAATACAGCCCGGTGCCGCCGGCCAGGATCGGCATGCGGCCACGGGCGACGATGTCGGCGACGGCGCGCGCGGCATCGGCGGCGAACTCGGCCGCTGAATAGGTCTGCCACGGATCGCGCAGGTCCAGCAGGTGGTGCGGGGCCTGCGCGCGCTCGGCCGCATCCGGCTTGGCCGACCCGATCTCCAGGCCGCGATAGACCAGCGCCGAATCGACGCTGACAATCTCGCCGCCCAGCTGTTGGGCCAGTGCGATCGCGGTGGCGGTCTTGCCCGACGCCGTCGGGCCCATCACCGCGATCGCCAGCGGACGCTGGTCTGCGCCCATCAGGCGTCGTCCGGCCAGCGCGGCATCGCCGGGGCGGCGTCCACGCGCGGCATCGGCACCGCGTCCACCGCCGCCCATACCTTGAGTGCGTCGACCGTGGCAGCCACGTCGTGCACGCGCAGCAGCATCGCGCCGCGCTGGGCGGCAATCAGGTGCGCGGCCACCGAGCCGGCCACGCGGTCGCGCGGCTGCTCGCGGCCGGTCAGCTCGCCGATGCTGCGCTTGCGCGACAGGCCCGCCAGCATCGGCACGCCGAGATTGAGGAACCGCGCCGAGCGTGCCAGCAAGGTCATGTTGTGTTCGGTGGTCTTGCCGAAGCCGAAGCCCAGGTCGATGACCAGGTGCTTCTTGGCCACACCGGCCATCTCGGCCTGGAACATGCGCTCGGTCAGGAAGCGATGCACCTCGGCCACCACGTCGTGGTAGTGCGGGGTGTCCTGCATGCTGCCCGGCTCGCCCTGCATGTGCATCAGCACCACGGGCACGCCGAGGTCGGCGGCCGCGTCCAGCGCACCGGGCTGACGCAGGGCATGGATGTCATTGATCATGCCGGCGCCGGCGGCCACGGCGGCACGCATCACCGCCGGCTTGAAGGTGTCGATGCTGATCGGCACCGCGGTTTCCGCCGCCAACCGCTCGATCACCGGGATCACCCGGCGCAGCTCTTCCTCCACCGGCACCGGCGCACTGCCGGGACGGGTGGACTCGCCCCCGATGTCCAGCAGGTCGGCGCCCTCGGCCACCAGCTGCAGGCCATGCGCGACCGCCGCCTCCACGGTGTCGTGGGCGCCGCCGTCGGAGAACGAATCCGGGGTGACGTTGACGATGCCCATCACGCGCGGGCGGTCCAGTCGCAGCACGCGGCCGCCGCAATCGAGCTGGGGGGAAATGTCGAACATGGGCAGGTCCACGGAATACGCCAGCGCGTAGTTTACGCCGGCCCATCGCCACCAGCCCGGGACGCCTCGCTCAGCGTTGCTGGCGGCGCTTGCGATCCACGTACAGCGTCTTGGCAATGCTCAGCAGGATGCCCAACGCGATGCCGATGCCGGCGCCCAGCAGGAAGTTGTCGCGGAACAGGCCGATGCCTACGCCCACCACCGTGGCGATCACCATTTCGGCGGTGTGCGACACCGGGGTCGGGGGCGGGATGGACATGGCAGCTCCGGAACGGACGACGAAAACGAGGGCGCCATTATGGCGCGGAAACGACGAAGGCCGGGTTGCCCCGGCCTTCGTCATTCACATCACTGCCTGCTTACAGCTGCTCGGCAGGACCGGCGATCGGCGGCACCGGACGGGCGTCGCCGCCCTTGTCGTTGTTGCTGCCGTTGCCACCGTCCTTGTTGGACTTTTCCCAGCCCATCGGCGGCGGCGGATCGCGACCTTCCATGACCGCATCGATCTGCGGCACGTCGATCGTCTCGTACTGCAGCAGCAGCTGCGACATGGTGTGCAGCTTGTCGAGGTTGGCGGTCAGCAGCTCGGTGGTCCGGGCGTAGGCCTTGTCCAGGATGCTGCGCACCACTTCATCGATGCGGCGCGCGGTGTCGTCGGAGACGCTCTTGTGCTGGGTCACCGAACGGCCCAGGAACACTTCATCGTCTTCCTCGCCGTAGGCGATCGGACCCAGCTCGTCGGACAGGCCCCACTTGGTAACCATGTTGCGGGCCATCTTGGTGGCGCGCTCGATGTCGTTGGACGCGCCGGTGGTGACCTTGTCGGTACCGAAAATCAGCTCTTCGGCCACACGACCGCCGTACAGCGAGCACAGCTGCGATTCGATCGCCACGCGGTTCATCGAGTACTTGTCGCCTTCCGGCAGGTACATGGTCACGCCCAGCGCGCGACCGCGCGGGATGATGGTGACCTTGTAGACCGGATCATGCTCGGGCACCAGGCGGCCGACGATGGCATGGCCGGCTTCGTGGTAGGCGGTGAGCGTCTTTTCTTCTTCGCTCATCGCCATCGAACGGCGCTCGGCACCCATCAGGATCTTGTCGCGGGCACGGTCGAAGTGGTCCATGCGGACTTCCTTCTCGCCACCACGCGCGGCGAACAGCGCCGCCTCGTTGCACAGGTTGGCCAGGTCCGCACCGGAGAAGCCCGGGGTACCGCGCGCGATCACCATCGGCTCGACGTCGTCGGCCAGCGGCAGCTTGCGCATGTGCACCTTGAGGATCTGCTCGCGGCCGCGCACGTCGGCCAGGCCCACCACGACCTGGCGGTCGAAGCGACCCGGACGCAGCAGCGCCGGATCCAGCACGTCGGGACGGTTGGTGGCGGCGATGACGATCACGCCCTCGCCTCCCTCGAAGCCGTCCATCTCGACCAGCAGCTGGTTCAGGGTCTGCTCGCGTTCGTCATGACCGCCGCCCAGGCCGGCACCACGGTGGCGACCAACGGCGTCGATTTCATCGATGAAGATGATGCACGGCGCCTGCTTCTTGGCCTGCTCGAACATGTCGCGGACGCGGCTGGCGCCGACGCCGACGAACATTTCCACGAAATCCGAACCGGAGATCGAGAAGAACGGGACCTTGGCCTCGCCGGCGATGGCGCGGGCCAGCAGGGTCTTGCCGGTACCGGGCGGACCGACCATCAGCACGCCGCGCGGGATCTTGCCGCCCAGCTTGGTGAACTTGGTCGGGTCGCGCAGGAAGTCGACCAGTTCGCCGACTTCTTCCTTGGCTTCGTCGCAGCCGGCGACGTCGGCGAAGGTGACCTTGATCTGGTCCTCGCCCTGCAGCTTGGCGCGCGACTTGCCGAAGGACATGGCGCCCTTGGAGCCGCCACCGCCGCCCTGCATCTGCCGCATGATGAACAACCAGAAGCCGATGATCAGGATCACCGGGAGGAAGTTCATCAAGATGGCGCCCAGCGAGATGCCGCTGGACGGCTCTTCCTGGACGATTTCCACGTTCTTGCCGCGCAGCACGTTGATCAGGTCACGATCGTAGGGCGCGGTGATGGTGGCCGACTGGCCGCCACGGGTGGTGTAGGAAAGCTGGCTGGTGCCGCCGCGCACGTCACCGGCAAAGGTGACCTTCTGTACGTTGCCGCTGTCCACCTGGTCCAGGAACTGCGAATAGGTCGCGCCCTGGGCTCCCGCGCCGCTGCTCTTGGGCGAGAAGCTCTGGAAGACCACCATCAGCACCACGGCGACGACCACCCATAGCAGGAGGTTCTTGGTCAAGTCGTTCATCCTCATTGGCTCCGGTGTTCCTCTAATTCCTGACGCGATTCGTATGGTTGAGCTTACTTGATCTGCGCGCGTTTGCCCTGCCCCAAGGCATACACCTCGGGAGAGCGCTTGCGGGACGCTTCCGGCTTGCGGATGGCGACCTTGTCGTACCGGCGGCGCATCTCGCGCACGTAGTCGTCAAAGCCCACGCCCTGGAACAGCTTGATCAGGAACGCACCACCCGGCTTGAGATGGTTGTCGGCAAATTCCAACGCCAACTCCGCCAGGTGCATCATCCGCGGCTGGTCGACCGCGTCCATGCCACTTTTATTGGGGGCCATATCCGACAGAACAAGGTCTACCGGCTGATCCCCCAGCATCGCTTCAAACTCCGATAGGACGGTTTGCTCCCTGAAGTCTCCGTGAAGGAACTCCACGCCGGCCAGCGGCGGCATCTCCAGGATGTCCAGGGCCAGCACCCGGCCGGTGTCGCCGATCTGCCGGCGCACCTGCTGGGACCAGCCGCCCGGGGCCGCGCCCAGGTCGACCACCACCATGTGCGGCTTCAGCAACCGGTCACGCGCGAGCAGCTCCTCCAGCTTGTAAGCGGCGCGCGAGCGCATGCCCTCTGCCTGCGCCTTCTTCACGAAGGGGTCGGAAAAGTGTTCTTTCAACCAGCGTTGACTGCTCTTGCTGCGCGATACCATTGGTAATAGGGCCGGAACGGGTGGTCATGATACCCTGATCGCCCCAGTTAACCGCTTGTTCCTGAATGTCTATTGCCCTGACCTCTGCCCAGACCCGCTTCCTCCGCGGCCATGCCCATGATCTGAAAGCCCTGCTGCAGATCGGCGGCAAGGGGGTCACGCCGGCCTTCCTGGCCGAACTGGAGGAAGTTCTGGAACGCCATGAACTGATCAAGGTGAAGGTGGCCGCCGAAGACCGCGATGCCCGTGACGCCATGATCGCCGAACTGACCACCGCCTCTGGCGCCGCGCTGGTGCAGCGCATCGGCCATGTGGCCGTGCTGTACCGCCCGAGCAAGGAAATGCGCCAGATCGTGCTGCCGCGCGGCTGATCCGGACCCCACGATGCAACTGAGTCACGAACTGCCCGATTACGCCTACGCCCTGCGCGCCGCCGATGGCCGCACCGCGAAGGTGAATGACCGCACCCTGGCCAGCAGCTTCGTGCTGACCCCGGAAACGCTGATCGAGGCGTGGCCGGTGGCCAATATTGCCGAACTGACCCCCGAGCACCTGCAGCCGGTGCTGGCGCTGAATCCGGCGCTGGTGGTCCTGGGCACGGGCGAAACCCAGGTGTTCCCGCCGGCCGCCGTGATGGCCGCCTGCCTGACCCGTGGCATCGGCCTGGAAGTGATGAACAACCCGGCGGCGGCCCGGACCTTCAACATCCTGGCCGGCGAAGGCCGCAAGGTGGCGGCGGCGTTCATCCTGACCGGCTGAAACCGGCGATTTTCGTTCAGGAAAGGCCGCCGCGAGCGGCCTTTTTTGTGCCTATGGCCCCGGCCCGGATGTTGAGCCACCCCATGGGTGGGTACGCGGGTGCGGAAGGGCCTGCATGTTCGACCCCGCAGCGACGCATGGCGTCGCTCTACCCGGTCGCGGAATACCCGGTAGAGCCCACCGTTGGTCGGCTACACGGAATGCCCGGTAGAGCCGACCGTTGGTCGGCTGCACGGAATGCCCGGTAGAGCCGACCGTCGGTCGGCTGCGCGGAATCCCCGGTAGAGCCGACCGTTGGTCGGCTGCACGGAATACCCGGTAGAGCCGACCGTCGGTCGGCTGCGCGGAAATACCCGGTAGAGCCGACCGTTGGTCGGCTGCTCCGATTACCGCGGCGGCAGGTACAGCAGCGGGTCGACCGGCTTGCCGTTGTAACGGATCTCGAAGTGGAGCATGTCGCGGGTGGTGCCGGTACGGCCCATCTCGGCAATCTGCTCGCCCGCCTTCACGCTTTGGCCCTCGTTGACCAGGCGCTTGCGGTTGTGGCCATAGGCCGACAGCCACTGGTCGCTGTGCTTGATGATGATCAGTTCACCGAAGCCGACCAGGCCGGCACCGGAATACACCACCACGCCCTGCGCCGTGGCGCGGACCGGCTGGCCGCTGCTGCCGGCAATGTCCACGCCCTGCTTGGTGACGTCGGCCCCCACGAACCTGCCCACCAATGCCCCATCGGCCGGCCAGCGCCAGCTGATGTTGCTCTTGATGGCGGTGGTCGGCGACGGCGTCGGCGTGGCCACCGGGGTGGTCGTGCCGGGACGCGGCGCGGTCACCACCGTGGTCGGCGCCCGACCCGGTGCGCCGCCACCCGGATACAGCTTGAGGGTCTGCCCCGGATAGATCGTGTACGGCTCGGACAGCCCGTTCCAGGCGGCCAAATCGCGCGGGGTGATGTTGTGGATGCGCGCCAGCGCATACAGGGTGTCGCCCTTGCGGATCACCGCGGTCTGGCCCGGCTTGGCCACCGACGCCTGCGGCGTGGTGTGCACGGTGCCGCCCCGGCCGCCAGCCGGCTTCACCACCGTCGCGGTACCGCACGCGCCCAGCGTGGCCACCGCCAGCAGCAGCGCCGTGGCGCGCATTCCCTTGTTCAACCGATCAGCACTCATGCGAACTTCGACCTCCAGACAAGCCAGGCGACCAGCGCCACGACCAGCACGGTCGCGATCCAGCCCAGCGGTTCAATCCAACGCCGCAGCGCAGCTTCCGCGCGCGGTCCACCAATACGGATCACCGCGGCCAGCACGAACACGCGCTTGCCCCGGCCGATCAACATGCTCAGGAAGTACTGCGGCAACGGCACGCCGACGATACCCGATGCCCATGTGAAGACCTTCATCGGGATCGGCATGAAGCCGCCCAGCACCAGGAAGGTGAACACCGCCCACGGCGACTCGGCCATCTTGGCCTGCACCACCGCGATGCCGCTCTCGATGCTGGTCAACATGCCCAGCGCGGCGAACACCGGCTTGAGCACTTCAAAGGCGTAATGCCCCAACGCGTAGCCGACCAGTGCACCGGCCATCGAGCCGGACAGGCTCAGGGTGGCAAACCACCAGCCGCGCTTGGGCTGGGCCACGCACATCGGAGCCAGCATCACCTCGGGCATCACCGGGAAGATGATGGCCTCGATGAAGCTGAGCACGGTGAGATAGGTCGGGGCGCGCTCGTGCGCGGCCCACTTCATCGCCCGCTCGTACAGCGGACCAAAGATCTTCATGACGTAACGCTCCTGGGAATCAATCCAGCATGCCAGACAGCAACGGCACGAACGTGACCGGTGCCAGTACCTGCTGTTCAATGCTGCCGTCATCGCGACGGGTCAACTGCACCAGCGACTGCGCACCGGGGCCACCCACCGGGGCCACCAGGCGGCCGCCCACGGCCAGCTGTTCAACCAGCGCATCCACCAGCGCCGGTGCCGCGGCGGTCACCACGATCGCATCGAAGGGACCGTGCTCGGCCCAGCCGGCGCGGCCATCGTCGTGCTTGGTGCGGATGTTCATGCCCAGCGCCCGGAAGCGCTTGCGCGCCTGCCGCAACAGGTCGCCGATGCGCTCCACGGTGTAGACCTCCAGCCCTACCGCGCCCAGCACCGCGGCCTGGTAACCCGAGCCGGTGCCGACTTCCAGCACGGTCTTCGGTGCGCATTTCAGCACCGCTTCGGTCATGCGGGCCACCACCCACGGCTGGGAGATGGTCTGGCCGTGGCCGATCGGCAGCGCGGTGTCTTCGTAGGCACGTGAGGCCAGCGCTTCGTCGATGAACAGATGTCGGGGCACCACGCGGATGGCATTGAGCGTGTCTTCGTCGGCGATGCCGGCCTCGCGCAGGCGCTCGACCAGCCGGTCGCGCACGCGCTGGGAGGTCATGCCGATGCCGACCGCTTCGGGCTGCAGGCGCAGGCGCGGGCTCATGCGGGCTGGTCCAGCGCGGCAGTCAGCCCACCTACCCAACTGGCCACCTTCTCCAGTGCCTGGTAACGGGTGAGGTCGACCTGGATCGGGGTGATCGAAATGAAGCCGTTGCGTACCGCGTGGAAATCGGTGCCGGGGCCGGAGTCCTGTTCGCGCCCGGCCGGGCCGATCCAGAACACCTCGTTGCCGCGCGGATCGCGCTGGGCGATGCAGCCTTCGGCACGGTGCCGGTTGCCCAGGCGGGTGACCTCGAAGCCGCGGATCTCGCTCCAGGGCAGGTCCGGCACGTTGACGTTGAGGATGGTGTCGGCGGGCAGCGGGTCGGCCTTGAGCCGGGTCACGATCTCCACCGCGGCGCGCGCGGCGGTCTCGAAGTTGCGCGGCTCGTGGTTGCGCGTCACCAGCGACATGGCCACTGCCGGCAGGCCCAGGAACCGCCCTTCCATCGCCGCCGACACGGTGCCGGAGTAGATGACGTCGTCGCCCAGGTTGGCGGCGTTGTTGATGCCCGACACCACGATGTCCGGCTCGTACTCGAGCACGCCGGTCAGTGCCAGGTGCACGCAGTCGGTCGGGGTGCCGGCCACCGAACAGGTGTAGTGGTCGATGCGCTTGAGCCGGATCGGCAGGTCCAGGGTGAGCGAATTGCTGGCACCGGAGCGGTCACGGTCCGGGGCGAACACCGTCACTTCATGACCGGCGTCACGCAATACCGACGCAAGCATCTTGATACCGGGGGCGTCGACACCGTCGTCGTTGCTGACCAGGATCCGCATCTGCGATTTAACCGCTTGATTTTTCAAGACTTCGATTCCATCACTTTCCAGCGTTGGCGGGGCCGGCGCGTCCCCAGATGGGGCGGGTCGACCGCGCAAGTGCGTCAGCTATTGTGCCGCAAGCGGGCAGATCGTCCTACCCCGGAAACCGTAGGCAGCTGCCCTCGCCTGGCATTACGCTGTACGCATGTCACATCCTGAAGACGAAGACCCCGCCGCGCTGTTCCGTTCGGCCATCGGCGAGGTCAAACCCCTGCGCAAGCCCGCGGCGGCGCCGCCGCCCACGCCCAAGCCGAAACCGCGCGCGCGCATGGCCGAACGCGACGACCAGGAGGCCCGCGGCGAGTTCGCGCGGCTGCTGCGCGACAGCAGCCCGCTGGAAGCCGGCGACACCGCCAGCTACCGCCGCGACAACCTGCCGGCGCGCATGTTCCAGCGGCTCAAGCGTGGCCAGTATTCGGTGCAGGACGAGCTGGACCTGCACGGCGCCACGGTGGCGCAGGCCGAAACCCTGCTGCGCCAGTTCCTGCTGGAAGCGCATGCGCACGAGCATGGCTGCGTGCGCATCATCCACGGCAAGGGCCTGCAGTCCGACGGCGGCGCGCCGGTGCTGAAGAACCTGGTCGACCGCCTGCTGCGCCAGCGCAACGACGTGCTGGCCTTCCATTCGGCGCCGGCCGGCCAAGGCGGTACCGGCGCGGTGCTGGTGCTGCTGAGCAACCGATAACGCCCACCACGCAGCGCACATCGGTAGAGCCGACCGTTGGTCGGCTGCATTTCGGTCCTGCGCGTGGATTTGGCGCGCAGAGCCGACCGTTGGTCGGCTGCATTTCGTTCCGGCGCGTGGATCCGGCGCGTAGAGCCGACCGTTGGTCGGCTGCGTTTCGTTCCGGCATCGGGAAACCACGCACCGCGCCAAGCCGACCAACGGTCGGCTCTACCTGGGTGTGGGTCTGGCCGACCGTTGGTCGGCGGCATTCAGTTCAGGCGTCGGGCTGGCTGGCGTCTTCCACCGGCCCAAGCTCGTGCAGCACTGCAGTGGCATAGCAGCCCGGCGGCAGCGCGAAGCTCAGTTCCAGCACGTCCGGCTGCAGCCACTGGTGCTGCAGCATCGCCGGGCGCAGGCGCAGCGCGCGGCGCTCCTGCTTCAGGCGCGCCCCTTCCAGCCCGGCGCGCAACGCCAGCGACTGCTCGTCGCTGACCGCGGCCAGTTCCAGCGCCGCGGCTGCTTCACTGCTGCGCAGCTCGCCTTCACCCCACAACGGGCCGCTGGGATGGATGTCGAACCGCGCCAGGCGGTCGGCCAGCAGGTCGGTGAACGGCTCGGGGCCAAACACGCTGCGGCTGCCGTCCAGCATCCACACTTCGCCGTCCAGCGGGGCGTCCCAGTTGCCCTGCGCCACGCGCTCGGCGAGCACCTGGTTGAACAGCGCCGAACGCGCCGCCGACAGCAGCAGCGAGCGCTGGTCCGGGCGCATCCGGCGCCCGCCGAACATCGCCAGCGCGGCCGGCACGTTGCCACCATCGCGGCCGAAGCGCTGCTCGCCGAACCAGTTCGGCAGGCCGCGCGCAGCGATCAACGACAACCGCTCGTCAATCGCCGCCGCATCGCCCTGCACGTCACGCAACACCAGCTTGAAGCGGTTGCCGGCCAGCGCACCGCGCTGCAGCTTGCGGTTGTGCCACGTGGATTCGACCACCTCGATTTCATCGGAGGCCAGCAGCGCCGGGTCCGGCGCGATCCGCTTGGGCAGGTGCACGCTGAAACGCTGCGTGGTGACCGCATGGCGATCCTTCATGCCGGCGTAGCTGACCGCCATGTCCGGCAGCCCGGCCCAGCGTGCAAGCACCTTGGCCACGTGCACGGTATTGGCGCCGCGCTTGCGGAGGGTGAGCAGCAGGTGCTCGCCCTCCCCGCTCGGCTCGAACGCGGGCAGCTCGTCCACCTGGAAATCGTCGGGAGTGGTGCGGATCTTCGCGGTCAGCAACGGCGCGCCGAACGCCAGCGGCAGCGCGATCACAGCGCCACCAGCAGCACGACGGCCTGGGCGGCAATGCCTTCACCGCGCCCGGTGAAGCCCAGCTTCTCCGAGGTGGTGGCCTTCACGCTCACGCAGTCCAGCGCCACGCCGAGCACGCTGGCGATGCGCTCGCGCATGGCCGCCGCGTGCGGGCCCACCTTGGGCCGCTCGCAGATCACGGTGATGTCGGTGTTGCCGACCTGCCAGCCGCGTTCGCGCAGCAGACCGTTGCAATGGTCGAGCAGGTGCGCGCTGTCGGCTCCCTTCCAGCGCATGTCGGTCGGCGGGAAGTGCACGCCGATGTCGCCGAGAGACAGCGCGCCCAGCATCGCATCGCACAGCGCATGCAGAATCACATCGCCGTCGCTGTGGGCCAGCACGCCGCAGCTGTGCGGCACGCGGATACCGCCCAGCATCACGTGGTCGCCCTCGCCAAAGGCGTGGACGTCGTAGCCCTGTCCGATGCGGACCGGCGGGAATGGTGCGGTGTTCATGGCAAAAACCTGCAGTTGTGGCGACGCGCGCGGACTCAGTACCCGCGACGCGCCAGCTCGAATTCAAATCGGGACAGATCGGCCGGGGTGGTGACCTTGAAGTTGTCCTCACTGCCTTCCACCAGCAACGGGCGCAGCCCCTGCCGCTCCATCGCCATGGCGTCGTCAGTGACCTCCACGCCGGCGTCGGCCGCCTCCTGCAGGGCCCGTGCCAGCTGGTGGCGGCGGAACAGCTGCGGGGTCAGCGCGCGCCACAGGCGGGCACGCGGCTCGGTGGCATCGATGCCGCCGTCGTCGCCGGCACGCTTGAGGGTGTCGCGCACCGGCGCGGCCAGGATCGCCCCGACCGGGTCATTGCGCCCCACTTCCAGCAGCCGGCCGAGGTCGGCGGCCGCCAGGTTGGGTCGTGCGGCGTCATGCACCAGCACGAAATCATCGGCCCGCACGCTGTCGGGCAAGGCCTGCAGCCCCGCCAGCACCGATGCGGCGCGGGTGGCACCGCCGATGCAGGTCAGGATCGGCTTGTCGGCCAGCGTCTGCCAGCCCGGCCAGTCGGTGTCGCCGTCGGCGACCACCACCATCACCCCGGCCACGACCGGGTGCGACAGCAGGGCCTCCAGGGTATGGGCCAGCAGCACCCGATCGCCCGCGACCAGGTACTGCTTGGGGGTCTCCCCGCCGAAGCGGGTGCCGCGACCGGCCGCGGGCACCACCGCCCAGACCGTACCCATCAGGGCACGTCCTGGTGCGGGGCGTCAGGGTCGACGGCCACCGGCGCGCGCGCGGGCGCAACCGGGGCATCTTCCACCACGCGGTAGAACTTCTCGCCCGGCTTGATCATGCCCAGCTCGCTGCGTGCCCGCTCTTCGATGGCGGCCTGGCCTTCCTTGAGGTCCTTGACCTCGGCGGCCAGCGCGTCATTGCGCTGTTGCAGACCGGCGTTGTCGCGCTTCTGGTTGTCGACCTGGGCTTCCAGGGTCATCACTTCACCTGAATTGCCCGGGCCGAACCAGAAACGGTACTGCAGCCACGCCAGCAACAGCGCCAGCAGCAGCAACATCCAACGCCAGTTGCGCATGGGATCAGCGCTTCAGCGACACGAACGCATCACGGCCGGCGTAGCGCGCACCCGCACCCAGCGCTTCTTCGATGCGAAGCAGCTGGTTGTACTTGGCCACGCGGTCGCTGCGGCACAGCGAGCCGGTCTTGATCTGGGTGGCGGTGGTGGCCACGGCGATGTCGGCGATGGTGGTGTCTTCGGTTTCGCCCGAACGGTGCGAGACCACGGCCGCGTAGTTGGCCGCGTCCGCCATGGCGATCGCTTCCAGGGTCTCGGTCAGGGTGCCGATCTGGTTGACCTTGATCAGGATGGCGTTGGCGGTGCCCGAGGCGATGCCTTCCTTGAAGATCTTCGGGTTGGTCACGAACAGGTCGTCGCCGACCAGCTGCACCTTGCTGCCGATGCGGTCGGTGAGCAGCTTCCAGCCCGCCCAGTCGTTCTCGGCCAGGCCGTCTTCGATGGTGATGATCGGGTACTGCGCGGCCCAGTCGGCCAGGAAGTCGACGAACTGCTCGGAGGTCAGGCGCTTGTTCTCGCCCACCAGGTTGTACTTGCCGTTTTCGTAGAACTCGGTGGACGCCACGTCCAGGCCCAGCATCACGTCTTCACCGGCGGTGTAGCCAGCCTTGCCGATCGCTTCGAGGATGGTATCCAGCGCTTCGACGTTGCTGCGGAAGTCCGGCGCGAAGCCACCTTCGTCGCCCACGGCGGTGCTCAGGCCATGGCCCTTGAGCACGGACTTGAGCGAATGGAAGATTTCGGTGCCGGCGCGCAGCGCTTCGGAGAACGAGGTGAAGCCGACCGGCAGCACCATGAACTCCTGGAAGTCGACGTTGTTGTCGGCATGCGCGCCGCCGTTGATGATGTTCATCATCGGCACCGGCAGCGACGGGGTGACGCCGGTCTTGGCGGCCAGGTACTGCCACAGCGCCTGCTTGTTGGCGGCGGCAGCGGCGTGCGCGGTGGCCATGGACACGGCCAGCAGCGCATTGGCGCCCAGGCGGCCCTTGTTCTCGGTGCCGTCGAGGTCGATCAGGCGACGGTCCAGGCCTTCCTGGTCGGCCGCGTCATAGCCCTTCAGCGCGTTGGCGATGGTGGTGTTGACGTTGGCCACGGCGTTGCGCACGCCCTTGCCCAGGTAACGGGTCTTGTCGCCGTCACGCAGCTCCACCGCTTCCTTGCTGCCGGTCGAGGCGCCCGACGGAACCGCGGCGCGGCCGAACGAACCGTCCTCGAGGATGACATCGGCTTCCAGCGTGGGGTTGCCACGGCTGTCGAGGATTTCACGGGCGTGGATGCTGCGGATCGTGGTCATGGTGGGCCGGTTACCAGTCAGGAAGGGGAAACGCCAAAAAAGGAGCGCTGAAAAAGCTGCCGCGTGATTATCGCCATCCACCTGCCGCTTGCCAAATCGGCGTGCGGGCGGGCCGCGGCGACAGCGGCCTAGAACAGCGCCGGTACCAGCAGCGCCACCAGCAGCAGCGCCGTCAACACCAGCGCACACACGCCCCCGGCCGGTTGCCGGCGCAGGCGCATGGCCAGGACGCTGGCGACCACGCCGCCCATCAGCAGGCCGACGCCCAGCGCCAGGGTGAAATACAGGTACGGGGCGACGCCTTGCAGGGCATGGCTGCCATCGCCCGGCATGCCCATGCTGGTCATCACCAGCACCACCAGCATGAAGGTGCAGGCCCAGGCGCCGATCGACAGCAGCAGCGCGGCCCAGCCCCAGGGCCAGGCGCGCCAGCGGCGGCGCACGTTCTGCGCCGCCTTTGTGTCTGGGCTCATGCCGGCCGCCCGGCAGGGCGACCGGTGCGCAGCGCGATCAGGCGCCCGCGCCCAGCGGGGCGCCGGCCTTGCGCTCACGCGCGGCACGGATGAAGCCGATGAACAGCGGGTGGCCATCGCGCGGGGTGGACAGGAACTCCGGGTGGGCCTGGCACGCCAGGAACCACGGGTGCTGGTCGCGCGACAGTTCCACCACTTCCACCAGGGTGTCGTCCATCGACTTGCCGGCGATCACCAGGCCGGCGTCTTCCAGCTGGGTGCGGTAGCGGTTGTTGAACTCGTAGCGGTGGCGGTGGCGCTCGGACACCACGTCCTTGCCGTACAGCTCGCGGGCCAGGGTGCCCGGCTTCAGGCGTTGCTCCTGCAGGCCCAGGCGCATGGTGCCGCCGAGGTCGCTCTTGTCGTCACGCTTTTCCACATCGCCGGTGGCGGTGCGCCATTCGGTGATCAGGCCGATCACCGGGTTCGGCGACTGGCGATCGTTCTCGGTGCTGTTGGCGCCTTCCAGGCCGGCCACGTGGCGGGCGAAATCGACCACCGCGGCCTGCATGCCGTAGCAGATGCCGAAGTACGGCACCTGCTGCTCGCGGGCGAACTGCGAGGTCAGCACCTTGCCTTCGAAGCCGCGGTCGCCGAAGCCGCCCGGCACCAGGATGCCGTCGACGTCCTTCAGCGCGCCCATGTCGCTGCCTTCCAGGTCCTGGGCTTCCAGCCACTTCAGGTTGACCTTGGTGCGCTGGCGCAGGCCGCCGTGCTTGAGCGCTTCACCGACCGACTTGTAGGCGTCCTGGTGATCGACGTACTTGCCGACCACCGCGATGGTGACCTCGTCCAGCGGGTGCAGGGTGGCGTCCACCGCCGCTTCCCACTCGTGCAGGTCGGCCGGGCCGGCCTTGTCGCCGAGCTTGAACTGGTTGATGACGATGTCATCCAGGCCCTGGGCGTGCAGGCCCATCGGGATGCGGTACAGCACGTCCACGTCCGGCACGCTGATCACCGCGCGCTCGGAGACGTTGGTGAACTGGGCGATCTTGCGGCGCTCCGAGTCCGGCACCACCTGCTCGGAACGGCACAGCAGCACGTCCGGCTGGATGCCGATCGAGCGCAGCTCCTTGACCGAGTGCTGGGTGGGCTTGGTCTTCAGCTCGCCGGCGGCGGCGATGTACGGCACCAGGGTCAGGTGCATGAACAGCGCCTTTTCCGGGCCACGCTCGGTGCGCACCTGGCGGATCGCCTCCAGGAACGGCAGCGACTCGATGTCGCCCACGGTGCCGCCGATCTCGACCAGGGCCACGTCGAAGCCTTCGGTGGCCTCGTCCATGCAGCGGCGGATCTCGTCGGTGATGTGCGGGATGACCTGCACGGTGGCGCCCAGGTAGTCGCCGCGGCGCTCCTTGCGGATCACGTTCTCGTAGATGCGGCCGGTGGTGACCGAATTCTTGCGGCTCAGGCGGGTACGCACGAAGCGCTCGTAATGGCCCAGGTCCAGGTCGGTCTCGGCGCCGTCGTCGGTGACGTAGACCTCGCCGTGCTGGAACGGGCTCATGGTGCCCGGATCGACGTTGATGTACGGGTCGAGCTTCATCATCGTGACGGTGAGGCCACGGGCTTCAAGGATGGAGGCAAGTGACGCGGCGGCAATGCCTTTGCCGAGCGAGGACACTACGCCGCCGGTTACGAAGATCAAGGGAGTCATGGCTGGGGGTGTCCTGTCAGGAAGGGGGAGACGGCGCCGACGCGCAGGGCGGCGGACGACGTGAAGGGGAAAGGGGGGCGGATCCGGTCGGCCGGGGCGGTGGACGCACGCGCCGGGGACGGGATCGGGGAGGCAGCGCGGGGACCGGTCGGCGAGGTCGGGGTGGCCGTGCCGGTCGCCGTTGGGACCGTCACCTCCTGCCTACCCTGCTGGCGATCGCGCACGATCAGGCCAGTCCATTCGCTGATGGATGACACGCACTGCTCCCGGAAAGCGCTAGTTTACAGATTGGAGGCCGCAAGCCCAAGCACTGGATTGCGGTCCCCACAAAAAAAGGCGCCCCGGCAAGGCCGGGGCGCCCATGGCAGCAGAAGAAGGCTCAGCGCTTCTTTTTGGCCTCTTCCTCTTCTTCCTTCTGCGGGGCCTGCGCGCCCTTGGCCTTCATGTCGGCCGTGGCCTGGGCCCGGCGCTTGGCCTTGGCGTCCGCCTCGGACTGCGCCTTGTCGGCCTGCTCGCCCTGCTGCGGCGTGGGCTGGCCCTGTCCGGCGTTCTGGGCCATGGCCAGCGGCACGGCCACGACGGCGGCGGCAATGGCAACGATGGTCAGCAACTTCTTCATGGGTCACTCCTCGCGGTATCGGCTTGGGATGGGGTCGCCGGGGTACGGTTTCCACCACGCACAGTGTATCCAACCCTGGTCGGCCGCCCCCTGAACGTGCGGCGTGCAAAAAAACCGTCCAGACCGCAAACTTCGCCGTCGCTTTGCGCTATATGAAAACAGATGAACGCCCGTTATAACGCCGCCGATATTGAAGTCCTGTCCGGCCTGGACCCGGTCAAGCGCCGCCCCGGCATGTACACCGACACCGCCCGCCCGAACCATCTGGCGCAGGAAGTCATCGACAATGCCGTCGATGAGGCCCTGGCCGGGCATGCCCGTACGGTCGAGGTCACCCTGTACAAGGACGGCAGCTGCGAGGTCAGCGATGACGGCCGCGGCATGCCGGTGGACATCCACCCCGAGGAGAAGATCCCCGGCGTCGAGCTGATCCTGACCCGCCTGCACGCGGGCGGCAAGTTCAACAACAAGAACTACACCTTCTCCGGCGGCCTTCACGGCGTGGGCGTGAGCGTGGTCAATGCGCTGTCGACCCTGGTCGAGGTGCACATCAAGCGCGAGGGCAGCGAACACCGCATCACCTTCCGCAATGGCGACCGCGCCAGCCCGCTGGAAGTGGTGGGCAGTGTCGGCAAGAAGAACACCGGTACCCGCGTGCGCTTCTGGGCCGACCCGAAGTACTTCGATACGCCCAAGTACAACCTGCGCGCCCTGCGCCACCTGCTGCGCGCCAAGGCGGTGCTGTGCCCCGGCCTGACCGTGAAGCTGCGCGACGAAGCCACCGACGAGCAGGACACCTGGTACTACGAAGATGGCCTGAGCGATTACCTCAAGGCCGAGCTGGGCGAGCGCGAGATGCTGCCGGCCGACCTGTTCGTGGGCCACCTGAAGAAAGAAAACGAGATCGTGGACTGGGCCCTGGCCTGGATTCCGGAAGGCGAGCTGGTCCAGGAAAGCTACGTCAACCTGATTCCAACCGCCCAGCACGGCACCCATGCCAATGGCCTGCGCACCGGCCTGACCGAGGCGCTGCGCGAGTTCTGCGACTTCCGCAACCTGCTGCCGCGCGGGGTCAAGCTGGCCCCGGAAGACGTGTGGGACCGGGTGTCGTTCGTGCTGTCGCTGAAGATGACCGACCCGCAGTTCAGCGG
The DNA here is from genome assembly GCF_059758695.1 of Stenotrophomonas sp. GQ19. Classification (NCBI taxonomy): domain Bacteria; kingdom Pseudomonadati; phylum Pseudomonadota; class Gammaproteobacteria; order Lysobacterales; family Lysobacteraceae; genus Stenotrophomonas; species Stenotrophomonas sp. GQ19. Next base: position 216,597 of record NZ_JCAXES010000004.1, on the reverse strand, counting down.
CCAGACCAAGGAGCGCCTGTCCTCGCGCCAGGCCGCCGGGTTCGTCGAGGGTGCCGCACATGATGCCTTCAGCCTGCTGTTGAATCAGAACGTGGACATGGGCGAGAAGATCGCCCAGCTGGCCATCGAGCGCGCCAGCGCGCGCCTGAAGACCGAAAAGCTGGTGACCCGCAAGAAGGTCACCCAGGGCCCTGCCCTGCCCGGCAAGCTGGCCGACTGCATCAGCCAGGACCTGTCGCGCACCGAGCTGTTCCTGGTGGAAGGCGACTCGGCCGGCGGCAGTGCCAAGCAGGCGCGCGACAAGGACTTCCAGGCCATCATGCCGCTGCGCGGCAAGATCCTGAACACCTGGGAAGTGTCCTCGGGCAGCGTGCTGGCCTCGGAGGAAGTGCACAACCTGGCCATCGCGATCGGCTGCGACCCGGGCAAAGACGACATCAGCGGGCTGCGCTACGGCAAGGTGGTGATCCTGGCCGACGCCGACTCGGACGGCCTTCACATCGCCACGCTGCTGACCGCCCTGTTCCTGAAGCATTTCCCGGCGCTGGTCGATGCCGGCCACGTGTTCGTGGCGATGCCGCCGCTGTTCCGTATCGACGTGGGCAAGCAGGTGTTCTACGCGCTGGATGAAGAAGAGAAGCGCACCATGCTGGACAAGATCGAGCGCGAGAAGATCAAGGGCACGGTCAGCGTGACCCGCTTCAAGGGCCTGGGCGAGATGAATCCGCCGCAGCTGCGCGAGTCGACCATCCACCCCGATACGCGCCGCCTGGTGCAGCTGACCATCGACGATGGCGAACAGACCCATTCGCTGATGGACATGCTGCTGGCCAAGAAGCGCGCGGGCGACCGCAAGCAGTGGCTGGAGAACAAGGGCGACCTGGCCTCGCTGGAAGTCTGATCGCAGCGCCAGCCGCCGCCCAATGAAAAAGCCCGCCTACCGGCGGGCTTTTTTTTGTTCTTCTGCCGTCCGTGTGACGGGCCGGTAATGCACCCTGAACCTCTCCAGGCGCGGTCGTGTGCGGGAAACGGCGATAATCGAACACGGTTCACCGCCAGACCTTCAGATGACCGCTATCCGCCCCGCCCTGCCAGCCGACTACGACGCCATCACCGACGTGTGGGAGGCATCGGTACGGGCCACCCACGACTTCCTGCCCGAGCACGCCATCCAGACGCTGCGACCGCTGATCCGCGAGGTGTATCTGGCCGCGGTGGACCTGTGGGTGTATTGCGATGCGCAAGGCGCGATCGACGGCTTCGTCGGGGTCGCCGAAGGCCGCATCGAAATGTTGTTCATCCACCCGCAGCGGCGCGGCGGCGGCATCGGCAAACACCTGCTGCGACATGCCATCGAGACGCTCGGTGCCACCGCACTGGACGTCAACGAACAGAACCCGCAGGCGGTCGGCTTCTACCAGCACCTTGGCTTCGTCGTCACCGGGCGCTCGCCGCTGGATGGCCAGGATCAACCGTATCCATTGCTGCACATGGCGCTGCCCGGCGCGGCCGGCCCCTCTTCCTGATCGAGTGTTCCCATGTATTTCGACCCGACCCTGCAGCTCCACAGCGCGCGCCTGGTACTGAGCCCGATCCGCGCCAGCGACGGCGCCGCCCTGTTCGCCATCCAGTCCGATCCGGCGGTGATGCGCTACTGGAACCACCCCGCCTGGACCGACATCAAGCAGGCCTACGCGCAGATCCTGGACGACCTGACCGCGATGCGGGCCGGCACCCAGCTCAAGTTGGGCATCCGCGAGCACGCCGATGCGCCGCTGCTCGGCATCTGCGTGGTGTTTGCGATCGATGCCGATTCACGCCGCGCCGAGATCGGCTACCACCTGGCGCCCGAGGCGCAGGGCAAGGGCTACATGCGCGAAGCGCTGCAGTGTTTCATCGACCACCTGCTGGACGACCGTGGCCTGCGCCGGCTGGAGGCCGAGATCGACCCGCGCAACGTGCCATCGGCGCGGGTGCTGGAACGGATCGGCTTCCAGCGCGAAGGCCTGCTGCGCGAGCGCTGGTGCGTGGGCGGGGAGCTGTCCGACTCGGCGTTGTATGGCTTGCTGGCGGGGGACCGCAGCGCCTGAGCAGTGTGTCGGGGGCGGACACCGGTTGGGGGGCGATGCGTCCTGCTGCGATGGATCCCGGTCGGGGCGCGCCGACGCGTCCTGCGGCAATATGGACCCCGGTAGGGTCGCGCCCCGGCCGACTGCCGATAACGGCGCAACGTTCGATGGTGGCGTGACATTCAAACGACATCCCGCCTTTCACCGTACGCGGATGCCGATCATTTCCATGCCGATATCGCGGCGGCGGGGGTTCACGGCAGTCGGCTGGGGCGCGACCCTACCGAAGCGCGTGCCGGACCAACGCGTCGCATGGGCCAACACCGATAGGGTCGTGCCGATGCGTCCCGCAGCAATGGGCACCCAAGGTAGGGTCGCGCCCCGGCCGACTGCCGATAACGGCGCAACGTTCGATGGTGGCATGACCCTCGAACAACATCCCGTCCGTCACCGCGCGCGGATGCCGATCATTTCCATGCCGACATCGCGGCGGCGGGAGTTCACGGCAGTCGGCTGGGGCGCGACCCTACCGGCGTCCCGGCGTTCGGCGTGACGGCATCCAGCATCCCGGTGTCCTGCATTCGGCGCCCCGGCGTGCGGGAACGCGGGCCGAGGGCCCGCGTCCTGCCGCGGCGTCGCCGGGATCTGTCGGGCATGTCTGTCTGATGCGTTGCTTGCGCCCACAAAAAACCCGCCTTTCGGCGGGTTTTTTGTGGCAGCCGGGCAGAGCCCGGCTCTACAGTGCGCAGGCTTATGCCCAGCCGAACAGTTCGAACAGGCGCAGGATCAGGTATGCGCAGCCGCCTGCCGCCGGGATCGTGAGGATCCAGGCCCAGACGATGCGCTCGATCACGCCGAAGCGCAGCGAACGCGGGTTCTTGGCGTAACCCACGCCCATGATCGCGGTGGAGATGCTGTGCGTGGTCGAGACCGGCATGCCGAAATGCGCCGCCAGGGTCAGGATCGTGGCCGAGCTGGTTTCTGCGGCGAAGCCGTGGATCGGATGCAGCTTGACCATCTTGTGACCCAGGGTCTTGATGATCTTCCAGCCACCCGACGCCGTACCGGCCGCCATCACCACCGCGCAGGTCAACACGATCCACATGGCGATGCCGTCACCGGCACTGGCCTGCGGGTGCATGAAGGCCAGCCACGACGGCAGGTCGTTCAGTGCACCGGTCGCCTCGGCGCCGATCAGGGTCATGGCGATGATGCCCATGGTCTTCTGCGCGTCGTTGTGGCCGTGGGCGAAGCCCATGTAGGCCGCCGACACGATCTGTGCCTTGCCGAAGAACGCATTGACGATGCGCGGACGCGCCAGGCGCCCGAGCCAGCCACCGGCCTTGGCCATGCCGGCGATGATCGCCCACAGCAGCAGCATCACCACGATGCCCAGCAGGAAGCCGGCCACCGGCGAGGTGATCATCGGCAGGAACACCTTCCACAGCAGGCCCTTGTTCTGGGCCCAGGTGCCGATCCGCTCGGACCAGATCAACGCATCCCAGTTGTTGTGGGCCGCGGCCAGGCCGGCGCCGCACAGGCCGCCGATCAGGGCGTGCGAGGACGACGAAGGCAGGCCCTTCCACCAGGTGATCAGGTTCCAGATGATGCCGCCCAGCAGCGCGCACAGGATCACCTGCGGGGTCACATCGACCACGTTGGTGTTGAGCAGGCCCGAAGCGATGGTCAGCGCCACGGCGGTGCCGGTCAGGGCGCCGATGAGGTTCATGAAAGCCGCGAGCATCACCGCCCAACCGGGCGAGAGCACTTTGGTCGCCACCACGGTGGCGATGGAGTTGGCGGTGTCGTGGAAGCCGTTGATGAACTCGAAGACGAGCGCGGCCAGGATCACCACCAGGACAAGGGTCAGCATGCTGTGGCGTCCGTCAGCTGTTCTTCAGCACGATCTGGTACGCCACCACACCGGCCTCGCGGCAACGGTCGATGGCTTTTTCCAGGATCTCGAAGAACTCCTTGAGCAGGAACATCTGCAGGTTGTCCAGGCGGCCGGAGTAGATGTCGCGGTACAGCTCGAGCATCAGGCGGTCGGCTTCGTTCTCCAGCGAGCGCAGCTTCTCGTTGAGCGCGGTCATCCGGTCCAGATTCATGTGGCGCAGGTCGTTGACCATCTCCACCACCACGCTGGCGGCCTGTTCGAGCATCGCCGCGCGCGGCGCGAAATCGATGTGCTCCAGGTGGGCGGTGGCCAGCGAGTAGCGGTCGGCGAACTTCTCGACCTGCTTGGGGATCTTGTACAGGGCCGAACCCAGCGCTTCGATGTCCTCGCGCTCGATCGGGGTCATGAAGCTGTCCACCAGCGCCTGGCTGATCTTGTCCGAGGCGGCACGTTCGCGCAGGCGGGCCAGCTTGAAGGCGTCCAGCGCCGGCTGGCGGTCCGAATCGCGCAGCATGGCGTGCAGCGCCTTGGCGCTGTCCTGGGCGGCCTGGGCAGCCTCGTCCAGCAGGGTGTAGAACTGTTTGCCGGAGCCGAAAATGGTCTGCAGAGAGAACATTGAGAAACCTATTCGCCGTCGAGGAAGGACGGCACCGGGCGGAATTATGACGGTTTGATGTCCACTCCGGGTACTCCCCCCTGTCTTCACGCCGCAAAGGGGCTGCCTGAACGACTCTGTTTGCTTCCCTGCCCCGGCCTTTTGTTAAGATGCGCGGGCGCCTTCGGGCGCACTCTATGGACGACGACCCTTACCCCCCGCCGCACCGCCGCGCTCACGCGCCCTACGGTAGCCGCCATCGCTTGAACACGCCCTCCCTGCCACCAACCGGGGACGACGCCCGTGTTTGAACTGATTATTGTCCTGGCCCTGATCCTGCTCAACGGCTTCTTCGCCATGTCCGAGATGTCGGTCATGACCTCGCGCAAGAGCCGCCTGAAGCAGATGGCCGGCACCAGCAAGCGCGCCGCACGCGCGCTGGAACTGTCTGAAAAGCCCGAAAGCTTCCTGTCCACGGTGCAGATCGGGATCACCCTGATCGGCATCCTGACCGGTGTGTTCGGCGGCGAGGCGATCGGCCTGGCCATCGCCGAGTGGCTGCACGGGGTGTTCCCCGCCTTTGCCTATGCCAGTGAAGTGGGCAAGGCACTGGCCGTGGCCCTGATCACCTTCCTGACGCTGATCTTCGGCGAACTGGTGCCCAAGCGGCTGGCGATCACCCGCTCGGAGGACATCGCCGGGCTGGTCGCCTGGCCGATGGGCTGGCTGTCCCGGATCGCCTTCCCGGCGGTGTGGCTGCTCTCGCACAGCACCCGGCTGGTGCTGCGCGTGCTGGGCCTGGGCAAGGACGAGGCCGCATCGGTGACCGAAGAGGAGATCCGCATGCTGGTGGCCGAGAGCCACGAGGCCGGGGTCATCGACGCGCACGAGCGCGACATGATGAACCGGGTGATGCGCCTGGGCGACCGGACCGCCGACAGCCTGATGACCCCGCGCAACCGGATCGCCTGGCTGGACACCGTGGCCGACCCGGAGAAGAACATCGCCACGATGCGCGAAAACGAGTTCTCCCGATACCCGGTGTACCGCGACAACGACCAGGACATCGTGGGCGTGCTGGAAGTGAAGAGCCTGGTGACGCGCCTGGTGCGCGATGACCATTCGCTGTTCCAGCAGTTGCGCGAGCCGCTGTATGTGTCCGAATCCACCCATGCGATGAAGCTGCTGGAGATCTTCCGCGAGGAACAGCAGTCGATGGCGCTGGTGGTGGACGAGTACGGCGAGATCCAGGGCCTGGTGACCATCAGCGACCTGATGGGCGCGGTGGTCGGCCGCCTGCAGTCGGTGGAGAACGTGGACGAGGACGCCCTGGTGGTGACCCGTGAGGACGGCTCCTACCTGGTCGACGGCTCGCTGTCGATCGAAGACCTGCGCGAACTGATGGGCAATGCCGAACTGCCCGACGCCGAGGACGGCGACTACTACACGCTGGCCGGCATGTGCATCCACTTCTTCGGGCGCATTCCGCATGCGGGCGAGTATTTCGACTGGGCCGGCTGGCGCATCGAGATCGTCGACCTGGACGGTGCGCGGGTGGACAAGCTGCTGCTGCGCACGCTGTCCGAAGAAGAGACCGATGAACTCACCGGCTGATCCAACTCCGCCGGACGAGGGGCGCCCGGCGTACCGCAACGAAGGCATCCGCACGTTGCTGGCGATGTTCGACCACGGCGACCCGGAGGAGCGGCTGCTGCTGGGCAAGATCCTGCAGGACCTGCAGCAGAGCGCGTTCGGCGTGTTCCTGTTCGTGGCGATCCTGCCGGCCTTCATCCCGATTCCTGGGGTGGGCGGCGCGGTGAGTGGCCCGCTGATTCTGCTGATCGGCGGGCAGATGCTGTTCGGCCTGCGCCGGCCGTGGCTGCCGAAGTTCATTGCCAACCGCGGCCCGAAGCGCGGCACGATGCACCGGTTCCTGGCCCGAATCGACGGCCCCCTGCGGCGGCTGGACAAGCTGCTGAAGCCGCGCCTGCCCACGCTGCTGGTGCCACTACCGGCGCACGCGCTCACCGGCCTGCTGCTGATCCTGGTGGCGGTGCTGCTGTCGCTGCCGATCCCGTTCACCAACTACCTGTTCGGCTTCCAGCTGCTGTTGTTCGCGCTGGCGCTGCTGGAACGCGACGGCATGCTGATGTTGTTGAACTGGATCGGCGCGCTGGCTGCCGTGCTGTTCTTCGGCTTCAGCTCCGGCCAGTTGGTGAGCTACACGGTGGAACAGGTCCAGCGCTGGTTCTGAGACGCACCGACCAACGGTCGGCGCCTACCGAAGCGACACCACGCCCCCACCCGGACGGTAGAGCCGACCGTTGGTCGGCTTCCCACCGACAAGGGTAGAGCCGACCGTTGGTCGGCTTCCCGGAAATCGCCCCAAAACCTGCCCCAAAAACCGCCCAACCATCACGCCCCAGGCTTGAGATCCACCGTACCGGTATCCGACAACGCGCCCGGGTCGTCCGTAACGGCCGACAACACGAAATACAGCGCGCTACCCAGCAGACCGCCCGGGCCGTCCCAATACTCGGCCGATTCGGCGCTGACGTGGATCAGGCGCAGGTTAGGGTCGTCCTTGCCGCCGGGGAAGAACAGCTTCATCGCCGGCGACCACAGTTCCTCGATCTTCGCGCGGTCATCGACGATGCGCGCGGTGCCGGCGACCGACACATAGGTGTTGCCCGAGGGCGAGGAATAGGACACGTTGACGCGCGGGTTGAGCGCGATCTCGGCCACCTTGGGGCTGTCGGCTTCGGTGGCGAACCAGAGGTCGCCATCGAACTCGACTTCCTGCGTGCCGAGCGGACGGCTGTAGAGCCGGCCGTCGACACCGACGGTAGTGAACATGGCGATGTCGACATCGCGGATCATGCCCGCCAGTTGTTTGATGTGCTGTTGGCGGTCGTGTTCTGCCATGGACGTAGCTCCTGAAACGGGAGCCCCCATCACAGCCGATCGGCAGCCACGGCAGCGTGAACCATGCGGTCACGCCGCCTTCGCGCGCATTCGCAACGGTGTTCTTACGCGTTGGCCTTCCACGCCTGCATCGCCAGCCCGAACGAGCGCTTGCGCGCGGCATGGTCGAAGATGTTGGCCGTGAGCAGCAGTTCATCGGGCTTGTGGCGCGCAGCGAACGCCGCCATGCCCTCGCCCACCTGGCGCACGTCGCCGACCACCGCGCAGGCCAGCGCGTTCTGCACGCCCAGCTTTTCATGCGGCTGCCAGAAGGCTTCGATGTCGTCGATCGGCGGCGGAATCAGCCCCGGCTTGCCGCGCCGCAGGTTGACGAAGCTCTGCTGCTGGGTCGTGAACAGACGCTTGGCCTCGGCCTCGGACTCGGCCGCCACCACGTTGATGCCCAGCACCGCGTACGGGGCCTCCAGGTACTGCGACCGGCGGAACTCGCGGCGGTACACCGCCAGCGCCTCGTCCATCGCATCGGGCGCGAAGTGCGACGCGAACGCGAACGGCAGGCCCATCGCGGCGGCCAGGCGCGCGCTGAACAGGCTGGAGCCAAGCAGCCACACCGGCACCGGGATGCCCGCACCGGGCACGGCGCGCACGGCCTGGCCGGTCTGTGCCGGTTCGAAGTAATGCAGCAGTTCGCGCACGTCCTGGGGGAACTGGTCGGCGCTGTCGAAGTAGCGGCGCAGGGCGCGCGCGGTGGGCTGGTCGGTGCCGGGCGCGCGGCCCAGGCCCAGATCGATGCGATCGGGGTAGAGCGAGGCCAGCGTGCCGAACTGCTCGGCCACCTGCAGCGGCGAATGGTTGGGCAGCATGATGCCGCCGGCGCCCACGCGGATGCGCCGGGTGCCGCCGGCCACGTGGCCGATCAGCACGGCCGTGGCGGCGCTGGCGATGCCCGGCATGTTGTGGTGCTCGGCCAGCCAGTAACGGTGGTAGCCCCAGCCTTCGGCGTGCTGGGCCAGGTCCAGCATGTTGGCGAAGGCCTGGGTGGTGTCACTGCCCTCACACACGGGGGCCAGATCAAGAATCGACAATTGCATGGACGCGTTCCCTCCAGAAGTCATCCCACCCAGATGGGGCTGGCCACCGCCCGCCGCCAGTGCCGGTGGCGGGATGCTGATTCCTGCGGTTCGGCTTCGTGAGGGTGCCGCGTAGCTGCCGGTCGTGCCGCGCCCTGCCCGGCCGCCAGCGCTCAGGCGGCTTCGGTACCGGGTTGATCGACCAGCGGCTGCAAGTCCGCGTCCAGCGCCACGCGCTCGTCGAACACGAAGCACCGGCCCTCGTAGCCTTCGCCGCCGACGGCCTCGAAGTACCCCAGGATGCCGCCGTCCAGCTGCAGCACGTTGTCCATGCCGTCGTTGCGCATCCACAACGCGGCCTTTTCACAGCGGATGCCGCCGGTGCAGAAGCTGACCACGGTGCTGTCGCGCAGCGCCTCGCGGTGCGGCGCGAGTGCATCGGGCAGGTCGGTGAACTTGGTGATCGGCAGCACCAGCGCGTCCTGGAAGGTGCCGTACTCGATTTCCTGGGTGTTGCGGGTGTCCAGCATCACCACCGGCTTGCCGGCATCGTCATGGCCCTGGCGCAGCCAGCGCTGCACCGTGGCCGGGTCCACCGACGGGGCGCGCGGGTAGGCCAGCGGCTGCCCGTCGTCGATGCGGAAGCTGATGATCTCCGGCTTGACCTTGGCCTTGAGCCGCGCGAATGGCTGCATCTGGCTGTAGCTGGTTTTCACCCGCAACCCGGCAAAGCGCGGGTCGGCATGCAGGGCAGCGTAGAAATCGGCAATGCCGGTGTCGGTGCCGGCCAGGAACAGGTTGATGCCCTCGCCCGCCACCAGAATGGTGCCGCGCAGGCCGCCCGCAGTGGCGCGCTCCAGCAGCGTGGCGCACAGCGCGTCGGGGTCGGCGATGGGGGTGAAATGGTAGGCGGCGGTATTGGCGATCATCGGCTCATTATAAATGCCGACCGCCCCGCTGCCGGGGCCGTGGCCGCCGGCGGTTCAGCCGCGCAGCAGCACGAACGGCAGGAACACCAGCGCCGCCGCGGCAACCATGCCCAGCAGCACGGCGACCACGAACAGCGGCCGGCGCTGCAGCAGGCTGCCGAAGGTTTCGGCGGTGCCATCGCGCAGCGCCGCCTCGCGCTCGGCCCGCACGCGTACCCCGCGGGCCTCCTGGTAGGGCGCCATCACCGCCTTCGCCCGCGGCAGGTCCTCGTTGTCACGGATCCAGATCCCGCCCCAGGAGATCCCCCACGGGCTGGGTTCGGTGCGGTAATGGGCGATGCCCGCCTGGTCCAGCAGGGCGATCACGTCCTGGATTTCATCGTCCGCGACATTGCGCAGGTTGAGCAGCAGTTTCGACATGCGCCCATGATAGCGCCCGGCGATGCGCTACCCTTGCGTCCCGTTTTTGCGATCCGGAGCCGCCATGCGCCCCCTGCCCTCCTATCTGCTTGCCCCCCTGATGCTGCTGGGCCTCGCCGGCTGCACCCCGCCCGGCCCGCCCCCGGGCGGCACGATCGCGCAGTTCGAGAAGATCGATACCCAGCCGGGCACCGGCGCCGAGGCCACGCCCGGCAGCAAAGTGACCGTGCATTACACCGGCTGGATCTACGACGAGCGCACCGCCGACAAGCACGGTGACAAGTTCGACAGCTCGGTTGACCGTGGCGAGCCTTTCAGCTTTGACCTCGGCAAGGGCCAGGTCATCAAGGGCTGGGACGAAGGCTTCGCCGGCATGAAGGTGGGCGGCAAGCGCACCCTGATGATTCCGGCCGAATACGGCTACGGCGACCGGGGGGCCGGCCCGATCCGGCCCGGTTCGTCGCTGGTGTTCGATGTCGAGCTGCTCGACGTCACCCCGCGCTGATTGGCCTGCATGACCCTTTCCAGCACTGCCCCACGACGTGTGGCGATCATCGGCGGTGGCCCGGCCGGGCTGATGGCGGCCGAGACCGTGCGCGCCGCCGGCCACCAGGTTGATGTGTATGAGGCCAAAGGCTCGCCCGGGCGCAAGTTCCTGATCGCCGGTAAGGGCGGGCTGAACCTGACCCACTCCGATGCGCACGGTGTATTCGTGGCGCGCTACCGCGAGCGGGCCAGCGAGGTGGGCGCATGGCTGGCCGATTTCGACGGCCCGGCACTGCGCGACTGGGCGTTGGGTTTCGGTGTGGAAACCTACGTCGGCAGTTCCGGCCGGGTGTTCCCGGTGGACCGCAAGGCCGCCCCGTTGCTGCGTGGCTGGGTGCGCCGCCTGAAGGAACAGGGCGTGCGCCTGCATGTGCAGCATCGCTGGACCGGCTGGGCAGACGACGGTGCCCTGCGCTTTGAAACGCCCGAGGGCGAGGTCACGGTGCAGGCCGATGCCGTGGTTCTGGCGATGGGCGGTGGCAGCTGGCCACAGCTTGGCTCGGATGCGGCATGGGTGGCACCGCTGGCCGCGCGCGGCATTGATATGGCGCCGCTGCAATCGGCCAACTGCGGCTTTGACGTCGACTGGACCGCGTACTTCCGCGATCGCCAGGCTGGTGCTCCGTTGAAGCCGCTGGTGGCCCATTGGATCGCGCTGAACGGTCAACCACGCACGCTGCAGGGCGAATGCGTGATCAGCGCCGACGGCATCGAAGGCAGCCTGATCTATGCGATGGCCGCCGACCTGCGCGACACCCTCGCCCGCGACGGCGCGGTGACGCTGCATCTGGACCTGCTGCCCGGCCAGACCGAGGCGCAGCTGCTGGACAAGCTGCAGCGCCCTCGCCAGGGCCGCAGCTTCGGTGAGCACCTGCGCCGCCAGCTGGGCCTGGGCGGGGTCAAGTCGGCGCTGCTGTTTGAAGTGCTGGGCAAGGACGCCGGCCAATTGCCCGCCGACCGCATCGCCGCTGCATTGAAGCGCCTGCCGCTGTCGCTGCTGCGCCCGCGCCCGATGGCCGAGGTGATCAGCACCGCCGGCGGCGTCCGTCTGGAGGCGCTGGACGCGCAGCTGATGCTGCGGCAGATGCCGGGCACGTTCTGCGCCGGCGAGATGCTGGACTGGGAAGCGCCCACCGGCGGCTACCTGCTGACCGCCTGCTTTGCCAGCGGTCTGCGTGCCGGGCGCGGCGTGATCGAGTACCTGCAGATCCAGTAAACGGGCCGCGTTGAAACGCCGATAACGGGCCGCGTTGAAACGGTAGTGCCGGCCGCTGGCCGGCTCCACGCACGCCTCGAAGCACTGCGGATACCACCGGCCGCTGGCCGGCTCCACGCAGATCCATGGGCACCACGAGGAGCCGGCCAGCGGCCGGCACTACCTTGCGCACCGGGCACCGCGGGGAGCCGGCCAGCGGCCGGCACTACCGGGTCAGGGGTGTTGCATGCGCACCGAGGCGAGTGCGACGCCGCTGGGGTGCGGGTAGGTTTCCTCGCGCAGCGCCCGGAAACCGCAGCGCTGGTAGAACGGGACCGCATTGAGCGAGGCCGACAGAACCAGCGGCCTGTCCGGATCGGCCAAGGCCTGCAGGGCCTGCATCAAGGCCTGGCCGATGCCACGCCCGCCACAGTCGGGGTCGACGAACAGCGCATCGATTTCATTGCCTGCCGTGTCGAGGATGCCGTACCCCAGCAGCTGCCCGGTCCCGTCCTCGGCCACCACGCAGCCGCCCTTCGCGATCAGCGCAGCGTACTGCGCCGGCGGCGGCGAGGCCGCCCACGGCGCGATCACCTCGGGCGGGTACGCCGTGCTGCACAGTTCACGCACGCAGCGGGTGCGCAGCACCCACAGCCGCTCGGCCTCCTCGGCCGTCCCCACCCGTAGCGCCGGGCTCTGCCCGGCAGCCCCGCCATCGCCGGCCGTCCCCATCCGTAGCGCCGGGCTCTGCCCGGCAGCCCCACCATCACGAACCGTTCCAGCCATCATCGCGACTTGCTCGTGCGCAGTGCCTGGATCCGCGCCGGCGGCTGGAACGAATCGCTGCGCGCGTCGCTCCAGTAATCATGGAACACCGCGTGATCGGGCACCTGCCGCAGCAGTTCACCCGGCGCCAGGTACCGGTACAAGGACGCCAGCGAGCGGATCTCCACCGGCGATACCCGCCGCAGGATGTGCTCCGGGCCCAGTTCGGACGGGTGGTTCAAGCCTGCCGCGCACAGCAGGTCGCGCAGCGCGCGCACGGTGTTGTCGTGGTAACTGTGCACGCGGGTGGCCTTGTCGGCCGCATCCAGATGCCGCCAGCGGTGCGGGTCCTGGGTGGCGATACCGGTGGGGCATTTGTCGCTGTGGCAGCTCAGCGACTGGATGCAGCCCAGCGCGAACATGAAGCCACGCCCGGCATTGCACCAGTCCGCGCCCAGCGCGATGGTGCGCGCGATCTCGAACGCACTGGTGACCTTGCCGGCCGCGCCCACCTTGATCCGGTCGCGCAGGTCCAGGCCGACCAGCGTGTTGTGGACCAGCAGCAGCGCTTCGTGCATCGGCACGCCCACATGGTCGATGAACTCGGCCGGCGCCGCGCCGGTGCCGCCTTCGGCACCGTCGACCACGATGAAGTCCGGCAACAGCTGGGTCTCGTGCATCGCCTTGGCAATGCCGAACCACTCCCACGGATGGCCGATGGCCAGCTTGAACCCGACCGGCTTGCCACCGCTCAACTCGCGCAGGCGCGCCACGAACTGCAGCAGCTCCACCGGCGTGCTGAATGCCGAGTGCTTGGACGGTGACACGCAATCCACGCCCATCGGCACGCCACGGGTGACCGAGATCTCCGCGCTGACCTTGGCCGCCGGCAGCACGCCGCCATGGCCGGGCTTGGCGCCCTGGGACAGCTTGATCTCGATCATCTTCACCTGATCGGTGTTGGCATTGGCCACGAACTTCTCTTCGCTGAAACCGCCCGCGTCATCGCGGCAGCCGAAGTAGCCCGAGCCGATTTCCCACACCAGGTCGCCGCCCATCTCGCGGTGATAGGGCGAGATCGAGCCTTCGCCGGTGTCGTGGTAGAAACTGCCGCGGCGCGCGCCCTCGTTGAGGGCACGGATTGCGTTGGCCGACAGCGAGCCGAAGCTCATCGCCGAGATGTTGAACACGCTGGCCGAATACGGCTTGGCGCAATTGGGGCCGATCAGCACGCGGAAATCGCTGTGCGCGATCTCGGTGGGGGCCAGCGAATGGTTGATCCACTCGTAGTCCACCGCATAGGTGCTGCGCAACGTACCGAACGGCACCACGTCCATTTCGTTCTTGGAGCGCTGGTAGATCAGCGCGCGCTGCTGCCGCGAGAACGGCACGTCCTCCAGGTCGCTCTGTACGAAGTACTGGCGGATTTCCGGGCCGATCGACTCCAGCCCGTAGCGGAAATGCGCCATCACCGGGTAGTTGCGGCGCAGCGTGCTGCGCTTCTGCAACAGGTCCCAGGTGCCCAGCACCACTAGCGCGAGGGTGCCGCCGACGCCCCAATACCAGGCCGGCCAGATCGTGGCCAGCCACAGGCAGACCGGCAACAACAGGATGGCGAGCACGTAGACCAGGTAACGATGCATGGCTTTCCTCGATCAATAACGCATTCGAGTCTACAACCGGTCGTCGACAACGTCCCGTGGCCAGACCGATTTGACGTCGTACACCACCCCGTCGGAGGTGAGCAGTGCGCGGACGGTGGCCGCGTCGAACGCACGGAACTCGTCGTGGGCCACGGCCAGCACCACGGCATCGAACACGCCGGGATCGGCGCGCTCCACCCAGTGCACGCCGCTGCCGGCCAACACCGCCGGCCCGACCCACGGGTCCTGCACGTCCACCCGCGCACCGGCCGCCTGCAGCGACTGCGCCAGCTCCAGCGCGCGGCTGTTGCGCAGGTCCGGGCAGTTTTCCTTGAACGTCACGCCCAGCACCAGGATGCGCGCAGCGGCCGGCACCTTGCCGCGCCCCGCCAGCAGCGCCAGCACGCGCTGGGCCACATGCGCACCGACCCGGTTGTTGACCTGCCGCGCGGTGTGGATCAGGTCCGGGTGGTAGCCCACGCTTTCGGACTTGTGCAACAGGTAATAGGGATCCACGCCGATGCAATGGCCGCCAACCAGGCCCGGCCGGAACGGCAGGAAATTCCATTTGCTGCCCGCTGCATCCAGCACGTCCTGGGTATCGATGCCGAGCCGGTCGAAGATCAACGCCAGCTCGTTGACCAGCGCGATGTTGACGTCGCGCTGGATGTTCTCGATCACCTTGGCCGCTTCGGCCACGCGGATCGACGGCGCCGGCCACGTGCCGGCGGTGATGATGGTCGCGTACAGCGCATCGACCCGCGCCGCGATCTCGGGGGTAGAACCGGACGTGATCTTGCGGATGTCGGGCAGGCGGCGCTGGCGGTCACCGGGATTGATCCGCTCGGGGCTGTAGCCGCAATGGAAATCGTGGTTGAACCGCAGTCCCGACCCCGCTTCCAGCAGCGGCACGCACACTTCCTCGGTGGTTCCCGGGTAGACGGTGGATTCGTAGATCACCAGGTCGCCCGGCTTGAGCACGGCGGCGATCAGCGACGAGGCGCTCCGCAACGGCCCCAGGTCCGGCTGCTCCAGCGCATCGATCGGCGTGGGCACCGTCACGATGTAAATGGTGCACGCGGCCAGTTCGGCGGGGTCGGCGGTGTAACGGGCGTGCCGTGCGGCGGCAAGCTCGTGCGGCTCCATTTCCAGGGTGTGGTCATGCCCTCGCTGGAGCTCCTCGACCCGCGCGTGGTCGATGTCGAACCCGAGTGTTGGCTGACGGGCGCCGAACGCAACGGCCAACGGCAACCCGACGTAGCCAAGCCCGATTACCGCGATTTGCGGCGCATCTGCGGCGCCTGCTCCAGCGACCATCAGCCGCGCCCCAGGGGCAAGCAGCAACGGCAGGCAGGGGGCGGCAATGGGGCGGACTGACTCATGGGGGCGGCGCCGGGGAAAGAATGGCACAGCCTAACGCGGGAAGCCGCATGCCACAAAGAACAAAGCCGCCGTCCGCGGAGAGTACGGACGACGGCCAACAAAATGGTCCAGCTGCGGTTACTACCCTTTCAGACAGCCTGGCGGAGTTTCCGCAGGACCGGTCACAGCTGGTAGAGAGATAGTAGGCGCGGACCCGTGATGTTCTTGTTACGGGAAACGAACAGTTGCGTTACGAGCCGAGCATGACCGCCGCCGGTTCCAGTTCACCGGTTACCCCGGTCCACAATTCAAGCAGACGGGCGAACCCCACCCGGCCCTGCCCTTCGATCGGCGCTGCAGGGCTGAAGCCCTCCCAGGCGGTCTCGATCATGCCGGTGAGCACCTGCGGTTCGATCGCCGCCGATGCCATCGTCCACCGGGGGAAGTGGCGGGTCAGGACCGAGCCACGCGCCAGCTCACGCAGGAACAGATGGCTGCGCGAATTCAGGACACGCTGGTAGACCGAATCGACGCCGTCTTCGGGGCCTTCGAAATACTGCAGGAAACGGGTGCCGTCGAACATGAGCACGCCGGTGACCCCGGCGACCTTGTTGAAGCTTGTCGCCGCGGCAAGGATGCGATCGATATCCGATGCTTGAATCCCTTCGAAGGCGACGCTGGTGTAGGCGATCGCACGCAACGGCATGCAGTCAGAACTCCCCTGAGAACTGCTTCGACTATGCCACGAACCTGCATGTGTAGATAGATGATCACGGGGCGCCACGGCACCGGCAGGCGTGCGTCCGCTTGTCGCAGGCTCAGGGCGCCTGGACCTCGAACCCGGCCTGCTCCAGGCGCGCCAGATAGCCACCGGGCTGCACCAGCAACGCCACCGGCACCACCGCGAAGGTGGTTGCGTTGCGCCCCAGCGCGGCCCGCGCCATCTGCACCCATTTGTCGGCCGCCTGCTTGTCCACCCCGGCCAGGCCACGACGGCGCCCAACCTCGCTGTCGGCAATCGCCCCCACGCAGGCGTCGTACTGACTCTGCACCGCCAAGTGCTGCAGCGCCCCGGTGTCGCCCACCGCCCAGGCGTTGGCCCGCTCCACCAGCAGCGGCAACTGGTGTTCCACCACATCAAGCGTGCGCTGGAAGCACGCGACATCGGCCAGCGTGCTGCCCCGCATTTCCTTCAGCGCCGCGCGCGGGTCCTCCACCCGGATCGCCACCCGGGTCGGCACCGGCTTCAGGCCCCGTGCCTTGTAGGCCTTCTCCAGCACACGGGTCATCGGCTTGCTGCCGCCAAGCCCCACCGACTTCAATGCATCGCCGTACAGGCGGGCGGCGGCCACCAGCGGACGGTCCTTCTCCACGCCGCGGTCGCGCCCCATGTAGCGCTGTTTGAGCGGCAGCCAGCGTGCATACAGCGCCGCCGGCAGGATCTCGTCCAGGCGCCGGCCCTGCGGATCGTGCGCGGCCTTCATCGCCGAGGGCAGCAGGGTCAATCCCCTGAATACCCCGATGTCGGCGTCCACCGTCCAGCCGGGGGGGCCCAGCACTTCATCGGCGCTGGCGATCACCGCCTGGACTTCATCGGCACGCCAGTCCAGCTTGGCCGGCAACGGTGACACCGTGCCCAGAATCCAGAGCGCATGGCCATCGCTGCCGGTCACCTTCCACATGCCCGGACCGGGCTGCACACCGGATACCACCACCGGCGCCAGATCGACCACCGTCGGCCCACCCGTAGGGGCCTGGGCCTGCGCGCCAGCCGCGCACCACAACGCCATCGCCAGTACCGCCACCGCCTTCCCTGCCCGTGCCGCGCTCGCCATGCTGCCTTGCCTGTGTTGGGGTCGAACGCAGCCTACGGGGACAGCGGCGCGCCTGCGTAAAGTTTGCGTTTGGCCGCTGCCCGCATAATGGAGCCATCGGTCCCCAGGAGAATGCGCCATCGATACCCTTCGCAGTGCCGAGGCGCTCGCGCGCCGCGCCCATGCCAGCCAGATCGACAAGGCCGGCCACCCGTACATCGGTCATGTCGCGCGTGTGGCCGCGCGTGTGCGTGGCGACGCTGACGCCGAAGCGGTGGCCTGGCTGCACGACGTGGTGGAAGACTGCCCGGACTTCGCGGCCGAGGTGGACCAGTTCCCCGCGCACATCCGTGCGGCGGTCGCCTGCCTCACCCGGCGCAAGGAGGTACCGGCAGACGACTACTACGCCGCCATCGCACGCAACCCGCTGGCGCGGAAGGTCAAGCTTGCCGACATTGCCGACAACAGCGATCCGGCGCGCCTGCAGTACCTGCCCGCGGCGGTGTCGCAGCGGTTGACGCAGAAATATGCACACGCCCTGCTGGCCCTGGATGCGGGCCCAGTACCCGCCGCGAACTGACCGGCGCGGTCATCCGGCGGGGACGAGACAGCTGCTCAGACCCAGCGCATCGAACCGGCCCCGGTCCGGCACCGCGCCCTGCGTGACCAGCGCGCGCAGCATCAGCGAAAAGCGCGTCGGGTCGCCCACGTAGTCACGCAGCCGCAGCACCGCCTCGGGCGTATGGCGCAGCACGTGCAGACCGTAGTGCATCAGCACAAGGCGGGACACCAATTCCGCCGCCGTACTCGCCTGGGGTGACGTGGTATCAATCATCGCGTCGAAGATGCGCGTTTCGTCATCGCGCAGCGTGGCCAGGAAGACATCCGGATGCGCCAGCTCTGCATGGGGTGGGTGCAGTGCCAAGCGCCAGGGCGGCGGCGCTGGCGTTTCCAGCCAGTGCACCCAGCCCAGGTGGAACGCGCGGGCCACTTCCAGGAACGGTGCGAAACGTCGGCGAGGAAGGGTCAGACACTCATACATCGCGCCGACAACGACCGACAGCGGGCGTGGGCCCAGCCGCTCGGCATGGAACAGCAGGCGTCCTTCGCCGAACTGGACGCGGTCCCGCGCTTCATCATCGACGTCCAGCTCGAACAGCAGGAAGTACAGCGCATGCTGGCGCAGTGCCAGGTGCGCGTCTGTCGGCTGCGTCAACGTCAACAGGTGCAGCACGTGGCCGAACAGGGCGTAGTCCTTGTTGCTGCGCTGCCCGGCGTCGATGGCAAACAGGTTGGCCGCCCGCGTCAGCACGAGCAGCAGCGCATACATATCGGCATCGGTGTAGCCACGGTCGCGCATGCGGCACGCCAACGCAGGCACCCGGATCACGTCATGCCAGCGCACCAGCGCGATCGGACGGCCACGGTGGTCACGGGCCGACAGGTGCCAACGCCCGGGCTGCCCGTCATCCTCGACATGGAACAGCGGCCCCGGCGCGCACGCAGGCGGCCCACCCTGCACGAACGCGGCGATGCGCTGGTTGAACAGAGCGTCCAGGTTCATCCCTGCGTGGCAGGCCCGGTGGTGCACCGGCGAAGGTCATTCACCGCCGTCGCGCGCGTCCGGTGCCTGCCGGTACGGCTCTTCGAACGGGCGGAAGTCGTGTTCGGCCAGCGCGCCCGCCACCCACTGCTGCACGCCCTGCAATGCCAGCACCGCCTGCATGTAGCGCTGGACGCGCGGGCTGACCGGCACCGCATAGGTTTTCAGGCGCATCACCACCGGCGCGAAGAAGGCATCGGCACTGCTGAACTGGTCGAACAACAATGGGCCGTCGTGGCGCGCCAGCAGGCGTTCCCACAGCGCCTGCAGGCGTTGCAGGTCGTCGACAACGGCCGGCTGCTCGCGCAGCACGCGTGCGCCCACCTCGGGCAACGTGGCTTCGATGTTCATCGGAAAGTGCTGGCGCAGCGCGCCGAATCCGCTGTGCATGTGCGCGCATACGCTGCGCGCCAGGGCACGCGCCTCCACCGCCTGCGGCCACAGCGCGCGGTCGGGGAAGCGTTCGGCCAGGTACTCGGCGATCGCCAGCGTGTCCCACACCACCAAGTCGCCATCCACCAGCACCGGCACCGTGCCCGACGGCGACAGCGCCATGGCCTGGCGTTTGAACTGCGAGTCGGGATCGAAGCTGTCGAACCGCAGCAGCACTTCATCGAACGCAATGCCCGCCTGGGTCATCAGCACCCACGGACGCATCGACCAGGACGAGTAGTTCTTGTTGCCGATATGGAGGGTAAGCATGGCGGCGGCGCAGGCTGGCGAGGGAGCGCCCATGCTACCGGTATTCGGCGTGGACCCGGCGGCCACTCCGGGCAGCACGTGGTTGGCGGTCCCGCCCTGCTGCAGCTCCCTCGCCTTCACGGAAACTCCGCGATAGCGGTCACATAACCGTATGGCGCTTTCTCATACGCTGGCGCTGCCCATTCGGGCCTGACAACAACGGAGACAAGGATGAAAGGGAAGATTCGGCTTTCTGTCGCTTCGTTCATTGCGCTGTTGGCATTCGGTTCCATCGCCAACGCGGATCCCATCGCCTGCAACGCCGGTCGCGTGTTCTGCAACGATCAATACCGGCAATGCCTGGCCGATGGCCGCAGTGTCCCGGTATGTACGCAGCTGCGCGACGAGTGCGTCCGGGATTTCTGCCAGTAACACGTGATGCCACTGGCGGCGTCAACCCGCCGCCAGTACGCCTGCTGCGCAGCACAAAGCGCAGGTTGGAAGGAGGCATGTTCATCCTTCTGTCGGTCGTCAGATCGTTGATCGAATCTGGCGTTGACGGTCCAGAGCAGCTGGACCTCGCGCGGCTTGCTCATCAACATTGTTTGGTGCCCGGAGCCGGAATCGAACCGGCATGGAGTTGCCTCCGGCGGATTTTAAGTCCGATGCGTCTACCAGTTTCGCCATCCGGGCAACGCGGGGCATAGGGTGCCTGATCGCGCCCGGTTTGGGAATGCACGGGCGTTTCAGAGGTCCGGCATCAGCACCTGCGACGGGTCATCGGGGTGGTACAGAATGCGCGCGCGCTCACGCGGGACCCGGGGCAGGTCCAGCAGGCTGACCACCTTGCGCACGGTAACCGTGTGCGTAGTGCCCTGCCGGTCCTCGAAGGCCAGCTGGAACGCCAACTGCGGCTGGGCGTTGATCTCGGTGCCGGTCTGGCGCACGTGCAGCACCCGGGCCTCGACCCCGATACCGCGGTAGTGGAGGGCTTCGGCGCGCCGGTCGATCCCCGCCATGCGGGTGAACAGGCGGCCCAGCACCAGATAACCGCACAGGCAGGCCGGCATGACCAGCAGCGGATGCCACGGGGCCAGGAACGTCCAGCCCTGCCCGTTCCCCTGCCCCGGGTCGTTCCAGCACCAGGCGTAGTAGGCGGCCAGCGCAGCCAGCAGCACCACGCCGATCAACGCGCGGCGCAGCAGCCGACCCCGGTCGATCTCCGGCATCGCCCCTTCCAGCACCACGTTGGGATACCCGCCCGGATCATCGCTGAGCAGCGCATCGAGCTGGTTGTCGACCACGAACCGCTGCAGCTGCGGTTGGCTGTCCACCGCCAGCATCTGGTCCTGGATCGGCGTGCCGGACAGATTGTCGAAGGCCAGGGTCAGGTTCCACACCCGCCAGCCCCGCATCAGCCGACCGGTGTCCTGCGCCTGCACCACGCGGGCGCGGCGGCGGATCGCCGCACGCTGGATCGCCCGGGTGCGCGCCTGGGCGCGGAACGGCGCCCGCAACAGCGTATGCACATAGGCCGCTGCCAGCAGCGCCCACAGCAGGATCGACAACGCCAACCACACGGTGGCCACGGCGGGCGACGTCCGCTCGGCGGCATCGACTGGATAACCGATGCTGTAGTACAGGATGCACGGGAACGGAAGGGCGAAAAACAGCAGGTACGCTGCCCAGAAATACAGCATTTTCTTCATGCAGCACTCCACTGGCCGAGGCCAGCGGAGGGTACTACACGCGCATCACCGCGCCGATGACCGGCCCTCAGATGGCGCGCGAGTAGCGTACCGGCTGGTCCGGGCGTGCCAGGTAGCGATCAAAGCACATCGCCAGCAGCCGCAGCAGCGGGCGGCCACGCTCGGTGGCGCGCACCACGCCGTCGGCGTACTCGGCCAGGCCATCGTGCTGCAAGGCCTGCAACGCCACCAGCGCGTCGGCGAAATAGCCGTCGAAATCCAGCCCATGGCGCGTGGCCAGCGCGCGACCGTCCACCTCACCCTGGCACATCAGCTGGCCGATCAGTTCAGCGCGCACCACGTCGTCGGCATCCAGCTGCAGGCCGCGCCACACCGGCAACCGCCCGGCATCCACCGCCGCTTCCCAGCCCGGCAGGTCGCGCGGGTTCTGGCTGTAGCTGTCGCCGATATGACTGATGGCGCTGGCGCCAAGCCCCACCAGGTCGGTGTCGGCATGGGTGGTGTACCCCATGAAATTGCGGTGCAGGTGGCCGGCACGCTGCGCCTGCGACAGGTCTTCGTCGGGCAGCGCGAAGTGGTCCATGCCCACGTACTGGTAGCCGGCCAGCGACAGGCGCCGCACCGCCAGCCCCAACAGGGCCAGCTTCTGCTCCGGGCTGGGCAGCGCCGCATCGGGGATCTGCCGTTGCGCCTTGAACAGGTGCGGCAGGTGCGCATAGCCATAGACGGCCAGCCGGTCCGGCCGCTCGCGCAACACCGTTTCCAGGGTCTGTGCAAAGCCGGCCGGGGTCTGGTGCGGCAAGCCGTAGATCAGGTCCACGTTGACCGAGCGCAGGCCGTTTGCACGGCAGGCACGCAGGATCTCCAAGGTCGGCTCGACACCCTGCTCGCGGTTGATCGCCCGCTGCACCACCGGGTCGAAATCCTGGATGCCGAGGCTGGCCCGGTTGAAGCCGAGCGCGGCCAGCGTGGCGATGTCGTCTGGACTGACGAAACGCGGGTCCAGTTCAATGGAGAAGTCACGGTGCGCGGCGGTACTGAAGCGGAACCGCTCGCGCAGGCCATCGATCAGTTCGCGCAACTGCGCGGCGGCGAGGAAGTTGGGCGTGCCGCCGCCGAGGTGCAGCTGGATCACCTCGCGCGTGCCATCAAACAGCGGCGCGATCTGGTCCGCTTCGCTCAGCACGCGCGCCACGTAGGCCACGCCCTTGCTGTGGTCGCGGGTGATTACCCGGTTGCAGCCGCAGTAGAAGCACGGGCTGCTGCAGTACGGCACATGCACATACAGCGACAACGGCCGGGCACTGGCATTGCTGGCGCCGATGGCCGCGCGCAGCGCATGCGCGCCGAAGCCGTCGTGAAAATGCGGTGCGGCCGGATAGGAGGTGTAGCGCGGGCCGGGCCGGTCGTGGCGACGCAGCAGGTCCGGGTCGAAGTGCCAGGCAAGCCCGGCGGCAGCAGGCGAGGTGATGTCCATGCCGCCAGCGTGCGCGCGGCCGGCCGCGCGCGCATTGAGCCAGATCAATCCAGGCGCGCGGCGCCGGCGATCGGCAACTGCGGCCAGCGCAGCATCTGGAAGCGGCGCCAGAAGGTATCGGCGATCCGCGTGGCCACGTCATCGGCCAGGCGCTGCATCGGCGGGTTGGCGCATTCGGCGGTGGTCTGCCGGAACAGCTGCAGCCAGCGGTCGAACAGGTCGCGGTCCAGCTCGTCCATGGCCATGTGCTTGGGCATCGGCGCGCCGTTGAAGCGGCGCGTACCGCGCAGCATCGCCGACCAGAAATCGACCAGCTGCGCCAGGTGCGCGTCCCAGTCGTGCACGCGGGCGGTGAACACCGGGGCCAGGCGCGGCTCTTCGCGCACACGCGCGTAGAAATCGTGCACCAGCCGGGTGACCTCCTGCTCGCTGCACAGGTCCAGCGATGGCGTGGGCAACGCGGTGACGGGCGGATGCTGCATGCGGTTTCTCTACGGCCGGTGGGGTGCTGCGCGTGGTGCCGAGCATGCGCGCGCAGGCGGCGCGCCATCTTGATCAGGATCAATGTCGGCGCAGATCGTGCGCCCTAGTCTGTGAGTCAAACACTGACCGTGGCTGCAATGACCGACCTGCACGACCCACCCGGGGCCCGCCGCCGCCGGCTGTTGATCCAGCAATGGGGCGCCATCTTGTGGCCCAGCTTCGTCGCCGCTGGCCTGGCCAGCATGGTGTTCTTTGCCATTGTCGATCCGCTGCAGCTGCGCGACATCAGCTTTCCGCAGCACGCGCTGAGCCGTGAGCTGGGCTACACGCTGGGCTTTTTCATGTTCTGGGCGGTAACCGCCGCCGCCAGTGGCCTGACCTGGTACCTGTCACGGCCGCCGCGCCGCGACGATGACGACGAGCAGCTGGGGTGACGATGCCAGCCCGCCTGCACCTGCACCTGGTCGACCCTGCCCCGCCGCCGCGTGGGCGACGCATGCCGCACTGGCGTCCGCTGCTGTCGGCCGCCTTATTGGCCGCCTTCTACGCACTGCCGTGGCTGCGCTGGAACGGTCGCCAGGCGCTGCTGTTCGACCTGCCCGGGCGCCGCTTCGACCTGTTCGGGCTGACCCTGTGGCCGCAGGACCTCGGGGTTCTGCTGGGGCTGCTGGCGGTGATGGCCACCAGCCTGGTGCTGCTGACCTCCCTGGCGGGGCGGGTGTGGTGCGGCCACGGCTGCCCGCAGACCCTGTGGAGCCGTCTGTTCCGCTGGATCGAGCAGGCCACGGCGCGCCACCTGCGCCAGCCTGTGCTGGCGCGCGCGACCAAACACCTGCTCTGGGCGGTGGTGGCGCTGTGGACCGGGGTGACCTTCGTGGGCCTGTTCAGCCCGATGCAGACGTTGGTCGGCACGCTGTGGCCGCCGACCTGGAGCGGCTGGGAAACCTTCTGGGTAGCCTTCTACGCCTTGGCCACCTGGGGCAACGCCGGCTTCCTGCGCCAGCAGGTGTGCATCGACCTGTGCCCGTTCGCGCGGATCTGCCCGAGCCTGTGTGACGCGGACACCCCGCAGGTGCAGTACGACGCACGCCGTGGCGAACCGAGGGGGCCGCGTGCGCACGGGCCGGGCGCGGTGATGCAGCGCGGCCGTGGCCTGCTCGATGCGGTCAGCGCCAGCGACTACGCCTTCCGCGCCGCCCATCCCGCCTTGGCGGGGCCGATGCCGCATTTTACGGCCGACCGGCTCGGCGACTGCCTGGCGTGCGGTGCCTGCGTGACGGTGTGTCCAATGGCGTTGGATGTGCGCAGTGGGCCGCATGCGGACTGCATCGCCTGTGGTGCCTGCGTGGACGCCTGCAACACGCAGATGCGCGCGCGGCAGTTCCCGGCCGGGCTGCTCCGCCATGCCAGCACGGCCCACATGCAGCAGCGCCGCACGCGCTGGCTGCGGCCCCGCACGCTCACAGCACTGATCACCCTGCTGGTGCTGCTGGGTGTCGGACTGCATCGGCTATAGACCACTGACCCCTTGCCCCACGGCCGCCATTCCCCCGAATGGCACCGGTCCCCCGACCGGAAACTCAGCGCAGGCGGGTACTGCGTGGCGGCACCATCTGCGCGCGCCGCACGATCCCCAACTGCTCGATGATCAACGCCAATTCATTGGTGACCTGGGTACGGCTGCGCCCTTTGGGCACCAACCGCTCCAGCACCTGCTGGTAGGTGGTCCAGAATTCCGGGCCGCAGCCATGCTTGCTGTAACTGGCTTCCAGCTCGGTGCGCACGCCACTTGCCAAGTCATGTACGTCGTAGTGCATACGACCTCCCTTGGACTTGCCTTGCATCGGAGACGAGCTACCACCCTGCGTGGTACAGGTTCACTTGCGCTTCACCCAAAATTTGCACGGTCCTCGCACCAAGTCAATCGGCAGGAGACACTTTGACGAGGACATCGCTGAATGGTTCAGATGCGCCGCGCCCGTTCCGTCCAGGCAGGATGGGCGGAAAGTGTTGACAGGGTGATGTCAGAAACCGCTACGCGGCCCGGCTAGGACGCCAGCCGCCAGACCCCGTAGCCGCAAATGGCGATCCCCACGCCAAGCAGCGCCCACACCAGCCCATTGAAGCGCTTGAGCGCCTTGGCCAGCACCAGCGAGAACCCGATGCCGGCCAGGCCGATCGCCAGCCAGAGCATGCCGTTGACGTTGCTGGGTGATGCCCAGAACGAGCCAGGCGCCCCGGTGGCGGCAAACAGCTGGACCAGTGTCATGGCAGGACCTCGGAAGTGAACGAGCCTGCATCGTGGTCAACCGATCGTGCCGACGCGGTGAAGACCGGGCCGCCAGAGGCGGTCGACTTACCCCGCCGCCGCCGGCATGGCCGGGGGCGCGGGCAGGGTGTGCGCCAGCAGGTCAAGCAACCGGTCCAGACCGGTGCTTACCGCCGCGCCGTCATTGACCCGGCGCGCAAACCCGGCCCAGTCGCCCGCCGACAACTGGCGGATCAGGGCCGGCTCGACACCCAGCCAGCGCATGCCCCAGAACGGGAAATAGCGCTGGGGCACGCGGCCTCGGCACAGCTCCACGATGCCATGGTGACTGCGTGCCTGGAGGATGCGCTCGTGCACGGCAGCCATGCCGTCATCCGGGCCTTCGAAGTACTGCAGGAACCGGCCACCATCAAACAACAGCACGCCGGTGACGCCGGCTACGGTGTTGAAGCGGGCAGCATCGTCGACCAACGCATCCAGGGCGGTCCTGGACAAGCCGGCGGGCGCCTCACTGACGTAGGCAATCGCGCGAAGGGGCATGGGCGGATCCTTGGATGGAAGGGAGATGCTGTCACTTTCAGCCGGGCAGATAAACCACGTCGCTGAAGCGTTCAGATGGGAGGCGATCCGACAAACGATAAAGCCCGCTTTCGCGGGCTCTATGCGTGATCAATTTGGAGGCCTGGACGGGAATCGAACCCATCTCAACGGATTTGCAGTCCGGTGCATAACCACTCTGCCACCAGGCCGGTGACCCTACAGCTTACCGGGCAATGATACCCCGATAAAACAAGACCCCGAGAACGGGGCCTGGTCAGGATTTGGAGCGGGAAACGAGACTCGAACTCGCGACCTCAACCTTGGCAAGGTTGCGCTCTACCAACTGAGCTATTCCCGCAAAATCAGGCGCGTATCTTACCGAAACCGCAGGTAACACACCAGCCTTTTCACACTTTATTTCACATCCCCGCCGGCGCTGCCGATCAGGATGCCCGCGTGCCACCGCGGAGAAAAACAAGGCCCCAAGGGGGCCCTGTCGAAATCTGGAGCGGGAAACGAGACTCGAACTCGCGACCTCAACCTTGGCAAGGTTGCGCTCTACCAACTGAGCTATTCCCGCAGACTTTCGCTTGCCCCGGCTGCACCGCACCGTGAAGTGCTGGAGGCTGCCGGCCCATCGACCTGCGTCGAAGGAGCGCTATTGTGTCGGGATTCCTTCACGCCGTCAACATGCTTGTTCATCGGAAAGCGGGGCCACTACACCCGCATCCCGCGCCGATGGAAATACACCTGCTCGGCCACCCGCCGCATCGCGCCGGAGTGCAGCACCAGATCCAGCGGCCAGTCCATCTGCAGGTGGTCCATCGCCCAGCGCAGCAGACGTTTGGGGCGGAAGGTAGGTGCTGCTTTGCGCGCCACCGCTTCTGCGGGCGGCCCATTGCCGCGCAGGTGCAGGCCGGCGGCATCGCCGATGGCCCAGCCATGCCGCCAGGACGAATGGATGCCGCCGGCCGACAGCGGCGACACGATGCCGGCCGCGTCGCCGGTGAGGATCACCCCGGGCGCGGTGATCGGGCCGTCCGGCAGGCCACACGGCACCAGCCCGGCGCGCGTGGCGGTCGGCACCGCCGCAGCCGGCAGACCCACCACATCCCGCACATGCTGCAGGAATCCCTCCATATCGGGCTGCCGTGCATGGGTCGGATCATGGCGCAGCGCCAGCCCTATCTGCACGCCGGTCGGATTCTGCGCCGCCCAGCCGATGTACCCCGGGGCGAAGCGCTTGCTGGCAAAACAGTGCAGCGCCCCGGCTTCGGCCAGCTGGACGCCGGCGAACTCCTGCTCCACCCCGTACAGATTGTCCTGCACCCGGCCCAGCCCGGTGCGCTGCGCAACGCGTGAGGTGGCGCCGTCGGCACCGATCAGATAGCGCGTGCGCCCTGCCCCCTCCACCTGCCAGCCGTCACCGTCGCGCCGTGCCTGGGTGAACGACTGCTGCAGACGAAGGTCGACCCCGTTGGCGCACAGTTCGGCCGCCAGCCAGCGCAGCAGGTTCGGCGTGTCGGTGGTCATGAAGTAGTAGCCGGGTGCGGCCAGCAGCACGCTGCGCAGGCTGGGGGCATACAGCCGCACCCGCTCCACACGTTGCAGCAACTCACCCGGCGCCCGGCCCAGCCACGTCTGCTCGATGGCCTCTTTGACGATGATGCCGGTGGTGTGCAGGCGCGCGCCGGGATCGGCCTTGCGTTCCAGCACGCACACGCGCAGGCCGTACTGGACGGCGGCGAGCGCGCAGGCCGCGCCGGCGAAGCTGGCACCAACGACGACAAGGTCCCAGTCGTAGGCGGTAGAAGACGTCTCCATCAACGGGGTGTCCTGTGCGGTCGAGGCGCACAGGATCGAATGCATGGAGGGGGAGGCAATGAAGTGCCGGTGAAGCGAGGATGAAGCGACAGGGGCAGGTGTGGCGGCGCCCGCCACGTGGAAGAATGCCTGCCATGAAAGCCCCATTGAACACGTGGATCGGCTGGTGGAGCGCCGCCGTGCTGGCAGCAGCGCTCACCTGCAGCCTGTCAACGAATCTCGCCTCGAACGCGATGATGCTGCTATTGGACGGCAGCAATGTCATCCCTGCCGAGTCGTCGATTTTTTTCTTCGAACCCTATGTGATCAACCAAGGTTCATCCAACTACTGGCTATACGGCCGGGATCGGCGCAATTACTACCACTTCATTTATCGACAAGACGCCGCCTACGTGTATATCCCCATCCAGAACAGCTGCCCCGGCTTCGATCACACCAATGCACGCACCTGGTGCCAGGCCCGAACCGGAGGGGGGCGATGACCCCGTTGCCGGGCACGTTCACACGCGATGTGTCGCGAAGGGTTGGCGTGGCGTTGTTGTTGGTCGCCGCTACCCTCACGCTGCCGTTGAGGGCTGCACCGGCGCCCATCAGCGTGCCGTTGGCCGATGGCAGCGGTGCACGCCTGCGCATCGACAGCCGCCAAGGCAGCGCGCGGCTGCTGTCTGCGTCCGGCGAAACCGAGCTTCGGGTGAACACGACGCTGCGCGATGCGCTGTCCAGGTCAGACACTGTGCTGGCGATCGGCCGGCACCGCCTCACCGCCGAACCCGACAGCAGCGTGCTGCTGTTCGTCAGCGCCCCGTCCAATCCCACTGCCCCGATGGGCTACTGCGGCGCAGGGCAAGAAGACGGATTGCTGCTGCTTGCGGTGCGCAACGGCGCGCTGGTGATGCACGATTTCGTGCTCTTGCAGAGCTGCCTGCACTCCATCGAGCAGGCCGTGGACCTGGGTGCTGAGCCTGCGGCCGCCCTCCATCCCGTGCCGTCCCCTTGGCTGGTGAGCTTTGCGGCCATGCACGACGACAGGCGCGTGCAACGTTGCGTCGGCATCCGCGATGAGCGGCTAACCTTCCAGGACGATTGCATAGCCGCGCCCGACGCGTCGCCGTGATCGACCTGGGCCAACAGCAGAAACAGAAAAAGCGACCTTCCGGTCGCTTTTTCTGTTGGCCTCCACCGCGATGAATCGCCTTGGAAACCTGTATCTGGAGCGGGAAACGAGACTCGAACTCGCGACCTCAACCTTGGCAAGGTTGCGCTCTACCAACTGAGCTATTCCCGCTTGGGAGGCGAAATTCTACAACCAAATGCGCAGGTGTCAACAGCCCTTACGCATTCTTTTTCGCACGCGCGGTTTCGCGGGCCAGGCGCTCGTCTTCACGCAGGCTCGGCCACGCGGCATGCAGGTACTGCAGGCCCGAGAACAACGTGAGAATCGACGCAATGGCCAGCGTCCAGTCGCCAATGTGGAACACCTGCACGCCCATCCAGATGTCCTGCATCGGCGTATGCGGTGCCACCGAATAAAGCAGGCACAACAACGCCACCATCTGCGCGGTGGTCTTGACCTTGCCGATCAGGGCCACGCGCACCTTGGCGCGCTGGCCGATCTCGGCCATCCACTCGCGCAGTGCCGACACGGCGATTTCGCGGCCGACGATCACCGCCGCCCACACCGCCATCCACGCGGTCGGATGCCCCTGCACGATCAGGAACAGCGCCACGGCCACCATGAGCTTGTCGGCCACCGGGTCCAGGAACGCGCCGAACGCGGATGCCAGGTTGTAGCGGCGGGCGATCCAGCCATCCAGCCAATCGGTGATGGCGGCCAGGCCGAAGATCGCCGCGGAGGCGAAATTGGTCCATTTGTAGGGAAGGTAGAACACCAGTACCAGCACCGGGATCATCAGGATCCGCAGCAGGGTGAGCCAGGTGGGGAGGGTCAACTTCATCGCATCTCTCTACTCGCCCGCCGCGTCGGGCGCGGGCAGTCCATGAAGGTTAGCGTAGATGCGTGCAGCGAGGGCGTCATTGATGCCCTCGACTTTCGCGATTTCGGCTTCGCCGGCCGCTTTCAGGCCGACCAGGCCGCCGAAATGCTTGAGCAGGCTGGCGCGGCGGCGCGGGCCGATGCCGGCGATATCCTCCAGCTTGCTGGTCATGCGGGCCTTCTGGCGGCGCCCGCGGTGGCCGGTGATGGCGAAACGGTGGGCTTCGTCACGCACCTGCTGGATGAACTGCAGCGCCGGCGAGGCCGCCCCGGGGCGCAGTTCGCGGCCATCGGGCAGCACCAGGGCCTCGTGCCCTGCCCGGCGCTCCACGCCCTTGGCCACGCCCACCAGCATCACCCCTTCCACACCCAAGTCGGCCAGCGCCGCCTGGGCCTGGCCGAGCTGGCCGGCGCCACCGTCGATCAGCAGCAGGTCCGGCAGCACGCCGTCTTCTTCCACCGCACGGCGGAAGCGCCGCTCGATCGCCTGGCGCATGGCCGCGTAGTCATCGCCGGGCTCGATGCCGCTGATGTTGAAGCGGCGGTACTGGCTGCGTACCGGGCCGGCGGCATCGAACACCACGCACGAGGCCACGGTGGCTTCGCCCATGGTGTGGCTGATGTCGAAGCACTCCACCCGCTTGACCTGCTCGGCCAAGCCCAGCATCTGCCGCAGATCTTCGCTGCGCGCATGCTGGGCACTGCGGCTGCTCAGTTCGCTGACCAGGGTGATCTGCGCGTTGCGGCTGGCCAGTTCGACATACCCGGCGCGCTCGCCACGTACGTTCCACTTCAACTGCACCTTGACCTCGGCCGAGGCCGAGAGCGCGGACTCGATCAGGCTGGCGTCGGGAATTTCGCGGTCCAGCAGGATTTCGCGGGGCGGCGAGTGCTCTGCGTAATACTGCGACACGAACGCCGCCAGAATTTCTTCGGCGCTCTCCTCGCCGTTGGTCCGCGGGTAGAACGGGCGCGTGCCCAGGTTGCGCCCGTCACGGAAGGCCAGCAGCATCACGCAGGCATTGGCGCCGCGGGTGGCGCAGGCCAGCACGTCCAGGTCGGCAGCGCGGCCGTCCACGTACTGGCGGGTCTGCATGCTGCGCAATGCGGTGACCAGGTCGCGCAGCCGCGCGGCCTGTTCGAATTCCAGCGCGTCGCTGGCCGCCTGCATCTGGGTGCCCAGTTCGCGCGCGAGCAGGTCGCTCTTTCCCTCCAGGAACATCGAGGCACGACGTACCGATTCGGCATAGTCCGTCGTGCTGACCAGGTCCACGCAGGGGGCGCTGCAGCGGCCGATCTGGTACTGCAGGCAGGGCCGCGAGCGGTTGCGGAACACGCTGTCCTCGCAGCTGCGCAGCTTGAAAAGCTTGTGCATCAGGTTGAGCGTGTCGCGCACGGCGGTCACGCCCGGATAGGGGCCGTAGTAGCGGCCCGGCACCGCGCGCGGCCCGCGATGCAGCGCGATGCGCGGCCAGTCTTCGCGGGTGAGCAGGACGTGCGGGTAGGTCTTGTCGTCGCGCAGGGACACGTTGTAGCGCGGCGACAGCGACTTGATCAGCTGGTTTTCCAGCAGCAGCGCTTCGGCCTCCGAGCGGGTCACGGTCACGTCCATGCGCGCAACCTGCGACAGCATCGACATGATCCGGGTGGTCTTGGGCGTGCCGTTGAAGTAGCTGCCCACCCGGTTGCGCAGCGCGCGCGCCTTGCCGACATACAGCAGGCTGTCGTCGGCGGCGTACATGCGGTAAACGCCGGGCGCGGTACTCAGGTGGGCCGCGAATGCCTTGCCATCGAAGGCGGGTGCGGTGGAAACAGTCATTCGCTGATCGGGACTTCGCTCAATACGCCACTGACAGGGTCGAAACGCAGCACGGCATGGGCGTCGGTCTCGGCAATCCACACCGCCCCGCCGCCCAGCGCCAGCCCCGCCGGACCGTGCAGACGACGCGGTAGTTCCAGCGTGCTCAGCTCACCACCGCCCAGGCGCAGCGTGCGCAGGCGGCCATTGCCGGCATCGGCGATCCACAGCAATGGCGCATCCGGACTGAGCGCGATGGCCTGCGGATGCTGCAGCTGGGCGATCGTGCGCGGGCCATCCTGCTCGCCGAACGACCACAGGCCCTGCCCGACCAGCGTCTGCACCAGGTCGCCGCGCAGCTGCATGGCACGGATCGAAGACCCCAGCGCATCGCAGACGTACAGCACCTGCTGCACGGCCGCCAGCGATGCCGGCTGCGCGAACGCGGCCAGGTGG
Source organism: Stenotrophomonas sp. GQ19 (assembly GCF_059758695.1). Lineage (NCBI taxonomy): Bacteria > Pseudomonadati > Pseudomonadota > Gammaproteobacteria > Lysobacterales > Lysobacteraceae > Stenotrophomonas > Stenotrophomonas sp. GQ19. Next base: position 184,534 of record NZ_JCAXES010000004.1, on the reverse strand, counting down.
CCGCTGCCGTCGCGCTCGTCGATCGCCCCCGAGCCGGCGCGCCACTGCAGGCTGCGCTGTCCCAGGTGGTAGGTCCAGATGCGGTTGTCGCCGGCCATCGCGATGTGGATCTGGTTGTCGGCCACCGCCAGTCCCTGCGGGTGGTTGAGCGCAGTCTGGCGCGGCTGCGCCACCGGTCCCTCGATCGGCTCGCCCGGGCGGCCGGTGCCGCACAGCGTGTCGACCTGGCCGGTCAGCAGGTGGATGCGGCGCAGGGCATGGTTGCCGGTGTCGGCCACGTACAACGACTCGCGCTCCAGGGCCAGGCCCTGGGGACGGTTGAACGCTGCCTCGGCCGGCCCGCCGTCCATGAAATCGGCGGTGCCCAGCCCGAACTGGCGCAGCACGCGCCCGCCGTGGCTGCATTCCAGCACGCGGTGGTGGCCGCTGTCGGCGATGTACAGGCGCTCGGTCGTGGCCACCAGCCCGGTCGGGAAGGACAGCGGCAGGCGCGGCTCGGGGTGCAGTTCGCGTACCAGCGTCATGTCGCCGTCCACCGGTCGGGCGCCGCCTTCGCACAGCGCGTTGAGCGCCCGTTCCAGTTCACCGCCAAACCCGACCAGCCGATCACGCTCGCGTCCCTGCGCATCCAGCAGCACCAGCGTCGGCCAGGCCGTCACGCCGAAGCGGCGCCAGCCATCCCAGTCCGCGTCGAGCAGCGCCGGGCCACTCAGGCCCTGTCGGCGCAGCAGCTTGAGCGCCTGCGCGGGGTCGCGTTCGCAGTCGAAGCGCGGCACCTGCAGGATCAGCAGCTGCAGCTTGCCCGGGTTGCGCGACTGCCATTGCGCCAACTCGGCCAACCGCTGCGCGCACCACACCGAGGCGGCGTTGACGAAGGCCAGCACCACCGGCCGCCCGCGCAGTTCGGTCAGGGTGGTCGGCGTGGCGTTCAGCCACGTGGCAAATTCGGGCAGGTCCTGGACAGGCTGTACGTTCATGCCCCGATTATGCCGGAGTCGGCGTCATGCAATCGTCGTGCCGCGTCAATCCGACGGCGGCCTGCGCGCGCCGGCCGGTCAGCCCTGCGCCGCCAGCCAGGCTTCGGCCCGGGCGAGGTCTTCGGGGGTGTCGATGCCCGGCGGGAACTCGGCCGGGGTCAGCGCCACGCTGATGCGATGGCCCGCTTCCAGCGCGCGCAGCTGCTCCAGCGACTCCAGTTGCTCCAGTGTGCCCGGCGGCAACGCCGCGAATTGGCGCAGGAAGCCGGCACGATAGCCGTAGATGCCGATGTGACGCAGCCAGTGCGGCCCCGCCAGGGTGTCGCGGGAGCGCGCGAAGGCGTCGCGATGCCACGGAATCGGTGCGCGGCTGAAGTACAGCGCATCCAGGTTCTGCCGGCGCACCACCTTGACCGCATTGGGGTCGAACAGCGTCTCAGCGTCTTCCACCGGGGTTGCCAGGGTGGACATCTCCGCTCCGCTGTAGACCAGCGCTTCGGCCACCGCGCGAATGCCTTCGGCCGGGGCGAACGGCTCGTCCCCCTGCAGGTTCACCACTACCGTGTCATCGCTCCAGCCGGCCTGCACGGCACATTCGGCCAGTCGGTCGGTGCCGGAGGCGTGGTCGGCCGAGGTCATCGCCACGCGCACGCTGGACAGGCCCTGCAGCGCATCGGCAATGCGGGCGTCGTCGGTGGCCACCCACACCTCGCGCGCACCGGCCAGCAGCGCACGCTCGGCCACGCGCAGCACCAGCGGCTGGCCACCCAACAGGCGCAGCGGTTTGCCGGGCAGGCGCGAGGCCGCGTAACGGGCCGGAATGGCGACAACGAAATCGAGGGGCTGGCTCATGTGCGGACTCACGAATATGTCAGGGGACTCGAGACGACGGGCAACACGCTCAGCGCTTGCCCAGCTTGTCGACGCGGTCGAGCAGGTTCACCCAGAACGCGGCGGGCAGGTCGGCCGCCAACGGCACGGCGAAATGCCATTCGTTGGCAAATACCTTGCACTTCACCGCATCCTTCTCGGTCATCAATACAGGCAGTTCGCTGCCAAACCGCAGGTCGGCGGCCTGGTAGGCGTGATGATCGGGGAACGCGTGCGGCACCACGCCGATGCCCTGCGCACGCAGCATGTCGAAGAAGCGCTGCGGGTGCGCGATGCCGGCCACCGCATGCACGCGCTGGCCACGGAAATGCGCCAGCGTGCGCGGGCGGCCACCGCTGAGCGGTTGGGCACTGTCGATATGCAGCTGCATCGGCCATTCGCCGAAGCCGCACGCCGGTTGCGCGCCAACGCCATCACTGGCCTGGCCCATGTTGACCACACGGAAATCGCAGTCGTTGGCGCGGCTGACCGGCTCGCGCAATGGGCCGGCGGGGATCATCCGCCCGTTGCCGTAGCGACGCTGCGCGTCGACCACTTCGATCTCGATATCGCGGGCCAGCCGGTAATGCTGCAGGCCGTCGTCGCAGACGATGATGTCGCAGCCGGCCTCGACCAGCGCCTTGCCGGCCGCCACGCGATCGGCATCCACGCGGACCGGCACGCCGGTCTTCCACGCGATCAGCACCGGTTCGTCGCCGCCGATGGCGGTGGACGTGGTGGCCTCCACCCAGCGCGCCGTCCCCGGCTCGTCGCGGCCGTAACCGCGACTGGCCACGCCGGGCTTCCAGCCGGCGTCACGCAGGCGCTTGACCAGCGCGATGGTCAGCGGGGTCTTGCCGGTGCCCCCGGCCGTGACATTGCCCACCACCACCACCGGCACCGGCAGCGCGTGGCGTTTCAGCCAGCCCCGCCGATACAGCAGCCTGCGCAGCGCAATGGCGCCGCCGTACAACGGCGCAAGCAGCCGCGCCGGCAACGGAATGGCGCTGCCGTCATACCAGTACGACGGCGTGCGGGTGCCCTTGGCCGCCATCAGGCCTGCCTTTCGCGGAACTGCATCTTGTGCAGGTGCTCATACAGCCCGCCGAGGGCCAGCAGCTCCTGGTGGGTGCCGCGTTCGACGATGCGACCGTGGTCCATGACCAGCACCTGGTCGGCGTGTTCGATGGTGGACAGGCGGTGTGCGATCACCAGCGTGGTGCGCTCGGGCATCAGGCGCTGCAACGCGTCCTGGACCAGGCGTTCGGATTCGTTGTCGAGTGCGGCGGTGGCTTCGTCCAGGATCAGGATCGGTGCATCGCGCAGGATCGCGCGTGCGATCGCCAGGCGCTGGCGCTGGCCGCCGGACAGCAGCGCGCCGTTTTCGCCCACCGGCGTCTGCAGCTGTTGCGGCATGCGCTCGATGAACTCCCAGGCATTGGCCGCTTCGGCGGCGGCGCGGATCTGCTCTTCGCTGGCGTCCATGCCGTAGGCGATGTTGGCGCCCACGCTGTCGTCGAACAGCATCACCTTCTGCCCCACCATCGCCACCTGGCGGCGCAGGTCGGCCAGCGGGTAGTCCTCCAGCGAAACGCCGTCCAGGGTGATGCGGCCCCCGTTGGGTTCGTAGAAGCGCGGCACCAGCCGGATCAGGCTGGTCTTGCCGCTGCCGGAGCGCCCGACGATCGCGGTGACCGTGCCCGGCTTGGCGACAAAGCTGATGTCATCCAGGGCGATGCCGGTGTCTTCACGGTAGCGCAGCATCACGTGCTCGAAGGCGAGCTCGCCACGCGCACGGCCGATCTTCTGGATGCCCTCGTCACGCTCGACCGGCAGGTCGAGGATGCCGAACAGGCGCTCGGCGGCAGCCACGCCACGCGAGATCGAGGTCTGCACGCTGGTCAACCGGCGCAGCGAGGGAATGATGGCCATCATCGAGGTCATCAGGCCCATGAACTGGCCTGCGTTGAGCTTGCCGGCCAGGGCTTCGCGGGTGGACACCCATACGATCACCGCCAGCGCCAGCGCGGCCAGGAACTGCACCGTGCTGGACGCCAGTGCACGGGTGGTCTCCACCTTCATGTTGAGGCCGAGCATGCGGTTGGCCAGGCGGGCATAGCGCGAGATTTCATGCGCCTGGGTGCCATGCACCTTCACTTCCTGCTGCGCGGCCAGCGACTGCTCGGCGGTCTGCGCCATGCTGCCCATGCCGTCCTGGATGCCACGGCTGATGCGGCGGTAGCGCTTGCCCACGAACGACACGATCACGCCGATCAGCGGCACCACCACCAGCATCGCCACGGTGACCTTGACGCTCATCTGCAGCATCACCACCAGCATCGCGATGATGGTCAGGGTGTCGGCCACCAGTGTCTTGAGCGCGTCGGCGCTGGCCTGGGTGACCTGTTCGGTGTCGTAGTTGAGGCGGCTGACCATCACCGGCGTCGCCTCGCTGTCAAAGTGCGAAGACGGCAGGTGCAGGTACTTTTCCAGCACCTGTTCGCGCAGATCACGCACCACGCTGCGACCGGTGCGGGCCAGCGCGTAGTCGCTGACCAGCGTGGCCAGGCTGCGCATCATGAACAGGCCGAGGATGGTCAGCGGCAGGATCACCGCCATGCGCGGCTCGGGGTTGACGAAGCCGCGGTTGACCAGCGGCTCCATCAGCTTGGTGAAGTGGTAGCCGGCAAGCGCTTCGACGACCATGGCGATCACCGCGGCCACCATGAAGGTCCAGTAGGCGCGGGTATAGCCGAGCAGGCGCTTGTAGATCGGCCAGATCGGGGCGTGTTGTTTACTCATGGATGCACCTCCGGCGCAGTAGCGATGGCGATGCGGCGGAAGCCGAGCTGGCCCAGGGCATCCTGGGCAGTGACAACGGCCTGGTAAGGCGTGCGCGCATCGGCGCGCAGCAGCACGGCCTGTTCACGGTCGCTGCCAGCCACCGCGGCGATGGTCTGTTTGACCGCCTCCACGTCGGTACGCAGCACTTCCTGGTCGTTGATGAAGTAGCGCCCTTCGGCGTTGACCAGCACGCTGAGCGAACGCGGCGGCTCGCTGTTGTCCTGCTGGCTGGCGGTCGGCAGCTGCAGTTGCAGGGTCGAGCGCGCGTCGAAGGTGGTGGTGACCACGAAGAAGATGATCAGCACGAGGATCACGTCGATCAGCGGTACCAGATCGATATGCGGCTCGTCCTGGACCCGGTCATTGCGAATACGCATCCGTCAGCCCTTGGCCGTAACGGGTGCGGCCGGCGCGGCGCTCTGCGCACGGGCGCCGGTGTTCATCACCCCGGGGCGACCGTCCAGCGCATCCAGCAGCGCGCTGGCTTCCTGCTCCATCTCGATCACGTAACCGCCGATGCGGCCCTTGAAGTAGCGATGGAACATCAGCGCCGGAATCGCCACGATCATGCCGGTGGCGGTGCACACCAGCGCCTTGCCGATACCGCCGGCCAGCTGGTTCACGTCGCCCACGCCGTGGTCGAGGATGCCCAGGAACATCTGGATCATGCCCACCACGGTGCCCAGCAGGCCCAGCAGCGGGCCGGCCGAGGCGATCGTGCCCAGGGCGTTCAGGAAACGCTCCATGCGGTGCACCAGGTGCCGACCGGCATCCTCGATGCGCTCGCGGATCTGGTCGCGCGGGCGGTTGCGCGCTTCCAGCGCCACGGCCAACAGCGCACCCAGCGGCGAGTTGGCGCGCAGCGACTGGATGTGGCTGGGATCGAGCTTGCCGCGCGCGGCCCAGTTGCGCACTTCCTGGCCCAGCCCGGGGGGCAGGACCTCGTTACGCCGCAAGGTCCAGAAACGCTCCAGGACAATTGCCAAAGCCAGTACGCCCAACAGCAGCAGCGGCACCATCGGCCAGCCACCGGCCTTGACCAGTTCCCACACGTTTCAACCCTCCGGCCCATCAGCCGCTTGTTTGACCGCCGATAGGATAGCAGCCGACCGCGCCCGCTCCGCGGCATCCCACCAACGCGGCTGAAAAACCCGCTGTTCACGCACGTGCAGGCCTTCACGCCCGAGCCAGGCGCGCAGCGCGCCACTGTCGGCGGTGTTCAGCACTTCGGCTCCGGCGCCTTGCCAGCGCGCCACCACGCCCGGGCGCGGGTGCCGGAAGCGGTTGCCGTGCCCGGCCGAGACAATCGCCAGCCGGGGCGCCACCGCGGCTACCCAAGGAGCACTGGAGGAGCCGTCACTGCCATGATGCGGCACCACCACCAGCTCGGCCCGCATCGTGGACGCGGCCTGCAGCAGCTGTGCCTCGCTGCGCGCACCGATATCGCCGGCCAGCAGGATCGCGCCCTGCGCGGTCACGATACGCAGCACGCAGCTGCTTTCGTTGCCCTGGTACGGGGCGCCCGGGCGGGGGTGCAGGAACTGGAAGTCGACCCCGTCCCAGCGCCAGGACTGCCCGGCATGGCAGGGCGCATCGATGCCTGGCAACGCACCCTGCGGCGCCAGCAACGGTGCGCGCGGGAAGCCACGTTTGACCGCCGCAACGCCGCCGGCGTGGTCGCGGTCGCCATGGCTGAGCACGAGGCGATCCAGCCGACCCTCGCCCAACGCGTGCAGAGTGGGCACGACGATCCGCTCGCCCGCGTCGAACCCGCCCGTCGCAGCGGGGCCGGTGTCGTACAACAACCGGTGGGTGCGGGTCCGCACCCATATGGACATGCCCTGCCCCACATCCATCACCAGCAGCTCCACCTCACCGTCGCCTGGCCGCGACTGGGCCGGCCACAGCAGCGGCAGGCACAGCAGGACCGCCGGCAGACGCCCACCGCTGCCGCGCGGCAGCAGCAGCCACGCAACCCCGAGCACCGCCGCCGGCAGCGCCGCGTCGCGGGCCTGCGGCAGCCACCACAGCGCCAGCGGGCTGCGGGCCGCGTAGCCGAGCAGCCACCAGCTACCTTCGAAACACCACGCGGCCAGCTGCCAGGGCCAGCGCCCTGCCCCCTCCACCAACGCTTCCAGTGCGGTGCCCAGCAGCGCCAGTGGCACCACCACCAAGCTCCACCAGGGAATCGCCAGCAGGTTGACCAGCGGCCCGGCACGCGAGGCCTGGCCGAACAGCGCCACGGTGAGCGGCAGCAGCGCCAGCGTGGCCACGCCCTGCGCCGCCAGGAAGGTGCGCAGCCAACGCGGATCGCGTCCCGGCAAGCACCACACCAGCCACAGCACCCCGGCGAAGCTGAGCCAGAAGCCGGGCGCCAGCACGGCCAGCGGATCCACCGGCAACACCGCCAGGGCGGCCAGCGCCAGGGCCTGGCCGACCGTCACCCGGCGCCGGCTGCAGCGGGCGGCGGCCAGCACGGCAATCATCAGCACGGTGCGCACGGTCGGCAGCGCAAAGCCCGCCACCGCGGCGTACAGCGCCGCCCCGGAGACGGCGGCAACGGCCATCCCCAACGGGCGAGGCCAACACCGCCCCAGCGGCGGCCACACGCGCCAGGCGCAGCCGGCCAGCCACGCCGCGAACCCGGCGACAAGCCCGACGTGGAAGCCGGAGATCGCGATGAGGTGGGTCAGCCCCAGTGCGCGCAGGTCGTCCCAGTCGGCCTGGGTGAGCGCCCGGGTATCGCCCAGCGCCAGGGCCTGCATGAAACGCGCGCCGCCCCCGGTTACCTGGGCGGCGATGGCCGCCGCCATGCGTTCACGCCAGGCGGGCACCCCGCTGCCGGGCGTCAGTAAACGGGCGCTGTCCGGTTCACGGACCTGTCCTGACCCTGCCACCCCCTGCAACAGGGCGTGGCGTTCTGCATCGAAGCCACCGGGATTGCGCAGCCCCCGTGGCGGGCGCAGCCGTGCATGCAGCCGCCAGCGCGCGCCCGCCTGCACGCGCCGACGCGGATCCTCGCTGCTGTCGGACCGGGCATGCCACCCCATCGCGAACACACGGTCGCGCACCTCAACCGGTAGCGCCGGATCGTCGTCAACGCGAAACAGGAACCGGCTGCTGCGCCCACCGTGCTCGGGCAGGCTGATTACCCGGCCCTGCAACACGTGATCGACCCCCGCCGCCGCGGCAGGCAGCTGCCGCGCAAGCGCCGTGTGCCCGTGCAGGCAGGCGCAGCCCACTCCAAGCAGCGCCGCGCCCAGCCAACGCCATCGCGAGGGCCAGCACCACACCAGCAGACCGACACCGACGGCCACCACCCCCAGCCCACGCGGCAGCAGCTGCGGCGCAAAGACAATGACGCACACGCCCACCAGCAGCGCCGCAGCGCACGCCTTGCCGAACAGGGGAAGTGGAACCGCCGCTGGCACACCGTCACGGCCTGCCGCGATGACCATGCAACGCTCCGGGCACAAAACCCGATGCTGGGCCGGGCCGGATACCTGCGCTATCGGGCAGGTCGTCGCCTGGATGTCGGTGAATGTCGCGGGTGCCGCCATGGCGACCCGACCAACGCCGACCCAAACGAAAAAGCCGACCTGATGGCCGGCTTTTCTGTGGGTCCCACTGCAGTCTCTGCGACTGGAGTGGTGGGCGGTACAGGGTTCGAACCTGTGACCCCTACCATGTCAAGGTAGTGCTCTACCGCTGAGCTAACCGCCCGTTTGCTGCTTCTGCGCCGCTGCGAATGCGTCGGTGCAGGCCGCGTATATTACGGACGTCCCCCGACAAGCGCAACACTTTTGTGAAGGTATTTCACAACGCGTTGTTCAGCCCAGACTGGCCTCCTTCAGCTGCCGGATCTGGTCGCGTACGTGCGCGGCATCTTCGAACTCCAGGTCGCGGGCATGCTGGTACATCTTCTGCTCCAGCGCCTGCAGCCGCTTGGCGATCTGCGCTGGCCCCAGCGTGCGGTAATCCACCGCCTCTTCGGCCACCTTGCCACCGCGGCCCTTGCCCTTGCCGCGCGACTCTTTCTCGGCCGCATCCGACCGTGCGCCTTCAAGCACATCGGTGATCGGCCGCAGCACCGACTTCGGCGTGATGCCATGCAATTCGTTGTACTCGACCTGCTTGGCGCGACGACGGTCGGTCTCGTCGATCGCCGCCTGCATCGAGCGCGTGATCTTGTCGGCGTACAGGATCGCCTTGCCGCGCAGGTTGCGCGCTGCGCGGCCAATGGTCTGGATCAGCGAACCGGTGGAACGCAGGAACCCTTCCTTGTCCGCATCCAGAATCGCCACCAGCGACACTTCGGGCATGTCCAGGCCTTCGCGCAGCAGGTTGATGCCCACCAGCACGTCGAACTTGCCCAGGCGCAGGTCGCGGATGATCTCCACCCGCTCCACCGTGTCGATGTCCGAATGCAGGTAGCGCACGCGGATGCCGTGCTCGGTGAGGTAGTCGGTGAGGTTCTCGGCCATGCGCTTGGTCAGCGTGGTGACCAGCACGCGGTCGCCGAGCTTGATCCGCTCGTTGACTTCGCTCATCAGGTCGTCGACCTGGGTCCCCACGGGGCGGATCTCCACCACCGGATCGATCAGGCCGGTCGGGCGCACCACCAGTTCGGTGATCTCATCGCCGGCTTCGCGCAGTTCGTACGGACCGGGCGTGGCCGACACGTAGATGCTGCGCGGGCACCGTGCCTCCCACTCCTCGAAGCGCAGCGGGCGGTTGTCCAGCGCCGACGGCAGGCGGAAACCGAACTCCACCAGGGTTTCCTTGCGCGACCGGTCGCCCTTGAACATCGCGCCGATCTGCGGAATGGTCACGTGCGACTCGTCGATCACCAGCAGCGCGTCGGCCGGCAGGTAGTCGAACAGGGTCGGCGGCGGCTCGCCCGGGGCCTTGCCGGTGAGATGGCGTGAATAGTTTTCGATGCCGTTGCAGAAGCCGACCTCGGCCATCATCTCCAGGTCGAACTGGGTGCGCTGCGCCAGGCGCTGCGCTTCCACCAGCTTGTTCTGTTCGTACAACTGCTCCAGGCGCGGCTTGAGCTCGGCCTTGATGGTTTCCACCGCCGCCAGCACGCGCTCGCGGGTGGTCGCATAGTGGGTCTTGGGGTACAGCGTGTAGCGCATCAGCTTGCGCAGGCTTTCACCGGTGAGCGGGTCGAACATGCTGATCTGCTCGACCACCCCGTCGAACAGCTCGATGCGTACCGCTTCGCTGTCCGACTCGGCCGGGAACACGTCGATGACCTCACCCCGCACACGGAACGTACCGCGCTGCAGCTCGTACTCGTTGCGGGTGAACTGCAGCGAGGTCAGGTGGTTGATCAGGTCGCGCTGCTCGATGCGTTCGCCGGTGGACAGGATCAGGCGCAGCGACAGGTAGTCTTCCGGCGCGCCCAGCCCGTAGATCGCCGACACCGTGGCCACCACGATCGCGTCCGGGCGGGACAGCAGGGTCTTGGTCGCAGCCAGGCGCATCTGCTCGATGTGCTCGTTGATCGAGCTGTCCTTCTCGATGAAGGTATCCGACGCGGCCACGTAGGCTTCGGGCTGGTAGTAGTCGTAGTAGCTGACGAAGTACTCGACCGCGTTGTTGGGGAAGAACGACTTGAACTCACCGTACAGCTGCGCGGCCAGGGTCTTGTTCGGCGCCATGATCAGCGTCGGTTTCTGGACGTTCTGGATGACGTTGGCAATGGTGTAGGTCTTGCCCGAGCCGGTCACGCCGAGCAGGGTCTGCTTGGCGATGCCCGCCTCGAAGTTGGCCGTCAGCTTCTCGATCGCCGCGGGCTGGTCACCGGCCGGCGAATACGGAGATACAAGTTCGAAGCGATCGCTCATGGTGCCGCCATATCCGGGGCCTACCAGTATACCGAGGGGGATGGTGACGGCTGGCTGAGGGGAAGGCCGAGGCCCAAGTGGGCAGCCCACCTATTTGCCCGGCATGAACCACGGCGCAGGCTGGGTTTCCCAGCCCTCCTCTGTGCGGTGGCCCGATGCCTCTCCCCATACAGCTGCGCCCGCCCCGCCGGGGCTATCGCGGCCAGTCCCTGCTGCAGCTGATGGTGACGCTGTTGGTTCTGGCGGTTTGCGTGGGGGTCGCGCTCCCCGGGCTAAGCGGGCTGATGGACCGCCAGCGCGCCGCTGGCGCCCGCCACCTGCTGAGCAGTCATTTTGCCTCGGCGCGGATGACCGCGATCCAGCGCAATACCACCGTTGCGCTCTGTCCGAGCAGCGATGGCCGCCACTGCACGCCCGGGGTGGACTGGAGCGACGGCTGGATGTCCTTCCTGGCGCAGAATGACAGCGCACAGGCTCCCGCCCAGCGCGACATTCTCCGCTTTCAGCCATGGAGTGCCCGCCGGGGATGGCGCATCCAGACCACCGAAGGCCGGGGCCGGCTGCGGTACCTTGGCAACGGCCGCGCCTACGGCAGCAACCAGACCCTGCGAATCTGCCGCGACAATCACTTGCATGGCAAGGTGATTGTCAACAACAGCGGGCGGATACGCTCGGAGCGATTGGACGAGCCGGGCAAATGCGCCGACTGAAGACCGAATCCGGCGTGAGTTGAAATGTATTCGCCCATGAAAAAACCGCGATTTCTCGCGGCCTCTTCAAATATGGCGCCCGAAGTTGGACTCGAACCAACGACCCCCTGATTAACAGTCAAGTGCTCTAACCGGCTGAGCTATTCGGGCGGGGAGGCGCATTGTAAAGGGGGTTTTGCCGGAGGGCAACACCTTGGTGCCCCCATCCAAGCCAACCAAATCTTACCAGCAGTCCGCCAGCTCACCGGTACTGTTGGTCTTGCGGTTGGCCTGGTCCACGCTCAACGTGCCGCACTTGTCCTTGGCCTGCTCCCCCTGCGGCGCCGCATTGATCGTGAAGCTGGAACCATCGCCGTTAAATTCGAGCTGATAGCGCGTCGTCCCACCCTCGCGCGGCGAGATTGCAGACGGCAAAGTGAAATTGGCATAGGTGTTGTTGACCGAGTGGTAGCGCTCGGCCCGCTGCGCGTATTCCACCATGTCCGCCTTGACCACGGCACGCCGGGTCTTGAGCATGTACTGCTGGTAGGACGGATAGGCAATGGCCGCCAGGATCGCGATGACGATGACCACTATCATCAGTTCGATCAAGGTGAAGCCTGCGGCATTGGCCTTGCCCCGAGGGGCGCTGCTGCTATTCATCATGTCCAAGGTTCCGGAGCGTTACTGAATCTGGCGCCAGGATTGGCGACCACAGGGGTACGGGATATACAACGGCTGGGCGCCGGCAACATTGACTACCATCCAGCAGGCGCGATCACCAGGGCCACCGCCGCCTGCCAGGCGCGGAACCACTGCTACGGCGACATCCTTCACAGGCGCCGTCCCGCCCGTATTGAGACTGGTCGCAGCAACACCCTGGCCGTAGGGATCTCCCCCGGGCGACCCGACGCGCGCCTGCTCCATTGCAGCCCCCCCACTGACCGGACTCAACCCGAACAGCCAGTTGGACCCTTCGGTGGAGCAGCCTTCGCCACCGGAATTGGGCAGGTAGGTCGGCATGAAGACCACGCCAGCGGCAACCGAAGGGTTGCCGACGAAACGCTCGCCACTGCCAGGCAGGACCACGTTCCAACCACTCGCCACACCCGAGAAATCGGCCGCTTCGATCGACCGTACTCCGGCCGTAGTGGTCACGGTGTAGGTGACCAGGTCCGCCGGCACCAGCGTCGAGACCGGCTGGCGCTCACTGGTATCGTTGACACCATACAGCGACTGCGAAGCCACATCGAGCGGGTCGCTGTTGAAGGAGAAGCTGCCGGTGCCGAACAGCAGCATGACGCCGCCAGCGGGCCCGGTCACCGTGGTCATGCCGCCGGTGATCGGCTGGCGGAACACCTGTGCGGAGTTGGGGGCGGTTTGGCGGGCCGTGGTGAACACCGGAACAGACACGGTATCGGCGGCATCTTCCAGGTTGAATTTCCACAGGGCACCGCGCTGATCGGCGGCGTACACGGTATCAGCCAACCCATCGCGGCCATTGATCGACTCCTGTCCGACCGGCGGATTGGCGGCCGGATTCGGGCGGAAGCGATCGATCACCACAATATTGCCGAGCCCATTGCTGCCCGATGGCGCAGTGGCGGCGGCTTCAGTGGCGGTGATCATACGGGTGCTGCCATCACTCATGTCCACAACGAACAGAACCGCCTTGCCATCGGCACTGCCGTAACCGTTACCGAAGATTGCCTTCCATGCCACGCCATTGCCCGACTTCACCGGCACGATCACCGGCTTGCCCAGCACGTGGCCGATGTTGGCGCGCACCGTCGCATCAAGCTGCGTATTGACGTCGCTGATTTCCCACAATCGGCTGCCCGTGCCGAAACTGGACGGGGTGGTCACGTCAAGCCCGAATACAGCGCGCCCGCCAGCACCCGCGGTGCCCACCAGCGCCGTCGCCCAGCGGCTACTCAACTGCACATCGGCCACGGCAAGGGGGCCATCGACGTAATAGCGATGGCGGAACTTCTGGTCGGTCTTGTCCGACGCCTTGTAGGGATACAGCAGGTTGCCCATGTGGCCCAGCGCCGTACCCGGAACATACGCAAATGTTTCGGTGCCACCTGCGCTGTCCGCGGTTCCTGCGCCATTCATGCCACCGTCAAAGGCATGCAGCATGCCGTCATTCGCGCCGACGTAGACCATGTAACGGCCGTGGTCAGCCTTCGTCTGCAGATAGTCAGCGTACGAGGTGGCAAACGCGGTGCTGATGCGCTGGTAGCCATAGTCATCGGTAGGCGAGCTGATCAACGGGCTGGAGTTCACGATATCGCCCAGCACGGTGGTGCGGGTACGGTAAATGCCATTGGAATTGCGCACTTCGCGAGAAGTATTACCGCGCAGGTATGCCATGGCCGTTGCGATATCGCCCCCCAGCGCCTCGATCTGCGACGCACTGCACAGCACCATGTCGTTGTAAAGCGAATTCGGCTTGCTGCACAGATCAGCAAAGGTGATGTTGGTGCTGTTGAAAGCAACCGCGCCCGCACCCTTGGTCGCCACGATGTTGCGATTCGTCTGCGCGCCGAGCTTGGCCGCCGCCTCCCACACGGTAACGTACTCGGCCTCACGGTCATCATTGACCTGAAGACGCGATGCAGTGAGGCGACTGAACCAGTCGGTCTCTTCGTTGGCAATCTCGAAGGTCGGGGTGACCGACAACGAACCGGTACCGATGCGCGCGCCGGTCAGCCCCAGGCTGCCTGACGGTGCCGCGCCTGCAGTCACCGAGGACAGCACGCGGCGCATCGCGGCGGTGATGTCAGCCGGGGTCCGCGCGTTGATGTACTCGCCACGGGTATTGGTGGCGGCATGCCAAATATCGTCGACGGTGCTGGGGTTGTCGTTCTGGCGGGTCGGCCAGTTCTTGTATACGGCCGGGGTGGTATACGGATTCTGGCTGCGGTTGGGATCGTACAGATTGCCGCGCGCGCCCAGGGTAATGCCGTAAAAGTTGATGTGCAGGTCTTTGTTGCAATCCAGCGACGGATCACCGCCGACGCCACACGCCTGGGGGATCGGCACCTGGCCGCGCGGCATCAGCGCGTCAGTGCGCAGCGGGTTGAGGTAATACTGCGACACGATGTCTGCCATCGTGTCGCTATGGATATCACTGAACGGCTCGCCCATGGCGCCATCAATGTTACCGACGTCCGGACCACCGCCGTTGCTGTAGCCGTCGGTGAACAGCATGACGGCATTCTTCTGGCAAGACAGCTTGATGGGTGCGTTGGCATCCGTTCGCTGGAACTGCATGCCCGCCGAGTTGACCGCCTGCCGGTTGGGCGTACCACCACTGGCGGTCAGGGCGATCATCGACTTGTACAGCGCAACCTTCTCCGCAGGCGTGGCCATGTTACGGATTGCCAGCCGCTTGTTCGTCTCGGTGGCGCTGTTGTAACTGCCGTGATCGTTGATCCGGAAGTACCCGACGTTCATGTTGTTGACGTCGAGGGCGCGGGTCATGCCCGCGATCATGGCGCGATTTCGGTTGCCGTAATACGAGTACCAGTTGGCAAAGTTCTGCATTGCCGCCGTGTCCGTGCTGGCAATGGTGTACTTCCACATATGGCACCCGGTACCACAGGCGTTGTCGATCTTCGTCCTGGTCACGTTGGCGTACGCGCCGGTGGTACCCGCAAGCTGCGGACGGGCGTCGCCGGTGCCGGCCCAGGGCATGAAGAACGTGGAGGGCGTGTATTGAATGCTCGCGTACCCAGTCCCGTTATAAACGGTGCCGTTACGATTGGTGACCACGCCACCAAAACTGAAACCGGTGAAGTTGTTGTTACGGTCATAGTTGGCTGTCGCCGTTCGATACGGCGTGCCAGCGGGAATGGTCATTCCGTTCTGCATGCGCGACACGTCGCCGTCACTGGTACCCAGGTAGGCCGCTGCGAGCGCGACCACGTCGTTCCTGCGCGGATCGATCTTGGTGCTGGTCGGAGATGCGGCCGGGTACGGCGAAACACTCTCCACGCCGTTGGAGGTGAACACCCCCAGCCAGGGCTCGTAATGCACCGTGGGGTCGTAGAAGGTGGGATTGTAGGCGGCAGAACGCGCGAACCCGTACAGATCCAGCTGCGGCAAGCCCACGTAGCCCACGCCGATGCGCGGCCCCGGCAGCACGTAGAAGTAGCTGCATTCGCCCAAATTGGCCGTGTCGCTATTGTTTCTGATCGTCGCCGGTGTATTGAGCGCACCCGCAGTCGTGAAGAAGCTTTGCCGTGCCGAGCTCCAGCAGCCCGTACCATCCTGCCCGGGGAACTGGGTCTGGAACGTCATCGAGCCGGAATCATCCACGGCCATGATGAAGGAAGGGGTGGCCGACACCTTCACATTCAGCGGCGCCTGGGCCAGACTGCCCTGCCCTTGTGCGGCGAACAGCGAGTACGCCAACCAGCCGGCCGCTGCCACCAGCAGCAGGCCCGAGCCAGTGAGAACCTTGGTCTTTCGGGTGAGCATGACGGTGGTCCTCAGAGCTTGAATACGGTGTCGATGGCAGCCGAGGAGGTGCCTTCGTTGTTGTTGGCGTCGTCGCGGTCGGACGCGTACGCGGTGATCTGGTAGACGCGGGTGGGCTCTTCGCTTTCCGGTGCGCCCAGGTCCAGCGCTGCCTCTCCCTGGATGCAGCTTTCGATGCGGCGCACGTTGACTGCCGGCGCATCGGCCAGGGCCTGTTCGCCGACCCAACGGGTGGGGTCGTAGCCATCGTCGCAAATGCGCTTGATGTCATCGGCGCTCAGCGCCCCGCCATCGCCGGATTTGTTGTCAATTTCCTCGATCGAACGCTCGGTGTCGCGCACTGCCTGCTCGCCGGCCTGGAATGCGACGTTTACCGCCCGATAATTGGAGGACATGCGTTCTTGCATGCTTGCCACCTGCATGCCGACGATGCCCAGCAGCGAGAGCAGAATCAGCAGCATGAGCGCGATGTACAGCACCGCGCCCCGCTGCCGTGCGGGTACCTTGAACTGACGTCGGGCAGAAAGGATCATGGCTTAGTTTCCGAACAAACGGTTGCGCAATGCCACCGACACCTCATATGAGGTCCGGTAACGGCGATCATTGGTCGCAGGCGGATTGAAGCCCACTCCGAGCACGCCCAGCTGGGCGACAGCCGCGTCGGCCTGCTCGGCCGAGGCCGGCTGCGGGCTGCGCACCAGGATGCCCAGTTGCACCAACCCGACCCGCCGCCACGCCGCCACTGCACTGGCGTCGGTCGCGGTGCTGACATCGGCCGCGGTGCGCTGCACACTGATCCTGCCCGTCGGCGGGGCGATGCTGCTGATGTTCGGCTCGGCGTCCAGTCCATACAGGAACTGCAGGCTTTCGATACCTTCGGCCAGTTCCTCACCATTCTCGAAGGTGCCAGCGCCGTTGGCCCGCGCGCGGTACAACGCCGGCTCGTTGGCCGGGTTGGTCGCCACGTAATACGCCACCGCCTCAGCACGGTAAACCATGGTGACGGCATTGTTGGCGGCATAGTTCGCCAGCGACGTGGCCGTGGCAGTTATCGTATTGGCAGCCAGGCTGCCGGCGAACACATCGACCCGACTGCAGTCGGAAACGGCGAACAGGGAGGGCGTCGTGGCCGTACCGGCGGACAGTCGCGCGGCGGCATCGGAGGCCACGGTCACTTCCGAATCGGTGCCGCTGATGATGTTCAGTACGGGCGACCCTTCCGAGGTGAGATATCGCATCATCAGGATGTCGCTACCACCGATCGGCGCCGGCGTCAGGCCAGTGATCGCACTCGGCACGCTGCCTGCAGCCGACCAGGTACCGCCAATGGTGAGCGCATCGCCCGGTGCGGTGCCACCCGCTTCGTAGCCCTGGATAGGCACCGAGAAATCCAACGGGCTGCCGTCGCCCTCTGTGATGCCGGCGATGTTGACCCGAATGCTTTTCCCGTCTTTGATCACATGGCCCTGGTCGTTGACGCACCCCATGTGCCCGGCCATGCGGATATCGCGCTCAAGGAAATCCAGTGCGAAACGCGCGTTCTCCTGCGTGCGTGCCGCACCCTCGGACAGCCGGGAGGCCGCATGCGAAGCCATGAAAATCTGCACTACGCCCAGCATCAGGACCAGGCCAATGACCATGGCGACCATGAGCTCAATCAGCGACATGCCGACAGCTGCGCGACGAGTGCGGAACGAGGAGCGGCTCATAGACGCGTGACCAGAGTGAAGGTGGTGGTGGTATCGGCGTTGTCGGCATCCCAGCGTTCGTCGCCCCAGCCAATGCCCACGGTGACCAGGCCATCGATGACGCTGACGTTGGCGCTCGCCTTGTCCCCGAGGGTTTTGACCACCTGGCACTGCCAGCGGGTAACGTTGCTGGACTCGGCAGTGGCATCGGTGCCCACCGGCCAGGTACACGGCGCGGCTGCCACGGTCACGTCACCGGCATCGAACGATGCAGTGGTGTAGTCACCGCCATTGAGCGTGGCAGTGCGTTGTACGCGCATCAACTCAATCAGGTCCGATGCCAGGTTGGTGGCCTGGGTACGCTGCCCCGAACTCTGCACAAAACGCACATTCATGGTCTGCAGCAGGGCGAAACCCAGCAGGCCGAACGCCAGCACCAGCAGCGCGATCAGCACTTCCAGCAGGCTGAAGCCGCCATTGCGACGGCGGCCGGAGAATCCGGAGCGATTGCGCATCATGAGCAGGTTCCGTTGGTGGAGCGAACCTGACCGGACAGGTTCACGGTAAGGGTGCGGCGGGTTTCGCCACTCTTGCAGTCCGCCGGCGCGAGCGTGATCGACTGATCGCTGACGGCGCGGCGGCGGCCACGCGGATCGAAGGCGATGATGGCCGGATCCGGCGCGCCAACGCTCAGGCCTTTGTTGCCGGCGCTGTAGCGCAATACGGTATCGCCCGCGCCGAATGCCCCATCGCCATCGGCATCAGCCCAGGCCATTACGCCGTCGGCCCAGTCGCCATCGCAGGCGGTACCGTCGGTGCTGCCGCAGACCCCGCCACCGGCGTTGTTGCGGATGCCCTCGCTGCGGGCCAGCGAGAGCAGGCCGAGCAGTTCGTTGTTGCCGGTGCTGATCCGGTTGGAGCGCATCATTCCGGTAAAACTCGGATACGCGATACTGGCCAGCACTGAGAACACGATCAACGTGATCATCAACTCGACCAGTGTGAAGCCTTTGGATCGGCGGACGGACATGGAACGCTCCCCAGCGTGATGACACAGAAGATGGACGCCCTGCCGCCCGGCTGCAAGCGGCGACAGGACGAACGGTCGCCCGGGGGCGACAGGCGTCAATCAGTTGACACCGCAAGGCCCGGGCGGGGGCGCCAGGGACGACGGCAGCGCTGCCGCCTCCCCGCCCTGCCCCGCCCGAGGGCGGGGTCGGAACCCCGGCCCGGCTGGCCGGTCAGATCAGGCCAACACCTTGTAGCAAGGCTGGTACTCGCCGGAGATCTTCATCCGACGCTGCTCGACGAAGCCGCGCAGCAGCTCGTCCAAGGCCTGCATCATGTCCGCGTCGCCGTGGATCTCGAACGGGCCGAACTCCTCGATGCGGCGCATGCCGTCTTCCTTCACGTTGCCGGCGACGATGCCGGAGAACGCGCGGCGCAGGTCGGCCGCCAGGGCATGCGGCGGACGCCCGTGATGCAGGTCCAGCGCGGCCATGGCTTCATGGGTCGGCACGAACGGCTGCTGGTACTCCCACGGAATCTCGATGGACCAGTTGAAGAAGAACGAATCCTTCTGCTCCAGGCGGTGCTCGCGCACGCGCTTGATGCCGGCGGACATGCGTCGCGCCACCGCCACCGGGTCGCCGATGATGATCTCGTAGCGCGCGGCCGCCGCATCGCCCAGGGTCAGGCGGATGAAGCGGTCGATCTGCTCGAAGTACGGCGCGGCCACGGTCGGGCCGGTCAGGATCAGCGGGAACGGCAGGTCCTTGTTTTCCTCGCGCAGCAGGATGCCGAGCAGGTACAGGATTTCCTCGGCGGTGCCGACGCCGCCGGCGAACACGATGATGCCGTGGCCGATCCGCACGAACGCTTCGAGACGCTTCTCGATGTCCGGCATGATCACCAGGTGGTTGACGATCGGGTTCGGCGACTCGGCGGCGATGATGCCCGGCTCGGTCAGGCCGATGTAGCGGGTGACGTGCTTGCGCTGCTTGGCGTGGGCAATGGTGGCGCCCTTCATCGGGCCCTTCATCGCGCCCGGGCCACAGCCGGTGCAGATGTCCAGGCCGCGCAGGCCCAGCTCGTAACCGACCTGTTTGGTGTACAGGTACTCATCGCGGCCGATCGAGTGGCCGCCCCAGCACACCACCAGGTTCGGGTCGCCCGGGTTGAGGATGCGCGCGTTGCGCAGCAGCCCGAACACCGCGTTGGTGATGCCTTCGGAGGATTCCAGTTCGGCCGCGTAGGCCGGGCCCATTTCGATGGCCATGTAGGCCAGGTCGCGGACCACGGCGAACAGCAGCTCGGCGACGCCGCGGATGATCTCGCCGTCGACGAAGGCCATCGCCGGTGCGTTCACCAGGTCGATGCGCACACCGCGATCCTGCTGGGCCACCTGGATGTCGAAATCGGGGTACAGATCGCGCGCCGCGCGCGGATCGTCGGAGGCGCTGCCACTGGTCAGCACGGCCAGCGCGCACCGGCGCAGCAGCTCGTGCATGCCACCGCCGGACGCATCGCGCAGGCGTGCCACCTCGGCGCGCGACAACACATCCAGTCCACCGCGCGGGTAGATCCGCGCGTCCTGCACCGGCAGCGTCCGCGCCGGGGTTTCGGTGATCTTCATTTCCATTCTTTTCGCTTCCTCAAGGTAGACGACTGTACTGCTGCCCCCTTAAAAAGCAAAACGGCCGGGAAACCCGACCGTTGGATACATCCTGACGTCAGCAGGCCATTTGGAGCCGCTGCGGCGCGCTGATTTCCGCGCAACCCATTGAGAGTACATGGACCGGACCCATGTGGCAAGAAGACCGATACACACGGGCGAGGTGCCACAAAAAAACGGCCGGGTTTCCCCGGCCGTTTTCAATTACACGTCAAGCTCGCTGGATCAGAACTTGTACTTCAGGGTCAGCTGCATCGACCAGCGCGACACGCCGGTGTTGCCCTTGTCGTTGTTGTTTTCCTGGATCTGCGGGGCATCGGCGGAACTGAAGTTGTAGATGTACTTGCCGGTCGCCGGGTCGATACCCGCATAGCTGGCCACGCGGGCGGTCGAGTTGAAGCCGTAATCCTCGATCTTGCCCCACTTCTTGTTGATCAGGTTGCCGACATTCATGATGTCCAGCGCCAGCTCACCCTTGTGCTCCTTCATGAAGCCCGGGAATTCCTGGGCGATATGCACGTCGAAGCTGTTGGTCCACTTGGTGCGGAAGGCGTTGGCCGGGGCGATCTGGCCCTGATACTTCTCCAGCTGCGGGTTGGCCGCCAGCCAGTCGAAGAAGGCCTTTTCCATCGCCGCGCCGCCGGTGAACTTGACGTCGCCGTAGCCGTTGGGCACGTAGAACAGGTCGTTGAAGACGCCGGCACCCGAGGTGGACGCAGCGTCGCCGTTCATGTCGTTGTAGTAGATGTAGCTGAACGGACGACCCGAACGGCCTTCATAGAACAGGCCCACGGAGGTGTTGTAGTCGCCGAAGAACGCCTTCTTCCAGTTGATCGAGCCGGTGATACGGTCCTTGATCGCATAGCGCGAGTCATAGGCCACGTTCTCGTTGGCGGTGCCG
Source organism: Stenotrophomonas sp. GQ19 (assembly GCF_059758695.1). Classification (NCBI taxonomy): domain Bacteria; kingdom Pseudomonadati; phylum Pseudomonadota; class Gammaproteobacteria; order Lysobacterales; family Lysobacteraceae; genus Stenotrophomonas; species Stenotrophomonas sp. GQ19. The sequence goes on along the minus strand of NZ_JCAXES010000004.1, from coordinate 163,548 downwards.
ATCAGGGTGCTGCCCCAGTTGGAGGTGTTCTGCGAGCTGGTCAGCGGGCTGACTTCGGTCGCGGCGGTGTAGGTGTAGGCCAGCGACCAGCCCCAGTTTTCGGTCAGCGGCTTGTTCAGGCCGACGGTGAACTGGCGGCTGCTGCCCTTGTCGGTGTTCTTCATCAACAGAACGTCGCCAATGTCATCCGGACGGTTGTACTTGCCACCGACGACACCACCGCCGGGTGCGGTCGCACCCTCTCGGATCGAGCAGGTGGCGCCCACGCACGGGACGTAGCCCTGCGGGTTCCAATACAGCTCACGCCCATCCTGACCGATGCGGGTAGCCGCAACGTCGCCATTCTTGCCACGCAGGTCCAGGCGCTCGAAGTAGATGCCGTTGTTGACCTTGGTGTACAGGAACTCGGCCGACGCGACGATGCCGTACCACGGCAGCTCATGATCGAAGGCCAGGTTGGTCTTCCACACCGACGGCAGCTTGAGGTCCGGCGCGGCAATGTCCACGTTCTGGCGCGCACCCGCACCCGACGCCGGGATGTACGGCGGATCGGTTTCCGGGGTGAAGATACCGTTCTGGTTGCGGACCGTGTACTCGATGTAGTTCAGGCCGGTGTTCTGGTAGGCACCTGCCAGCCACACGTTCGGGGCCGCGCCACCGAACAGGCCCACGCCGCCGCGCAGCTGGGTCGGGCGATCGCTGTCGAAGGTGTAGTTGAAGCCGAAGCGCGGCTGCACCAGCTTGTCATCGGGCAGCTGGGTGTTGTCGTACCCGTACAGCTGCATGATGCGCGGGTTGTACAGCCGCTGCGAGCTGAAGTCCGGCATGTCGACGCGGACGCCGGCCTGCACGGTCAGGTTGCTGTTGACCGCCCAGCTGTCCTGGATGAACACACCGGTGTTCTTCAGGGTGTACTTGGCCGGAATGTCGTCGTAGCTGCCGCCGGCACGCGGGGCACGCACGACGTACTGATTGACGCGGTTCGCTTCGAAATCAGCCAGGGTGTTGAAGATGTACGCGCCATTGACGTTACGGCCGTAGTAGTTCAACAGGTCGTTGTCGGAGTAGTCGAAACCGAACTTGACGGTGTGGTCGCCGACATACCAGGTAGCGGCACCGAAGGCGCTCAGTTCCTTGCTCTCGACCGCATTGACGTGCGAGTTCTGCTCGGTACCGAAGTACAGCGAGTCATTGCCGCCGACGCCAAAGCCACGCACCTGGATCTGCGGCAGGCTCGACGGGGTGGTACGGATCGAGGTGTATTCCTTGTGCGACAGCTTGAACTCGGTCGAGAAGTTCTCGGACCAGTCACTGAACAGCTCGCCCATCCACGATTCGTAGGTCTTCGGCTGCTGGTACCAGAAGCTGCTCAGCGACACGGCGCTGCTGCTGATCTGCGGGAAGCGGACCACGTTCTGCTCGAGCTTGTTGTAACGCACGGCGGCACGGTGGTTGTCGCTGATGTTCCAGTCGACCTTCAGCGCGTACTCTTCCACTTCGGTCTTGTTCGACGGCGCGTTGAGCGAGCCGGCATCGAAGCCGTAACCGGTGGCGATCTGCTGCGCGCGGGCAATGTCGGCATCGGTGATGCTGCCCTTGCCGTACGGCGAGTCGGTCAGGCTGACGCCCGGGGCCGAACGCTCCATCTTCTCGTAGTTGGCGAAGAAGAAGACCTTGTCCTTGATGATCGGACCACCCAGGGTCATGCCGTAGGTCTTTTCGTCATCGAAGCCGTTGAAGCGGACGCCTTCCAGATCCTTGCGGACCATGTCCTTGTCGCGGTACGCGTAGTACACGGTGCCGCCGAAGTTGTTGGTACCCGACTTGGTCACCGCGTTGATCACCGCACCGGTACCACCGGCGATGGTGGTGTCGTAGTTGGCGATGTCGATGTTGATTTCCTGGATCGCATCCATCGACACCGGCTGACGCTCGGTCGGCAGGTTGTTGGATTCCAGGCCGAACGGATCGCCGGCACCGATGCCGTCGATGCGGATCGCGTTGTAACGGGTGTTCTGGCCACCGACCGAGATCGCACCGTCGGCCTTGCTGACCTGCGAGATGCGCGGGTCGAGGCGGATGTAATCCTGGATGTTGCGGTTGACCGACGGCAGCGACTCGATCGTCTGGCGATCAACGTTGGTGCCGGTGCCCATCTTGTAGGCGCTGAAGATTTCCGAACCACCGGCCACGGCCACGACCTGCACGGCATCGAGGTTGGTGGCACCGGCGGCCATGTCACCGGCCAGGTTGGCGTTGACGGTGTTTACCTGATTGAGGTTCAGGTAAACGCCGTCTTCGGTCTTGGTGCCTTCACCGGCCTTGTTGATGGTGATGGTGTACGGACCACCCACGCGCAGGCCGCGCGCGTTGTAACGACCCGACGCATCCGTGGTGGCGCGGCTGACGGTGCCCGACTCGGTGTGCGTGATGGTGACTTCGGCACCGACGACAGGCGAACCTGCGGCGGACGTGACCTGGCCGCCGACACCGGCAGAGGTGCTCTGGGCGAAGGCGGGAGCGGCGGCAAGTGCAGCCACGAGACCAAGAGTGAGCTTGGACATCCGGAGGTGGGTCATTTTGGGGATAGCCTCGATGCGAGATTGGGGATGGCGGAGAAAAAAACGCGCCCAAGCAGCCTTGCTGGCGGCTGACTGGACTTTTGATCTGGGTTCCCTAGCCGCTGGCTGGTTTCAGCCGCAACGGTTAACACTAGATTAACACGGTAGCTTCGGATTGTGACGGTTTGGCGACAAAACACACGCCATCACAACGGTATCGTGACGCTTTCTTCACATTCAGGATGAACCGGCTGAATGGCGGGGAGATGACAGCGCGCGAACCCGTAGAGCCGGGCTCTGCCCGGCTTGGGCCGTGGTCGGCGAACCCGTAGAGCCGGGCAGAGCCCGGCGCTACGCGGCGGGGGTGTGGATCTGGCCGCGGTGGGGCGCACCGGCGGCTGAGAGCAGCAGCACGGCGGCCTGCGCGCAGTCGGCCGGATCGCGGGCGCTGCGGTCTTCATCCAGCGAGAAGGCGCGGGCACGCAAGGCCGTGCGCATCGGGCCCGGCTGCAGGCCGCTGACCCGGACCGTGCTGCGGCCCAGCTCGTCATGCAGGCTGCTGATCAGGCCGCGCAGGCCGTGCTGGGCGGCGCCATAGCCGCCCCAGTACGCCAGCCCTACCCGCCCGGGATCGTCCACGGTGAACACAAGTGCGGCATCGTCACGTTGGCGCAGCAGCGGCAGGCAGGCCTGGGCCAGCCACGCCGGGGCGGTCAGGTTGACGTGCACCGCCCGGGCGAAGGCGGCCGGGTCGGCCAGTTCGAACGGGGTCAGGCCGGCGAAGTCGGCGGCGCAGTACAGCAGGCCGTCCAGACGGCCAAGTTCGCTCTGCAGGCGCTCGGCCAGTGCGGCGTAGTCGTCGGGGGTGGCCCCTTCCAGGTCCATCGGGTACAGCAGCGGCTCGGGGCCGGCGGCCTGGACGGCCGCGTACACCCGGTCGAGCCGGCGCGGCTTGCGCCCCAGCAGGACCACCGTGGCCCCGGCCTCGGCACAGGCCACGGCAGCGGCGCTGCCGAAGCCACCGCCGGCACCGGCGATGAGGATGACGCGATCGGCAAGCGATCCAGTCCCGACCACAACGGACGGGACCGCACTCATGGGAGTGACGCCTCTTCCACGATGCGCTTGAGCTCGCCCGATTCGAACAGTTCCAGCACGATGTCGCAGCCGCCGATCAGTTCGCCGTGGATGAACAGCTGCGGGAAGGTGGGCAGGTTGGAGAAGCGCGGCAGGTTCGCGCGGACCTCCGGTTCCTCAAGCACGTTGACCGTGCGCAGCGCGACCGCGCCGGCGGCCATCAGGGCCTGGATCGCCCGGCTGGAGAACCCGCACATGGGGTACTGGGGGGTGCCCTTCATGAACAACACGAGGGGGTAACGCTCCACTTCGGTCTGGATCTGCTGCATCACCGCCACAACGACTCTCCCTGCGGGTGGGACAACCCGGCCTGGCCGGTCGGATAGACTTCCCTCAGCGCCATTGTAAGCCTTCCGGCCCTGCCACCGGCGCCCCCGTCCCCAATCCAATGCGAGCCATGCCCCTCGACCTGCCCCGCCTGCCCTACGACCGCACCGCCCTGCAGCCGCACCTGTCGGCCGAAACGCTGGACCTGCACCACGGTCGCCACCATCGCGCCTATATCGAGGCGGTCAACGCGCGCATTGAAGGCACCGAGCTGGCCGACCTGCCACTGGAGGACATCGTGCGGCAAAGCCAGGGCAGCCTGTTCGATGCCGCCGCCCAGGCCTGGAACCACGCGTTCTACTTCCAGTGCCTGCATCCGCGCGGCGGCGGCGACCCGAAGGACCGGCTGGGCGAACTGGTGACCCGCCACTTCGGCGACGTGCGCCGGTTGCGCGAGGAGTTCGAGCGCGCCGCGCTGGGCCTGTTCGGCTCGGGCTGGGTATGGCTGGTGCAGCACCCGACCGGCGCGCTGGCGATCCAGTCCACGCGCAACGCCGGTACGCCCCTGACCGGGCAGAGCACGCCGCTGCTGGCGTGCGACGTGTGGGAACACGCGTACTACACCGACTACCAGAATGAGCGGGCGCGCTACCTGGAGGCGTTCTGGAAGCTGGTCAACTGGGACTTCGTGGCGGCGCAGCTGCGCGATTGATGCGCCGACGCGGGTGGGTGTGCCGACCCGGGTTTCGGGAGGGCTGTGTGTACCGACCAACGGTCGGTACCTACCCGGGTTTCGGGAGAGCTGGGTACCAGCAGACGCCGGTAGGTCACGACCGTTGGTCGTGACCGGGGCGCCGGCATCCTGCCACCGCTCTACCCGCGCAGCGCCGCAACCACCGGGGCGACCTGGGCACCGCGATCAAGCTGACCGCCCACGTGGTCCAACACATCGGCCAGCGCGCCCGCATCGTCGTCGCGCAGCGTGGCGTGGCCGACCTTGCGGCCGTCGCGCGGCTGTTTGCCGTAGTCGTGCCAATGCCCACCGGGCTGGCCCAGCACGGCGGCGGCCGCGGGCATCGCGCCCAGCCAGTTGAGCATGCAGGCCTGGCCCAGCATGCGGGTGTCGCCCAGCGGCAGGCCAAGCACCGCACGCAGGTGGTTCTCGAACTGCGAGGTCTCGCTGCCTTCGATGGTCCAGTGGCCGGAGTTGTGCACGCGCGGCGCCATCTCGTTGACCAGCAGTTCATCGCCACGGCAGAACAGCTCCAGCGCGAACACGCCCACGTAGTCCAGCCGCTCGGCCAGCGCGCGGGCATGGCCGATGGCCGCCTCGTGCTGGGCCGGGCTCAACCGGGCCGGGGCCAGGCTGGCCGACAGCACGCCGTCCACATGCCAGTTGCCGGTGACCGGCCAGGCACGGAACTGGCCGTCGCGAGCGCGCACCGCAATCACGCTGACCTCGCGATCAAAGGCGACGAAGCCTTCCAGGATCAGGCCGGTCTTGTCGACGTAGTCACCCAGGGTGGCCCAGGCGGTGTCGATGTCGGCCGCGCTGCGGATACGGAACTGGCCCTTGCCGTCGTAGCCCAGGCGGCGGGTCTTGACGATGCACGGCATGCCGAACTCGGCCACCTTGGCGGCCAGCTCGTCGCGACTGCGGATGTCGGCGAACGGCGGCAGCGGAATGCCCAGCTGCTGGAACAGGGTCTTTTCGCTCAGGCGGTCCTGGGCCACGGCCAGCGCATCCGGATTGGGATACACCGGCACGCGCTCGGCCAGGAAGCGGGCACTGTGCGCGGGCACGTTCTCGAAATCGAAGGTGACCACGTCCACGCGGGCGGCGAATGCCGCCAGCGCGGCCTCGTCGTCGAACGCGGCTACCTGCAGCGGCGCCACCTGGGCACCACAGGCATCAGCGGCCGGGTCGAACAGCTCGAAACGCAGGCCCAACGGTGCGCCAGCCAGCACCATCATGCGGGCCAACTGCCCGCCACCCAGGATGCCAACGGTCTTCATGCTCATTGACGCGGGTCGTCGTGGGCCATGACGTCTTCGGTCTGGCGGGCGCGGAAGGCGTCCAGCGCCTGGCCGATGGCCGGCTGCTCCGGGGCCAGCATGGCCGCGGCGAACAGCGCGGCGTTGGAGGCGCCCGCATTGCCGATGGCGAAGGTGGCCACCGGGATGCCGGCCGGCATCTGCACGATCGACAGCAGCGAGTCCATCCCGTTGAGGGCCTTGGACTGCACCGGCACGCCGAGTACCGGCACGGCGGTCTTGGCCGCGATCATGCCCGGCAGATGGGCCGCGCCCCCCGCACCGGCGATGATCGCGCGCAGGCCGCGCTCACCGGCCTGTTCGGCATAGGTGAACAGCACGTCCGGCGTGCGGTGTGCCGACACGACTTTCACTTCGTAGGGAACGCCGAGCGCATCGAGCTTCTGGGCGGCGTGCTGCATGGTTTCCCAGTCGGAGCGGGAACCCATGACGATGCCGACGAGCGGCGCGGATTGGTTGGGGGTCATTGGCCGTCACCTGCCTTAAAGACGTATTCTAGCCATCTTCCACGCAAGACGAAGAATCCATGGATCGCAAGCTGCTTGACCTGCTGTGCTCGCCCGACACCCGCCAGCCCCTGTCCCTGTTGGACGCCAAGGGCCTGGAGGCACTCAACCGCGCCATCGGCGCCGGGACCGTGCTCAAGGCCGACGGCAGTGCGCAGACCCAGACCCTGCGCGAGGCGCTGCTGACCCGCGACCGCAAGCAGGTGTTCCGCGTCGACGATGGCATTCCGGTGCTGCTGGCCGAGGAGGCCATCGCCACCGCGCAGATCGCCGACTTCCCGGAAAAATGAGCCGGGCCGAGCTTGCGGCACCCGATGCCGCCGGGGTAACGGCCGATGTGGCACGGGCGCTGGCCGAGGATATCGGCAGCGGCGATGTCACCGCCGCACTGCTGCCCGACCGCCCCGACAGCGCCTACCTGCTGTGCAAGCAGGACGCGGTGATCGCCGGCCGGCCGTGGTTCGACGCCACCCATCGCGCCCTGGACCCGCAGGTCCAGATCGACTGGCGGGTGGCCGAGGGCGACCACGTTGCCGCCGGTACGGTGCTGGCGATCCTGCACGGGCGCAACCGCAGCCTGGTGAGCGCCGAACGCACGTCGCTGAACTTCCTGCAGACGCTGTCAGGGACGGCCACCACGACGGCGCGATACGTGGCCGCCGTGGCGGGCACCGGCGCACGCATCCTGGACACCCGCAAGACCCTGCCCGGGCTGCGCGTGGCCCAGAAGTACGCGGTGCGCTGTGGCGGCGGTGACAACCATCGCCTGGGATTGTTCGACACGGTGATGCTCAAGGAAAACCACATCCGCGCCGCGGGCTCGCTCACGGCGGCGGTGCAGTCCGCACGGGCGCAGTGGCCGCAGCTGCCGCTGGTGGTCGAGGTCGAGGATCTGGACCAGTTGCGCGAAGCGCTGGCCGTGGGCTGCGAGCGCATTCTGATCGACGATTTCGACGCCGATCTGCGCCGCGAGGCGGTGCGGCTCGCGGCCGGGCGGATTCCGCTGGAAGTCTCCGGCAGCGTGGGCCTGGACGGGCTGCGCGCGATCGCCGAGGACGGGGTGGACTGCATCTCGATCGGCGGCCTGACCAAGCACGTGCAGGCGATCGACCTGTCGTTGAAATTGGGCCCGCCGCCGGGTTGAGGCGCGCGTGTCGACCCACGGTCGACACCCACCCCGCCGATGCCGCACGACCGTTGGTCGTGCGGCATCGGCGCGCGGCGTTCACGGGATCGGCAGACCGGGTCTGCGAGGCTTGCCCTGCCCCCACCCGGAGAGCGCGTATGCGCCCCTTGTTCCTGCTTGCGTGCCTGTCGCCGCTGGCGACACTGCTGCCGGCCACCGCGTCCGCGGCCGAGGTCTGCGACATCCCGCCCCGGTTCGGGCTGAGCCCCCTGGCGGTGAACATCGTGCAGACCGCCTGCAACGAACATCGGCTCTGGTATCGCCCGTTCATCGACCGCGACGGCCGCGTGGCCAGCATCAGCGCGACCGAGGCCGAGGACGTGCACCTCGCCGACAACGGCATGGTCGCCTGGCAACGCGTGGTGGGGTACTGGCGCCAGAGCGGTACGCTGTCGCCGATGGGCGGGCAGCCCGGTGCAACCAGCTGCATGGCCCCGCCGGGCACGCGCTACACCGATACCGACTGCCGGGCGTTCCTGATCGACAACCCATGGTCGGCCGCCTTCATTTCCTGGGTGATGACCCGCGCCAGCGTGCCGGGCTTTACCCGCTCACCCCGGCATATCGACTACATCCGCGCGGCGTACCAGAACAGCGGGCCGTACCGGATGACCGATCCGGCGCAGGAAAAGCCCGCGCCGGGCGACCTGCTGTGCTACCTGCGCGATCGCCGGGAAGCGCTCAGCTACAGCGGTCTGGTGCAGTCGCTGGGCAGTGGCGCGGTGACCCACTGGAAGTCGCATTGCGAGGTGGTGATCGCGGCCAACATGGGCGGCGACCGCACCCTGTACCTGATCGGCGGCAACGTGATGAACACCGTGGCGATGCGCAAGCTGTCGCTGGACCGCAGCGGCCGTATCGAACTGCCGCCGGCCAAGGCCAATGCCAGCGATGGCATGGAACTGGGATGCACGCCGGGCCGCGAAGAGGAATGCAACTTCAACCGGCAGGACTGGGCCGCACTTCTGAAACTGGTGGCCACCGCGCCCGCGGCGCTCCCGCCCTCGCCCACAGCGCCGCCACGCCCGGTGCCGGTGTCGCCTGCTGCGCCGGGGTCGGCACCGGTCCCGGCACGGCCGTCGTCGTTACCGGCTACGCCACCCCAACCTCCCGTGCCATTGCCCGCTGCCACGCCTCGTACCGACGGATGACGGGCGCGTACCTGGCTTGATCCGGGCACGGTTCGCCGCCATCTTGGGGGTTCCAGCCGCTCAGAACGTCCCGAGTCACCCATGCCCAGTTTGATCCTGTTGATGATTGCCGGTGCGTTCGCGTACGCGTTCTGGAACTCTGCACGCGCCGCCGCCGAGCGTGCCGGCGAGCTGGGCCGCAACGCCTGCCGCGCCGCCGATGTGCAATGGCTGGACCAGAGCGTGCATTCCACCGGGCTGCGCGTCTGCCGCAAGCCCAACGGCTGGCTGGGCTGGGAGCGCACGTTCAAGTTCGAGTATTCGCACGATGGCGTGGACCGCCACAGCGGCCGCATGGTGCTGCGCGGGGACGAGCTGGTGTCGTTCGTCGGCCCGTCGGCGGCCCGCATCAGCGAGATCCGGCGCAGCGTGGACACCAGCGGCGCCGAAGACGTCTGACCCCCGGGGGTAGAGCCGACCGTTGGTCGGCTGAAGCATCCCGCATCCCGCGGTAGAGCCGACCGTTGGTCGGCTGACGTGCCCCGCATTTTGTCGTAGAGCCGACCGTTGGTCGGCTGCCGTCGTTCGGTTGCCGTGGATTTCCGCAGAGAGCAGCCGACCAACGGTCGGCTCTACCGGGTGGGTTACCGTAGATTCCTGCGGAGAGCAGCCGACCAACGGTCGGCTCTACGTGGAATGGCCGCCTTGCGGCGGCCATGCGTGTTCTATTTCACCACGCGCAGATGCGGGCGGCCGCTGGGCTTGGGCGGCACGTCATCGGGCGGGGTCGGGCTGTCGTCCGGCGGCAGCTCATCCTCCGGGCCCGGCTCGTGGCCGGGGATGTCATCCGGCAGGGCCATGCCCTGCCCGGTCTCGCGCGCGTACACGGCCAGCACGGCCGAAATCGGCACGTGCACCGGGTAGCTGGTGCCCGAAAAGCGCGCCGAGAAACTCACGCCGTCGTTGTCGATGTGCAGCTGTACCACGGCGCGTTCGGCGATGTTCAACACCACCCGGCCGTCTTTGACCGCGCTCTGCGGCACCTGCACGCCCGGCATCCCGGCGTCGACCAGGATATGCGGCGTCAGGTCGTTGTCATTGATCCATTCCACCAAGGCCCGCAACAGGTACGGACGGTGGCTGGTCATGCGGAAAGTGTCTTCAGTCATGGGGTAGAGCCGAGCCTTGCTCGGCTGCGGGGATCCGATTGCGTAGTGACAAGTGTACGCGCCCGCCTACCCGCAGGTCAGCCTCCGCGCGCGCCCGCCCTGCGTTTTCATTCAGTGCACCGGCCCGTTGACAGCGCCGGTGCGCCCGGTCAACCCGGCAGATCGCGCAGCTTCTTTTCCTGGTCGGTCAGGCTGCGGATGAAACCGGGATGGCGGAAAATGCGGTTGCCGTAGTCTTCGATCGACTTGCCGTCCTTGGGCAACGGCACGTCCAGCGACTGCAGGCGCCAGATGATCGGGGCCATGGCGCAGTCGGCCAGGCTCATCTCCGGATTGAGGAAGAACTTGCTGGCCTTGAACAGCGGCACCGCGCTGGTCAGCAATTCCTTCAGCCGCTTGCGACCGGCTTCGGCCTGGGTCTTGTTGCCCAGCTGGATGGCCTGCACCTGCGGCACCCAGTCGTGTTCGATGCGCAGCATCGCCAGGCGGATGCGCGCGCGCGACAGCGGATCGACCGGCATCAGCGGCGGGTGCGGGTAGCGCTCGTCCAGATACTCACTGACCACCGATGCCGCGTACAGCACCAGCTCGCGCTCCACCAGGGTGGGCACGGAGTGGTACGGGTTGAGGTCGATCAGGTCCTCGGGCGGATTCTGCGGGTCGACCGGGACGAAGTCGTAGCTCACGCCCTTGGCAGCCAGTACCAGGCGCACGCGATGGCACAGGACATCGTCGTTCGAGGAAAACAGCGTCAAGGTGTTTCGCATGCGTACGCTCGCCGCCATCAAAGGCTCTCCAACGTCCGGTAACCGCCGGTCGTATCGGCGCCGCCAGCCCATTGCCAGCGGTCGTCACAGTACCCGAGTGTGCAACCGCCCATCACAAAAGCCAATAGGCCGATCGACCCCTGCCGGGATCGATCCACGCTCGGTGGCGCCTGGAGGCTCAGTGCACGTCCTTCCAGTATTCCTTCTTGAGCAGGTAGGCAAGGAAGGTCAGCAGGGCCAGGAACAGGATGACCCAGACGCCCAGCTTCTGGCGCTTGAGCGCAGCCGGCTCACCGGCGTACTCCAGGAAGTTGGTGATGTCGCGCACCGTCTGGTCGTACTGCTGTGCATCCACGTTGCCCGGCTGCTCGATCTTCAGGCCGATCACCGGCGGGTCGGCGCCCGGGCTTTCCGCCTTGCCGTGCACCGCGTGCTGCAGGCCCTGCATCTCCCACAGCGGGTTGGGCATGGACGCATTCGGGAACAGGCTGTTGTTCCAGCCCAGGGGCCGAGACGGATCCACGTAGAACGACTTGAGATAGGTGTACACCCAGTCGCTGCCACGCACTCGGGCAATCAGGCTCAGGTCCGGCGGCATCTTGCCGAACCACTTTTCCGCCTGCGCCTTGGGCATGCTCACCGGGATCTGCTCGCCGATCGGGGTGCCGGTGAAGTTGAGGTTGTTCATCACCTCGTCCTCGCTCAGCCCGAGATCGGCAGCCATGCGCGAATAGCGCAGGTACTTCAGCGCGTGGCACCCCGAGCAGTAGTTCATGTACAGCTGCGCGCCACGCTGCAGCGAGGCCCGGTCGCTCAGGTCGTTGCCGGCCTGCAGGGTCTTGCCGCCCTCGGCGGCACCGGCGATGGCGCTGCTCAACATCAGGGCGGCCGCGCAGGCCAGCCGGACAATCCAGTGGTCAGTCATGCGTGGTCACCCGATCCGGTACCGGTTTGGTCCTGTCCAGCCTGGTCCATAGCGGCATGGTGATGAAGAAGGCGAAGTACAGGAAGGTCAGCACGCGGCCCACATAGGTTTCGTGGGCGTCGGTGCCAGGGCCCGAGCCGATCACGCCCAGCCAGACGAAGCACACCGCGAACACGCCCAGCAGCACCCGCGACAGCCAGCCACGGTAGCGGTAGGACTTGACCCGCGCACGGTCCAGCCACGGCACCAGGAACAGGATCGCGATGGCCGAGAACATCACCAGCACGCCACCGAGCTTGTTGGGCACCACCCGCAACATTGCGTAGTACGGGGTGTAGTACCAGACCGGCTTGATGTGTTCGGGCGTGACCAGGCGGTTTGCCTCGGTGAAGTTGTCGTGTTCCAGGAACAGACCCCCAAAGGCCGGGGCGAAGAAGATGATGAAGGCGGCGATGATCAACAGGAACCCGGCGCCCACGCCATCCTTGAGCGTGTAATACGGGTGGAAGGGGATGCCATCGGTAGGCGCGGTGGCCGACCAGCGGTTGCCCTTGGGACCCTTCTTGATTTCCACGCCGTCGGGATTGTTGGAGCCCACCTCGTGCAGCGCGCCCAGGTGCAGCACCACCAGCAGCAACAGCACCAGCGGCAGGGCGATCACGTGCAGGGCGAAGAAGCGGTTGAGGGTGGCGTCGCTGGGCAGGTAGTCGCCCATGATCCACTCGGTCAGGCCGGTCCCGATCACCGGGATCGCGCCGAACAGCGAGATGATCACCTTGGCGCCCCAGAACGACATCTGGCCCCAGGGCAGCACGTAGCCCATGAAGGCTTCGGCCATCAGCACCAGGTAGATCAGCATGCCCAGGATCCACACCAGTTCGCGCGGTTTCTGGTAACTGCCGTACAGCAGCCCGCGGAACATATGCAGGTAGACCACGATGAAGAACAGCGAGGCCCCGGTGGAGTGCATGTAGCGGATCAGCCAGCCCCACTCCACATCACGCATGATGTATTCGATGGAGGCGAACGCTTCGGCGGCGTTGGTCTTGTAGTGCATCGTGAGGAAGATGCCCGTCACGATCTGGTTGACCAGGATCAACAGCGCCAGCGAACCGAAGTAGTACCAGATGTTGAAGTTCTTCGGCGCGTAGTACTCGCTCACATGCTTGCGGTAGACCGGCATCAGGCCCGGTGCGCGGGCATTGACCCAGTCGGCGACGCCGGTGGCGGTGCGGGTAACGATGTTGGCCATGATCAAGCCGCCCCCTGCGGGTCAACGCCGATGATGATGGTGTTGTCGTCCTGGTAATGGTGCGGCGGCACCAGCAGGTTGATCGGTGCCGGAACATCCTTGAACACACGACCGGACATGTCGAAGCGCGACTTGTGGCACGGGCAGAAGTAACCGCCCTTCCACTGCGGGTCGTAAGGCTCGGGACGGATTTCGGCGACCATTTCCGGCGAGCAGCCCAGGTGGGTACACAGCCCGACCAGCACCGACACGTCGGATTTGATCGAACGGAACTCCGGGTTCTGCTTGAGCACGTACTCGGGCTGCTGGTCCTTCTCGCCGGATTCGGGATCCTTCAGGCGATCGTCCAGGCCATGCAGTGCCTCCAGGATGGCCTTGGAACGCTTGACGATCCAGATCGGCTGTCCACGCCACTCCATGACCAGTCGCTGGCCTTCCTGCAGGGCGCTGATATCGGCAATCACAGGGGCACCGGCCAATTTGGCGCGGGCACTGGGATTCCAGGACTTGATGAACGGTACCGCTGCAAATCCGACGCCGACTGCTCCGACCACCGCGGTGGTTGCTGAAAGGAATCGTCGACGTCCGGTGTTGACTGGATCGTTTACCCCATCGTTGGCCATCCGGCACTCCGATATTGATTTAGGTAGCTTGAGGCTGCCAGTGGACCGGTGGGGGCCAGTCCACATTGAATCTGCCGCGAGTGTAGCTGAACCGAAGTCGGCCACACAACGCGGTACTACGGAACAACATTACTGCAGGACATTACGCCATGAAGGGCCGCCAGCGCCATGGGCGCGGTGCCTCATTGGGTGGTGGCCTGCGCACCGCGGTAGCGATCGGCCAACTGCGCCACCCGCTTCACGTAGTACTGGGTTTCGCTGTAGGGCGGCACGCCACCATGGCGATCCACCGCGCCCTCGCCGGCGTTGTAACCGGCTGCGGCCAGGGTGAGGTTGCCATTGAAGCGCTTGAGCAGCCACGACAGGTACTGCACGCCGCCGCGGATGTTCTGCGCTGCGTCATAGGAATCGGTGACGCCGAAGCGCCGCGCGGTGGGCGGCATCAACTGCATCAGGCCCTGGGCGCCGGCGCGACTGAGCGCGGTCGGGTTGTAGGCCGATTCGGCATGGATGATGGCACGCACGACGGCCTCTTCCACCCCGAACTCGCGCGCAGCGGCGGCGATTTCGGTCTGGAAGGCCGTGGTGTTGAGCCGCACCGAACCGAAGTTGACCCCCGGGTTGGCGCCGCAGGCGTAGCAGCGCTCGATGAAGCTGTAGTGGATGGTGCGCACCTGGCCAAGGCTGGCCAGCTGGGTGGGACGGGCGCTGGTGTAGTGGCGCACCCCGTCCTTCATGTAGGAATAGACCTGGCCGTTGACCACGCGCCCGGCTTTGTTGGGCCTCGAGGCGGGCGCCGCCGCCGGGGCGCTGAGCACGGTGGCCGGCTGGGCCGGGGCGCTGGCGGTCAGTGCGGTGCCGGTGCTGGCGCGATCGGCCGCGGCCGGGCTGGCGGCCGGTGCCGCAACGACAGCGGACGGGGTCGGTGCAGGCGGCACGTACCGGCGTGGGGCGTCCCGGCCGGGCCGGTAACTGCTGACCACGCTGCAGGATGCGCCCGCCACCCGCTTGCTGACGTAGCTGGGAATGTTGTCGGCCCCGATGCACTTGTACAGGGTGCCCGCACTGGCCGGCAAAGCGGTCAGCGCAGCCAAGGCCAGCGCAGCGATCCCCAAGATCCCCTTCATGGCGGCGAGTGTCCCAAGTTAACGGAGCGTTGCCAAGTCTTTGACGCGCCACTGACGGACCGCCGGCTCCAACCCCGACGGCCGTCACATCGCGGGCCGGCCCGGGCGCCCGGCGCCCTCCCCCCTTCCCCGCTACAATGGGCGGCTTCCCAGCAGCCTTCCCGGCTGCCTGCCCGCCCACCCGACTGGAATAAGCGCCATGACCGGGACGCCAGCTTCGACCGCGCCGACTTCGCCCGGCTCCGCCTTGCCTGCCTCCGCTTCGCCCGATTCGCCCCGCCCCGACCTGATCCCCCTGCCCGGCTCACGGCCGAAGGTGGACGGACCGGTGCGCGGCAAGCTGTACATCAAGACCCACGGGTGCCAGATGAACGAGTACGACTCGTCCAAGATGGCCGACGTGCTCGCCGCCGCCGAAGGCCTGGAGCTCACCGACGACCCGGCCGAGGCCGACGTGCTGCTGATGAACACCTGCTCGATCCGCGAAAAGGCGCAGGAGAAGGTGTTCAGCCAGCTGGGTTACTGGAAGGCGCTGAAGAACAACGGCCGTGGCGTGATCATCGGCGTGGGCGGCTGCGTGGCCTCGCAGGAAGGCGAGGCGATCATCAAGCGCGCCCCGCACGTCGACCTGGTGTTCGGCCCGCAGACCCTGCACCGCCTGCCCGAGCTGATCCGGCAGCGGCGCGAGTCGGGCAAGTCGCAGGTGGACATCAGCTTCCCGGAGATTGAGAAGTTCGACCGCCTGCCCGAGCCGCGCGCCGACGGTGGCTCGGCCTTCGTGTCGATCATGGAAGGCTGCTCCAAGTACTGCTCGTTCTGCGTGGTGCCCTATACCCGTGGCACCGAAGTGAGCCGTCCGTTCGAGGACGTGGTGGTGGAAGTGGCCCAGCTGGCCGCCCAGGGCGTGCGCGAGATCAACCTGCTCGGCCAGAACGTCAACGCCTACCGCGGCCCGTATGGGGAGGGCGAGTTCGCCGATCTCGGCCTGCTGATCCGCACCATCGCCGAGATCGACGGGGTGGGCCGGATCCGCTTCACCACCTCGCACCCGCTGGAGTTCAGCGACTCGCTGGTGGACGCCTACCGCGACGTGCCGCAGCTGGCCAACTTCCTGCATCTGCCGGTGCAGGCCGGCAGCGACCGGGTGCTGTCGGCGATGAAGCGCGGCTACACCGCGCTGGAATTCAAGGCCAAGATCCGCAAGCTGCGGGCGGTGCGCCCGGACATCTCGATCAGCTCGGACTTCATCGTCGGCTTCCCCGGCGAGACCGACGAGGATTTCGAGAAGACCATGAAGCTGATCGAGGACATCGGCTTCGACCACAGCTTCTCCTTCATCTATTCGCGCCGCCCGGGCACGCCCGCGGCCGATCTGGAAGACACCATCAGCGACGCCGAGAAGCACGCCCGGCTGTCGCGGCTGCAGGCGCGGATCAATGAACATGCCGCCGGCATCTCGGCGAAGATGGTCGGCACCGTGCAGACCGTGCTGGTGGAAGGTCCGTCCAAGCGCGACCCGAACGAGTTGACCGGCAAGACCGAGAACATGCGCTCGGTGAATTTCCCCGGCCACCCGCGCCTGGTGGGCCAGTTCGTCGACGTGGTGATCACCGAGGCATACAGCAATTCGCTGCGCGCGCGGATGGTGACGGCGTAACGGCGTGCCGACCAACGGTCGACACCTACCCCACCGTTGGCCCGTATCCGCCGGCCCCGGTAGATGCCGACCGTTGGTCGGCACTCCGGATCATTGTTGCCACATGCCCACCGTCGGTCGGCGTT
This sequence comes from Stenotrophomonas sp. GQ19, assembly GCF_059758695.1. Classification (NCBI taxonomy): domain Bacteria; kingdom Pseudomonadati; phylum Pseudomonadota; class Gammaproteobacteria; order Lysobacterales; family Lysobacteraceae; genus Stenotrophomonas; species Stenotrophomonas sp. GQ19. Next base: position 147,061 of record NZ_JCAXES010000004.1, on the reverse strand, counting down.
GCTAATCCAACCGCTTGCGGAAGCGCAGGATCGCCAGGGTCATCATCACCGCGATGAAGGCCAGCAGGGCCAGCACCTCCGGCCACAGCTCCCACCAGCGCGCGCCCCGCAGCATGATGCCGCGCACCAGCCGCAGGAAATGGGTCAGCGGCAGCACCTCGGCCAGCCACTGCACCACCCTGGGCATCCCCGCGAAGGGGAACATGAAGCCGGACAGCAGGATCGACGGCAGGAACACGAACATCGTCATCTGCATGGCCTGGAACTGCGACTGCGCCTTGGTCGAGATCAACAGCCCCAGCGACAGGTTGGCGGTGATCAGCAGCATCGCCACCAGGTACACGTCCAGAACGCTGCCACGCACCGGCACATCGAACAGCCACATGCCCAGCAGCAGCACCAGCGTGGTCTGCACCAGCCCGATCGCCGCATACGGCAGCACCTTGCCGATCATCAGTTCGCTGCGGGTCAACGGCGTGGCGATCAGCAGCTCCATGTTGCCGCGCTCGCGTTCGCGCACGATCGCCACGGCGGTGAACATCACCATGGTCATGGTCAGGATGATGCCGATCAGCCCCGGCACGATGTTGATCGCCGAGCGCCGCTGCGGGTTGTAGAACGCCACCACGCTGATCTGCCCGGCACTGGCTACCGCGCCGCTGCGCAACGGCCGATCGTTGCCCACTGGCTGGGTACTCAACGGCACCTGCGCCAGCTGCACCGCCGCGCTCTGCACCACGGTGTCGCTGCCGTCCACCATCACCTGGACGGCCTCGCGGCCGTCGAAGCGGCGGCGTTCGAAATCCGGCGGCACCACCACCCCGATGCTGATGCGTCCCTCGCGCAGCGCCTGCACCAGCTGCTCGGGCGTATCCACGCGCAGGATCGGGTGGATCACCCCGGTGGCCACCATGTCCATCAGCAGCGCACGTGAGGCCGAGGTTCCGGCCTGATCGGCCACGCCGGTGTCGAGGTGCCGCAGGTTGAGATTGATGGCATAGCCGAACAGCACCAGCTGCATCACCGGGATGCCCACGATCATCGCCAACGTGATGCGGTCGCGGCGCATCTGGCGCAGCTCCTTCAGCACGATCGCCCACAACCGGCGCAGGCTCATGGCGAGGCGCCCTGCGCCGCAGTGCTGTCGCGTCCGCACGTGGCCGACACGAACACGTCTTCCAGGTTGGCGGCCGCCGGCACGACCTCGGCGCCCTGCCCGCCGCTGCGCAGCGCCTGGCGGATGCGGTCCTCACCTTCGCCGGCGTGCGCCAGCAGCACGCGCAGGGTGTTGCCGATCTGGGCCACGCTGAGCACGCCAGGCAGCCCGGCCAGCAGGCGCTGGGCCTGCCGCGGCTGCTGAGCGGCCACCTCCAGGGTGCGGCCCTGCAGCGCGGCGGTCAGCTCGGCGGGGCTGCCGTCGGCCACCAATGCGCCCTGGTCCAGGATGGCCAGGCGGTGGCAGCGTTCGGCCTCGTCCATGTAGTGGGTGGACACCAGCAGCGTGGTGCCGGCATCGGCCAGGTCGAACAGCTTCTCCCAGAAGTCGCGGCGCGACTCCGGATCCACCGCGCTGGTGGGCTCGTCCAGGAACAGCAGCTCGGGCTGCTGGATCACCGCCCCGGCCAGTGCCAGGCGCTGCTTCTGGCCGCCGCTCAGGGTTCCGGCCAGCTGCCTCTGGCGGTCTTCAAAGTGATACTGCGCCACCAGCGCGTCGATGCGCTGGCGTGCCGCAGCGCGCGGGATGTCCTGCACGGCGGCAAGAAACTCCAGGTTTTCGCGAACGGTCAGGTCGTCGAACAAGGAGAAGCGCTGGGTCATGTAGCCGATGCGCCTGCGCAGCGCTTCGGCCTGCTCGGGAATGCGCAGGCCGAGCACCTCGATGTCGCCCTCGCTCGGGGTGAGCAGCCCGCACAGCATGCGGATGGTGGTGGACTTGCCCGAACCATTCGGGCCAAGGAAGCCGTAGACGTTCGCGCGCGGCACGCTGAGATCGACGTGATCGACGGCCACCAGGTCACCGAAGCGCTTGGTCAGGCCGCGGGCGCGGATGGCCAGTGGCTCTGCCCCCGCCGGTTCGGGCAGTACGGCCGCAGCGGGATCGGCCGGCGCCGTCGGGAGCATCAGAACGTCACCCGCACCGGCACCCCGGCGGGCAACCGGGCCAACGCGGCGGTGTCCGTACCGACCAGCTCGATTTCGGCCAGGTAGCTCAACCGCGCCGCGTCCTCACCGGTGAGCGCGTAGTACGGGGTGAACACCGGGTCGCTGCGCACCGCCCGCACCCGACCGGCCAGGGCGCCGTCGCGCCCCTGCAGGTAAACGTGGGCCGCCTGCCCCACCACCACCGACGGGCGCAGCGCCGAGGGCAGGTACACCCGCGCATACGGATGGTCACCCACCAGCAGCACGGCCAGCGGCGCGCCCACCGGTGCCTGGTCCCCCAGCCGGTAAGGCAGCGCGTCGATCACCCCGGTGCGCGGTGCCACCAGTGCCAGCTTGCCCAGCGTAACCGCCTGTTCGTCCTGCTGGGCCTGCGCGGCCTGCAACGACGCGGCGCCCTGGGCCACCTGCTCGGCGCGGGTGCCATGCTGCAACGCCAGCAATGCCTGTTCGGCGGCCTGCACCACGCCCGTTGCATTGCCGGCGGCGGCGCGGGCGCGGTCGACGTCGGCCGCCGCCACCAGGCGCTGCCGTCCCAGTGGCTGCAGGCGGGCGTAGTACGCCGACGCGTCCGCAGCCTGTGCGCGCGCGGCGGCCAGATTGGCGCGGGCCTGGGCGATGTCTTCCACCCGCGGGCCATGCTCGAGTTCCTCAAGCGCCTGTCCGGCGCGTTGCGACTGCGCCTGCAATGCGGCCAGCTGCGCGGCGGTGCGGGTGGCGTCCAGTTGCAGCAAGGGGGCGCCAGCGGACACATGCTGCCCTTCCACCACCGAGACCGCGACGATGGTCTCCGCAGCGGGCGCCGGTACGGTGATGCGGTCCCATTCGAGGGTGCCAAGGGCTTCAGGCGGCGCAGGGTGGCAGGCGGCGAGCAGCAACACGGCCGCCACGCAGGCCAGGGGGAGGCGACCGGGCGGGACCAGGGCGGGCATCGCAGGCATCCGGGCAGGAGCAGAGCCTGCATGCTGCCTCCCGCGTCGGGCGCAGCCTGTGAAGGTGCGCCGGCCGGGCAGCGCGCATCGCGGCCGGATCAGACCGGCGGCGTATCCGGCACCGTGCGCGTGACGCTGCGCAGCACCCCGATGTAACCGTCATGAAGGTTTTCGCCGGGAATCAACCGTTGCGCCACCAGGTCGGCATGGACGCGGTGCAGATGGTAGAAAGGCATGCGCACGTAGAGGTGGTGTTCGATGTGGTAGTGGACCGCGTGCGGGCCGAACACAAAGGTCTGCCAGTTCCGGCGCACGATGCTGCGCGCGTTGCGGCTCTGATCGTCGCAGGCCGGTAGCCCGGCGTGTTCCATGATCGCCCTGACCCGCCCCATGAAGGGAAGCAGGGTGATCGCGGGCAGCAACCACAGGCCCAGGTACAGCAGCGGATGCCCCGACCAGGCGAGCAGGCCGAACAGGAGCGCGTTGCTGGCCAGCATGGAACCGACCTCCCAGGCCAACGTCCTACGCGACTTGTCCACCGCAGGCATGATCGCGCTGTAGTCGCCGCGCACCAGCTTGAACGCACTGATGAGGTAGCCAATGCCACATAGATCGGCCAGCAGTCGCATGGCCACCGTGCCCCGCGGCTGCGGGTAGTCGGCCAGCCCGAACACCGCCGCCACCGGGTCGTCATGGCGCATGGGATGCAGGTGGTGCTTGAGGTGCCCGGCGCGGTAGGTCTGCAGCGAAATGAACAGCGGCCCGGCGGCCGCCCACTGACCGACCAAGTCGTTCAACCGCTGCCGGGGCAACAGCAGCCCGTGGGCGCTCTCATGCATGATCACCGCGAGGGCGAGCTGGCTGCGGGCGATGACCAGTGCCGCCAGCAGGTAGGTCAGTGGATGCGGCACCACGATGGCCATCACGAATGCCGCCACGATCAATCCCCAGTCGCCCAGCAGGGCCAGCAGGCCGGTCCACGGGTTGACGACGAACAGGCTGGGGTCAGGGGCAAAGCGATTCAGCGCCGCATTGTCGCCGGCACGTGATCTAGGCGGGCACATGGGCAGCGCGTCCTTGTCGGTAAGTGGCCAGCGTACAGGCCAGCGCCAGCAGTGCGCCGGCGACGACGTCGATTGCGGTGTGCTGTTTGAGTGTCAGGGTCGACAGGCAGATCAGCAGTCCGGCAAGGCCGATCCCCCACCTGCCGGGGCGGTTCCAGAGCGCCGCACAGGCCAGGCACGTCACCGCGACATGCAGGCTGGGGCACCCGTTGGACGGCAGATCCAGCTGCCAAAGCCGGGCCAGGCGCTGCTGGAGAAAGGCATTGTCGATCGTGCCGGGATCGGGCCTCGGCACATGTTCGGGGAACAGCCAGAAGCAGACCAGGGCCACACCGAAGGCCAAGCAGGTAGCACTGCTGAAACGGCGGAACCGGTCCGCGCTGGCGTAGGCCGCGGCCAGCACGACGAACGGAAAGAACGCCACATACAGCCACCAGGACTGCGCAACAAACGGAATCTGCTCGTCCAGCCGGGTGACCCAGACATACCGAGGCACCACGACACGCTGCAACGCGATGAACACCGTCAGGCCAGCCACCAGCCCCAGCAGCGCCACCAGCGCCTGGCGCGCGTTGGGACGCAACGGCCATCGTTGCGTGGCTGCAAGGGGACGAGCGGCAGCAGGCGACACGATCAACGCCCCCCCAGGGCAAGCAGACGGCTGACCCATGCATCGATCCGGGTCTGGGCGCGGCGCCGGCCGTCCGCGGCAGCGGGATCCGGTGTGGCCGCGGCACACAGCCGTGCCGCCGCCTGCGCCACCTCACGCTGGAACTGACCTGCATCGCCGTTCCATACCACCACCTGGTGCAGGAGCTTGAGCTGGGCCGCACGTGCCGCGTTGCTTGCCTGTTCGGGCTGATCGCTGAGGACCAGAAGGATCGGACGCTGGTAGACAAGCGCGATCGACAGCGCGGCCATTCCCGGCGCAGAGACGATCAGCTGTGCATGCGCCGCGTGGTTGGCCCAGTCCGGATCAACGGCGATCCACCCGTCACGCCCGGCGTAGCCCTCCCCCACCCGATGCGCCGCGAGGCCTGCATCGGCCAGGCCCGCGCTCAGCGCATCGGCCAAGGCGGGGTCGCTGAAATGCGGGTTGAGGTACACCGCCGCACCGCCCGTGGCCTGTGCCGCCTCGGCCAAGGCGACCGGGGTTGGCAGGCGATGCAGGGCGGGTGCTGCGGCGTCGTCGATCTCACAGGCGAAATCGTGCTCGATGCAGGCCCGCGCCAGGTGCAATTGGCGGTGCACGACCCAGCCAAACAGGCGCCCGAACAGGCGCGGCCCCACCCCTGCAAAATTACTGATCAACGCAGCCTTGAGGCTGGCGCCGTAAACATGCACCACCTTGCGTCGCCAGCCGGGCAGCATGCCCATGTGCAGCAGCGCGGGATGGAAGGAATCGTTGATGACCAGGTCAGCAGCGCGCAAGCGGCGTTGCAGGCGCCCGATGTCGCGCAGCATGCGCCCCGGTCGGAACAGGTAGTGCGCGACAGTACGGTTGGTCGCCGCGCGCAGCATGTTCTGCCCGTCATCGAACTGGACCGCGTAGTGCACTGACAGCACCTGCGCCTGGATACCGAAGCGCAGCAGGAACTGCTGGCCCTGCACGGACGTGGTGAGCACCTCGACGCTGGCGCCTGCGTCACGCAACGCATGCACCAACAACTGCGCACGCATCAGATGGCCACGCGCATCAGCGGTGGCGAGGTAAAGGATACGGGGACTCATCGGTCGCCTGCACCGGTGCCCCGCAGACCGCCAAACACCCAGCCGGCAACGTACATCGCCAGCGCCCCGGTCACGCCGAAGCCGGCGTCGACTGCGCGGATGTCCTTCAGCAGGCGCGCCAGCGCCGGCACTTCATCGGGTGCCACGAGACGCCGCAGGGTGTTCCCGCACACGCGCACATGCGCCTTCTCGTCGCCCAGCACCTGCGACAGCAACGGGTACATCGCATGCTCGGCACCGATCACATCACAGTGGCGGGCCAGCACGCGTTCGGCCATCTGCTCGGCACACAACCCCGTGGCGAAGGCAGGCACCAGCAACCCGTGGCTGAAGTGCCGTGCATACGCATGCGAGAGGCGTCGCCAGCGCTGGATCTTGCGCCGGCTGAGCCAGTCCGGCTCCATGCGGCCGGTGCCTTCATCGCCAGCCCGCCGCAGGGCGTCGGCAAACAGCGCCACATGCCGACGCTCATCGGCCAGATGCCGTTCGATCTGGCGATCAAGCCATTCCGGCGATTGCGGCATCAGTTCATCCAGCAGCGCGCGCTCGGTGGCGTCTTCGCCGACCAGATACATGCGCAGCAGCAGCCGCTCGCCGCGCCGACTGCGGTGAAGCCGGACCAGCGCCGCACGTTTGATCCGGTCCACCCAGCGCGCCTGCAGCCCGCGCAGGCCACGCGCGACGGGCGTGGCCAGGCAGCTGAAATCCAGCGCGTCGGCATCCTGCTGGACGACGCTCATGGCGCAGGTCGCGCGACGGACGGGGTCGCCGGCGGACGGCGGTGCCAGGCAAGGATCAGGCCGATGAAACTCTCGCGCATGAACGCCGCACCTGCCGAGGCTGCGGCCGGGAAGCGCTCTTCCACACCATTGAAGCGCAGATAGCCCGTGCCGTTGACCGCCCCCAGTTCCAGGGTGTCGCGCTTGTTGAACCCCCGCTCGCGCACGCCCGAGAGCAGCGGGCTGGCGTCCAGCCCGAACACGAACAGCTGGCGCTGTACGGCCCAGACCGGTACCTGGCTGCTCAGCGCCTGCAATCGAAGGTTCCACGTTCCGCTGGCCAGCAGCGGATCCAGCGGCGCCGTGCCGGGCGGATCGGCAGTGAAGCTGGCGCGCAGCAAGGGTTTGGACAGCCGACCCATGCCGAGGGAAACAGTGATGTCATTGGCACCCGGCCTGTTCGCGTCGCTGGGACGCACCCGGACGAAGTAGCCGGCAACCCGTGCCGCAAGCGAGGGCTCGGCAAGGGCCCTGCGGGCTTGTCCGGCGGTAAGCAGCACGCGCACGCCGGCGCCGTCGCGGACGCCGATCTGGTAGGGCTCAAGTTCGATCGCGGTGAACGTGCCGCGCACCGGAGCGTGCACGTACGTGTCGGGTTTCCAGGTGTTTCCCGAGCGTCGCAGCAGCACATGCAGGCTCAGCGGCACGCGCTGGCCATCGGCGGCCACGCCACTGCCGTGCAGCAGCACGTCGCCAACCACGGTCTTCCGATCGTGGGCGGCATCGGCGGCGATCACGATCGTGTGGGTTGTGGGGTCTACACGGGCATGGGCATCGGCAACATCCAGGGCAATGCGATGGCACGTACTGGCCGCCGGTTGCGAAGGTGCGGCACAGTCACCGGTTGACGCGAAGTGAAACACGCCCCGTCCGTTGAACGCGGCAGCGTGCGCCTGACTCCCCGGTGCCAGCCAGGCCAGGCACAGCAATGCATACCCAAACGCGCCGATCAAACCGTGTTTCATGTGGGATTCCCCTGGAAGCGCCGCCTGCGGACGGTGCCATCGCACGGCGCGGCTCATTCCAGCGTGCGGTGGTAGGACAAGGCCTGCCCGTGCTGGGCAGCGGCGCGACCGGCGGAGATGCCGCACCCACGAACCACGGCGCCGGCGGTATCGAGCAATGACATGCCCATCACCAGGGTCGCTGCGGCAAGCCGGCGCATGCCACGCAGCGGCGGCAGGTCCTGGTGATTGAGCGCCGCCAGGCTGTAGCGCAGGCGCCCGGCCATGACCAGCAACGGCCCGAGCGGACCGCTGCGCGCCAGCCACTGCAGCCGGTCCGGCAGGTAGGCGCGAATCAGGTGGGGGGTCAGGTCGACGCTGTCGCCGCCGCGCAGCCACCGCAGCTCGACCACTTCCCGCCGGCTGTCGGGCAGTCGGTGCTCGGTGTGCGCGCGCGGCGCGTAGGCCACCGCAACGCCCGCAGCCTGCATGCGCAGCCCCATGACCTGGCAATGGGCCCGATAAACGCCGTCGAGGGGCTCGTAGCGGTGGTGTTCAAAGACTTCATGGCGGAACGCCACGTTGTTCGCATAGAAGTTGCGCGTCGCGCCGACGCGCAACGGGCTGGGGAAGTACATGAAGTCGATCGCCGTCAAGGCAGTGCCCGTGACAGTGGCTGCATAACTGGTGCGTCCGGCGACCGCGACAGGCGCGTCGGGCTGGGCAAACGGCGTCAGCAACTGCTCCAGCCAGTCGTTGCAGGGCAGGCAATCGGCATCGGCAAAGACCACATACTGGCAACGCACGCCGTCGACATGATCAAAGCCGACGTTCTTGGCCTCGTAGTAGCCGGTGCGCGTGTCGATCTCAACGAAATCCAGCGGTCGCCCGGCCAGCAGGCACAACGCCTGGCGGGCCTCCAGATCGAGCCCATCGTGGGTGATGATCCACTGCGCGAACGCACGCGGGGAAACACTCTGCTGGTTGAGCCGGGCGATCAACCGTTGCAGGCTGCCCAGTGCCTCCACCGCGGCATCGCCTCCGCGCAGGTTGTTGGTTTCCAGCACCAGTGCGGTCCGGCTCGCGATATCGGCGAGCCCGTGACCCATGCCGTCGCTGCGGGACGGGGGCAACATGCTGTGTGCCGCTTCCTGGCTGTCCATGTCGAGGTCTTCCTGCAAATGTGTTTCGGCCTTCATTCTAGGGGAAGCCGCCTTCACGCGTCAGCCGCGCATCTGGCGGGCCTTCGTCGAACGCTGAGCTTCCTGCGCTGTGCTCACGGCTCCCACAGATACACCGAGATCATGTAGGCAACATACAACATGGCCCACTGCCCCAACAGGTTCAGCCCCAGCGCCAGCGTTGCAGAGCGCCAGGCCTGCCGAATGATCCCGCGCACCCGCCGCAGGAAATGGGTCAGTGGCGCCACCAGTGCGCTAGCTGCCAGATAGCATCGTAAGCATCGCCATCAGATCACTCAGTGTGGCTTGCACCGCGTCAACCGCAGCTGCCGCCAACGCTGAAACGATCACATAGGCTGAAAAACACAGGATGGCCAGACCCAGCAGGTGCAGCACCAGCGCCGACAGTGACGAGCGCCAGGACTGCCGACGCAGGAACAGGCTGACGACAGCCAGCAGCGCACCCATGGGAAACAGCGCGAGCAATGAAAGCAGTACTACCACCAGGGCATCCACACCGCGTTCGTTGACGGCACCCCACTCCACGGCGAACGCCGCAATGACCAGACACGCTACAAGCAGCAGGCCGGGCACGGCCAGTGCCAGCGAACAGATGGTCAAGCGTGGGAAACGTGGTGCGCCGAGGGGTACGCGGACGGAACCCTCTGCCGGGCCATTCGGGCGGCCCGGGGGTGCAATTACATCGCTGGCCATGGCATTCCTTCCGAGGTAACGGATGTAGTCTCCATTCTCACCCCCTGAGGCGGGGGCCAAGCCCAGCCCATTGAACGGCATCGGCATTGATGCATCATTTCAGACGCGCCCACGAACTTTCTACGGGCCTCTGTGCCTTAACGACTTTCATCATGGCTGAGCTTCTCCACGTCATAGCCGTAGGTGACTGCCATGTATTCCTTGATGCGGTAGTACCCCTTGACCCGCATTGTCCCGTCTGGAGTGCCGCATTCGTGGGCGTAGTGGCCTTTGCCAAAACGCCTGACGTGCCTGTCGCGCCTTGGCTGTGGATCAGGCGTCCACCAGGGAAAGTGCTCGGAGGGTCTGCCGTCGCGCACATCGTATTCCCAGCACACGAAGATCAGGCGCTCTTTCCCCTGCGCGTCGTAGTCATAAACACGATAGCTGGACGGACCGATCGTGGTCGGCGTCACCCTGAGAACACCCGGTTCCACATACGCCTTGAGGGCGTCTCGACCGTCCCCCTCCCCTCCCTGACGATCAAACTGGATCACACGGGTGAGCTTGCCATCTGCACCGTACATCTCCTGCCGGCTCAGATCGACTCCTCGCCACTGACGCTGGCGAGGAGTGCGCGCGCCAGCATCGAATAGTTCCGATATCTGGCTTCCGTCACGGTGTGTATAGCTTCTGATTCGCGGGTAGCGGTCAAGCCCGGCAAAATCATTGCCGACGAGCGAAAGCGGCACCGGGTGAACGGGAAAACTGTAACGAGTAACAACCCCTTCGTCCTGCGCGCGCTCAGCGTACAGCGCTTGCGCATCACCCTTGAAAACATTCGGGTCCGTAGTTTGTAAATGCGTCAATGTGTTTGCCGCACTGAACCTGAAGGCCACGCTCGCCCTCTCACCTTTGCCCAAACCGCGGAGCCATTTTGTGCCGCTCCCGGCTTGGTTCGCGGTCCGGAACTCCCGGGGCGGGCCATTGCCGTCTTGAGCGTTGACTCTGTAGTGCCGCAGCTGTGCCGAAAGCGTCCCATCGGCATTGTATCGATACGAGTCATAGGAAACGCCAGCACGACGCAGTTGATCGCATGCGAAACCTGCGGGCGTACCTGGACCGCTCTTGGCGAATTCAGCGGCAAGTTCCAGCTTGTCATCCCGGTAGGTGAAACAGTACAGCACCCACCTTGTCACATCCTGAGCGGAATTCCTGTTGCTCGTCACACGCATTTCAGGAGAGGCATACCTTCCAACCTCGACCAGATGCCCGCGATCGTCGTAGTAATACGCCATCGCGGAATCCAGGTAGTAATACGGCAACACTTTCGCCAAGATTGCATTACGCTCCTGGGCAGGTGTTGATCTGTATGTGACAGTACGTATCTCTCCACTGCTGTCGACAAGTGGAACCGGGCCACCCCCTCTGCTGTCGCGCACGACCGCATCAAATACCCGACTCTTCCAGGACTCTACACGGCACACCCGCCGCCCTCCGTGCCCATCGTTCTCCATGAAGACTACGTCTCCACCCCAGTGATCAAACTTGCCCGCCTGAATCTCTCCCACACGTGGCGACACACGAGGCGGCGAGACCTTGCCATCAGGAAGCAGGCGCGCTTCGCTTACGGTTATGGGACTGGATCGACCGTCCGTGAATCTCATGACCACATCTCGATTGGGTGAAGCCAGTGGATCCAGGCGATCTGTGCACGCAATCGCCTGGTTCGACGCGCAGACGCCGAAGGCACTCAGCAGCAGCAACCTCAACTGCGCCCTATGATTCATGCCCACTCCAACAAGTACTGCATCGACTAACGCAAGGGAGCGCACAGCCTTTCGTCGCCGACGCGCCTTGAAAATGAATGGGCGCGCCGAATCCGCATGGAGCCGCAGCCTTGTCCCAGCCAATACGCTGGCGCAATGCGATTGTCCAAGGCTGGCTCATGCGCCGCATCGAAAAATCTGCAGTCAACGATCAGATGCCGTCGAACTGCCCTTTACGTTGCCACATCTCGGCGCACGGTCCGCGGCCGACCCCAAAAGCGTGCCGAACAGGGGTCTGCCGTTGCACTTGACCGGACGCACGGCGCCTTGGGGCTCAGCGACCTTCATAGCTGAGCTTGTCCACGTCGTAGCCATACGTCTTCGCCATGTAGGCATCAATCTGTGCCAAGCCCTGTATCACCATCGTGCCGTCCGGCCTACCGCAGCGATTGGCCACGTTCTTCATGCCATACACGAGGGCTTCTTCCCTGCTGCGTTTGGGACCCGGGTCGGGCGTCCACCAGGGGAAGTGCCGGAGAGGCTTGTTGCTGGGGGCATCGTGCTGCCAGCAGACAAAGGCCAGGCTCTCTCTGCCTTTGGCATCGTAGTCATACACACGGTAGCTCGCGTAGCCGGAGGTGGTCGGGGTGAGCCGAAGCACGCCGCGTTCCGCATAGCCCCTGAGGTCGTCCTTATAGGCATCACGCGGGGCTGCTCCATAGTGGATGACCCGGGTCAGCCTGCCGCTTGAATCGAACATCTCCTGCCGGTTCAGATCAAGCCCACGCCATTGCCGCTGCCGTGGCATGCGTTTGTCGGCATCGAACAACTCGGAGATATCCAACCCGCTGCGGTGTGGGTACGTCCTGACGCGCGCGTAGTTGCCCACGCTCACGAACCGACCATCAATTGCGGACAGCGGTACCGGCTTGGCGGGAAAGTCGTAGCGCAGCTTGGCCTGACCGTCGCTTGACCGTTCCTGGAACAGCTGCTGGGCATCGGCGGGCACGAGGCGCATGTCAGCAGTGGAAAGACTGATCACCCCGCTGCCCGGGAGGAAGCTGAAGAGCACGTTGGCTCGCTTGCCAGGTTGGTCGGCATTGGCGTACCAGGCATTGCCCTGCCCCAGCCCCGCAGACGCCGAGGGGGTTCCGCTGGCCGCCGTTGCGGTCTTCGGTGCCGTACGCAGGCTGGCCAGCAAGGTCCCGCCCGGATGGTACTGGTAGGTGGTCATCGCCACATCGCCAGGCTTGATCTGGTCGCATTGCAGCCCGCGCACGGCGCTCAACTGCTCGTCCACCCCGGCGACCATCGCCAACTGCCCCTTCGCATCGTAACGGGCGCAGAAGATCAGCTGATCTGCCACGACCGGGCGCCGGGAGTGGTTACGGACCGCGTTTACCCCCTCGGTTTCGTGGTAGCGGGCCTCGACCAGATGCCCATGGCTGTCGTACCTGAAGGTATCGACGCGGGTCATGAAGTAATACGGCGTCAGTTTGGCCAGGAGCGGGTTGCGCTCCTGCCGGGGTTCTGCCCGATAAGTCACCGCGCGCACCTTGCCATCGTCGTCCCGGCGCAGACCCGGACTGCCATCAGCCTGGACCCGCTCCAAGGGCCCGTGGACCCGGCTTTCCCATTGTTCCAGGCGACAGATGCGCTGGCCCGACCGGCCATCCGACTCCAGATAAACCACCTGCCCCGTTGTCGGAGCGAACTTGCCTGCCGGCAGTTCCGCAACACCTGGGACCAAGGATGGCAGGCGTAGGCGACCATCATCCTGAACCTGCTCCCCCTGTAGTCGCACGCGGCCCGTCGCGCCATCGTTGAACTTCAGCACGACGCCGTCTACAGGCGACACCAGTGGATCAGCGCGATCATTGCATGCCGCGCCGGCCTGCAGCGCGTAAACGCTCAGCATCGCCGAAAGAGCCACCGCAAGCCTTCCCTTCACACTCATACCTGCTCCGTGCCCGTTGCGGGTGATGATACTGATGCCAGACGTGTTCGGTCCCCGTAAAGATCCGACGTCATCGGTACGGCCGCGATCAGGACGTTGGGAAGCTCGGCGGCGGGGTCGTTCATGCCATGCCCCCATTCCAGCGGCATGGTCACCCAGAAACCCTTCACCGCGCCGCCGTCGTCGCGCAGGCGCGCCAGCGCCTTGGCGACATTGTGGCGGCCAACGGTCTTGGTTGCCTCGCCCTCCATCACACTTGGCACGTCCATGTATGCCGGCTGCAGGTCCGAAGGCTGCGCATACAGGTAGCGCAGGGTCTTGGTACGCTTTTCATTCTTCCCTGACGTCGCAAAGCCATGGAAGACATCGTGGTAGGACGCCATGCTGTTGCGCGGTACATTCTGGAAGACCGCTTCGAATGCCGCAGCGTTGGTGTCTGCCAGTGCCTGGATCGTCTTCCAGCACGTGCCCGCGGCGGGCTGCTCGATGAACGCAGCACTCTCGGTGTTCCGCCGGACGGGAGGGTGGAAGCTGTCACCGGCGGCCTTGGTGTACCCCCTGTCTTTGGCAGTGCGCCCGACAACGTCACCCTCTTCAATCGACATACCCAGGAACTTCTTCCACAGGCGCAGGCGCAGGTCGCGTGCAAACGCACGCGTCACCACCTTGGCTCCGTTGCCCAGGTCACGCACGGTCGAGTCGCCGTCCACGATCACCGCCGCGATCTCGGTATCTCCGGTTCCCAGCAGGCTCCGGTCATTGCAGTTCGCACTGCCGATGATCGCAACGGCATCGTCGACGATGAGGAGCTTGGAGTGCACGTAGCACTGTTCGGTGACCAGATAGATCGGCGGATTGGCGCTGCTGCCACCATGGGTCATCGGCGCACTGCGGTAGGTGTCGTGGTTGACGTCCTTCAGCACGCCGTAGCTGCGCAGGTTCAACACCGTGAGATAGTCCTTCCATCCCCCCTGTGCCATCTCGGCGCGCAGGTCGTCCTCGCTGACGCTGTTGCGCCGGATGTTGAGACGCTTTGCAACCAGCGCCTCACAGATTTGACGGACCAGGCTCTCACGCCCCCGAAGCAGGCTCTGCTGGACCCAGTATTGTTGCTTGAGCACCGCGCCGTCGAACAGGCTGCCTTCCGGGTGCACGGGCAGCGTGATGTACACATGGAAGGGTTGCCCGGTGGTAATGGCCTTGATGATGCGGGACGCCAGCGTGGCCACCAGTTTGTTCTGCCCGGCCGATGGCTGGCCCTGCTTGAACGTGCGCAGTGATTTCACCGCATTGCCCGCCCCCAGCCGGTCAGCAGTTCCCTGGGTGGCGCCTACGGCACGATCGGCCACCTTGGTTTTCTTCTGCTGTTCGGCGGTCGGCGTGCCGCGCTTTCCGCCGGCCATGATCATTGCAAGCCGGGTGCCCGGCTCGGCGTCGGAAAACTTGCAATCGGAGATCAGGAACTGGGTTTCAACGTAGACGAACGCCTTGGCCGATTCGATGCAGTTGAGCATCGCGTCCTGGATGGAATGCATGGGATCCTTGCGTTCCCAATAGGGTGACAACCCGCTGCAGTCATTCATATCCAGGCCGTGCTCCGCGCACGCCTTCTTTTCCATCGCGTGAAGTGCAGTGCCCGAGGAGCGCACGATCTGGACGGCGATATTGCCAGCGCTGCCCTTGCTGGACAGATCACCAAACAGCGCCTGACGCCCGCCCATGGCGTCCAGCCACGCCCCTGAAAGCGGCGTGAGCTCGCGGCCGCGAGCCAGCGAGACCTGTTCGGGCAGCGACGCACCAATACGGTTGGCCAGCCGGATGCCACTGTTGGTGGCATCGCGCACCTTGCGGCCTGCCCACTCGTCGCCGCGCTGGTTCTGCCACACCATCGCATTCCAGCGGTGCATGAAATTACGGCAGATATCAAAGACCGCCGGGCCTTCCAAGCGTGCATGCACGTCTTGCCACGGCATGCGTGCGTGTCGCCCTGCATCGAGCAACAGCTGGCTGCGATCGATCGGCTCGTTCAGCCACTTCTCGAACGCGAGGAAGGCATCCTTGGCCTTCTGCAGTGCGTCCAGCGCCGCCTTCTTGGCCGCACTGACGTCCTTTCCAATCTCCGACGGATCGTTGACGTACTCACCCAACCGCTCGACGACCTTGCCACCGGTTTCGGTGGCCGAGTTCACGGTCGCCTTCAGGTCATTCCACTTTTCCAGGAACGCGTTGGCCTGGATGCTGGTGAATGCCTTGGCCGCGTGCAGTGCGTGGTCGGCGGCGCCGCTGACGTTTCCTTTTCCGAGCTCGTCGTAGCTGCGGTTGCTGGAGGTGATCACCTCGTCGTACTTGAGGTCTGCCTGCGCAAGATTGGACTGGATGCTCTCGAGCAGGCTGCCCAAGGTCTGGACGACGCTGGTGGCGGTGGTGTATCCGGGTATTACCAAGCCTTTGATTTTCTCTGCCACAGCGTGCTCGGCCGCGTCGGGAATACCGGCCTTGTCCGCATAATCCAGGATCTCCGCCAGCGCTGCACCGCTGTCCCATTGGCGCTTCAACAGGTCCATGGCCGTGGCGATGTTGGGCAGGTACGCAGGCGCGAAGCCCGGACGTACCCGGGTAGACGCGCCCTCGGCCTCGGCCGTATCGCGCGTGAGGTCCCGCTCCGCAGGCGTCATTTGGCGTGACTTGAACACGCTGTTGTTGTAATGATCGTTGATGACGTGAAGCGCCGGATCGCAGACCACATCGAAATTGCCGTCGTCCCATCGCCCGTGGGCGACGTCAAGCCCGCCGACAAAACCGATGCGGCCGTCGATCACCAGGATCTTCTGGTGATGGGAGAACGCGATATTGAATGCATCCCCGCGGCCAGTGGCGGGATTGTGCAGCCCCACTTCGATATTGCCGGGCGTATCCATATCACGCATTTTGTAGAGCGCGGTACGTGCTTCGTTTTCGTGCGTGTAGGCGGCGGCCTCGATGCTGTCGTAAAGAAGCACCCGAACATCCACCCCACGCACATTGATCGCGTCATACAGCAGCTCGCTCAAGCGACCGCGGTGTGCGCCGTCTCCCCGTCCGGTCAGTTCCGTATCGAAGTTCATCTGCCAGTCGGCGATGAAGATGAACTTCCTCGCCCCGCGGATGGCCTCGGCCATCGCATGCATGGCCGAGCGCCCGTCGGTGTAGGACGTCACCGCGTTCCCGTGCCGCACCGGGGCGAACTGGCGATCAGGCGGTGCGTAGTAGTCACCGCTGGAGGTGCCTACCTGGCCGGTCTGGCAGGTCAGCGCATTGCGCGCGACCGTACTGGTGGTGCCGTCGGCCATGGCTCAGAGCTCCTTGCGCTGTTTGGGCGTGGTGGTCAGCAGGGACTGGAACTCGTACTCCACCCGGTGGCGGATGGCGCGCAGCGCATCGGCATCGGGCAGGTGCTGCAGGTCCTTGCTGTAGTTGTTGGCATCCAGGGTTTCGACGATCTCGCGCACGCCGGGACCGGTGCTGAACTGGCGCATCTGCAGCGGGATGGCGTCGATGCCGTGTACCAGGTACAGGCGCCCCGGGAACCGGGCCACGGCGTCCCAGACGGTCTTGCAGTCGGCATCGTCAAGCGCGACCTTGCCGTCGTCGTCGGCGCTGCCTTCCTTGAGCACCTCCACCCACTGCGCGGCATCCACCGCATGCAGGTTGTCCGGCGTATCGCTGGCGCTCTGGCGGGTACGGACGATTTTCCAGGGCTGGCCAGCCAGCGCGATGCCCTGCGGGCCGGGGATGTCCTGCAGGCGGAAGGCGAAGCTGGGCAGCACATCGGGCGACTCGCTGCGCGGCATGGTCGGCAGCGGATAGGTCAGGTTGGCCGGGCCAACGAAGGATTTGCGGCCCGCGTGCACGGTGATGTTGCCGGGGCAGGTCAGCGTCAGGTTGCCGCCAGCCAGGGTGATGCTGGCACCGCCGGCCGTGGCGATGTGCACGGTTTTGGGCGCGGCCATTTCGACCGCCGCACTGGCACTGGCCGCGCGCAGGGCGTTGCGCGCCTGCAGCAGGATCTGGTTGTCCTGGGCCTGCACGATCAGCTCGCCCTGCCCGCTGACCACGCTGAGCGTGGTGCCGGCCACCGTGCCCACGGTGGCGGCCAGCACGCCGATGGCCTGGCTGCCGTGCACACGTGCCTGGCCCTGGACGACACATTCGGACGCCTGCCCGCTGGCCAGGCTGAGCACCTCGCCCACCGCCCATTGCAGGCTTTGCCCGGCGACCTGCACCAGGCCGTCGCTGCCAGACAGCCCCAGCGTGGCATCGCCGCTGTGCGGCAGGCGCCCTGGTCCGCCACCGCTGGCGTAGGCCGGGGCATCGGCGCGGCCGCTGTCGAAGTCGTCCCCGGTCACGGTAGTGCGGGTGCTGCGCAGCAGGTTGGCCAGCGGCGCGGGCGCATCCTGCTGGCCCGCCACGCCGGCGTGCGCGGCCACGGCGACGCTGCGGTGCACGCTGGCGGCCTGGTGCTGGACCCGGCCAAGTTCGTTGAGCTGGGTCAGCAGCGCACTGGGGGCGACCGCCTCACCGGCAGGTGCGCCGGCAAGGCGTGGTTGCGCACTGAGCCACAGGCCAGCGCGCGCGCGCACGGCGCCCCAGGCGTCGGTGCGAAGCTCGTTGCCTTCGCCACGCAGGCTGCCGCGGAAGTTGTCGGCCTGGTGGATCAGGTGCCCCAGGTTGAGCTGGGTGCTGGCATGGGTGGTGGCCAACTGCAGGCGCAGCTGCCCATCGCTGTCGTCGAACAGCAGCCGTGAATGCCCTTGGCCGTGCCACTCGCGCGACTGGATACCCCACAGCGCGGCCGGGTTGCGGTGCGCGTCTTCGCCGGCGCCCATCGCATGCCAGGCGGGCGCGTGGCCACCGGCAAGGTTGCCCTGCGCACTACTGCGGGCATCCCCTGCCTGCGCATAGGCGCCCAGCTCGCTGGTCGCCGACGCGCCGGCCGGGGTTGCGGCTGTACCGGCTTCACCGCGACCGTTGTAGAGCGTACCGACGATCAGCGGGCGGTCGATGTCGCCTTCCAGGAAGGTCACCAGTACCTCCTGGCCTACCCGTGGCAGGAACTGCGCGCCCACCCCGGGGCCGGCGTAGCGTTGGGCAACGCGCAGCCAACTGCTGCCATCGTCGCCACTGCCTGCCCGCTGGAAGTGGAAGCGCACCTTGATCCGGCCCAGGTCGTCGCAGGACACCTCACCGCTGTCGCTGCCATCGGCGGCGATCACCCGCGCGGTCTGGTAGCCCGGTGCCAGCGGCCGCGGATTCAACCGCAGGCCGGTGCCGTCTTCGCGCGCCGGACGCCACGCCACCGCACGGTCCACGCCCTCGAAGGCGTTGGCATAGCCCAGCGTTTCGGCCCGCGTGCACAGCTGGCGCTGGCGCGCCGGCGTATCCAGCCCGGCCATGGGCGCCGGTGGCGCATGGCCCAGGCGCTGCAGCAGCGCCTCGCGCGCGGTGGTGGGGAAATTGTTGCTGGCCTGGTGCCAGATCCGCGTCACCAGCACATTCGGCACGCCGGCACGGTCGGACAGCGGCCACTGGCGCAGGTTGAACCAGGTGCCGGCGCGAAGCCCCGGGGCGGTGCTGCTGCCCACCCAGCTGGCGCTGCGGGATTCGTGCGCCTGGGCAGCCAGGCGGCTGTAATGGTCGGCCACGCCGCGGTTGGCGAACGCATAGGCGCCCACCGGGGTGTACGCCTCCAGGGTGGTCTCCCCGCGTTGCGCGGACAGCACCGGGGTCTGCCCCTGCCGCGCCTGCTGGCCGCGATAGTCATCACTTGCCAGCACCAGCGCGGTCACGCCGATACGCCGCGAACGCCCCAGCGTCAGCACGCTGTCGGTGGCCTCGGTGGCGTCGGCGCGATGGAAGCGCAGCCCACCGTCGCGCTCGGAGGTGGCGTCCTGCGCCTGCGCGGCGCTGTCGGCGAAGACCACCAGCGCATGCCCTGCAGGCGCGTCGGCGTCTTCTTCGATGCGCCAGCCCAGGCCCTCTTCGGCAAGCAGGCGCTGCAGGAAGACCAGGTCCGATTCGCGGTACTGCACGCAATAGCTGCGCCGCGGCACGGCGGCGAGGAAGTCGACCACTTCGTCGCTGACCCGCCAGGTGCCCTGGGCGGCATAGGGATCCAGTACGGCCTGCAGGATGTCCAGCACCGTCCGCTCCTGGAATACCCGGCTTTGTCGCGCCTGCCCCAGCAGCCAGGTCCACGGCACCAGGCACAGGCGATAGCGCGCCAGCCCACCATCGGCCGCTACGCAGGCCGCCTCGGAAACCACGCCGCTGCGCAGCACGTCGTGCCCGCCGGCCTGCCGCGAGGACAATGTCGCGGCAACGCCCAGCCAGGCATCCACATCGAGCAGGGCGTCGTTGGCCAGTACGTCCACCCACCACTGGAAACCGTCGGACAGCTGTTCGTGCCCGCACCAGCGCTCGACCAGCAGCGCCTGGCCGCTGGCCAGTGCCAGACGGTGTGGACGGCTGGCGCCGTCCAGCCCGGCGACACCGGCGAACAGTGTGATTGCATCCTGCATCGTGCCCATCCATTGCAGCCGTCCGGCCGCCTGACCTGCCCAGCATCCATGGCGCACCCGGCCTACCGGCATAGCGGCAGCACGCTGCACCTCCCCACTCTGTCGCTACCGTCGAACCGCGCGCTACCACAGGTATCCGCAGGCTCTCCCCGCCACGCAGATACATGCTCAAGACTGCATGAGCAAAGAATATAGTTAATTGTCGCCGACCGGTATCCGGGGCAAATCTGACGATAATGTAGGGAAACCCCTACTCGTAGCGCACGCATTTGACCGAACCGACACTGGATGTCGGATTGAACCCGACAACAGAAACTCAGCACATAATGCCGACGGATTACGCCAGGCGGAGCATGCGCCGGCTACAGCGCCCCACCGCAGGATGGCCCTCCGCGCAGCTCGGGCTGACGGGGCCCTGCTCCTGACACGGTCGGTCATTTTTTCACCAGCACTTGTTCAGCCTTGCCGGGCAAGGGCCGGCACGGGATATCCACAGCTTTGCCAACGACTCCCCCACACCCAGTGTGGACAACCGGCATCGGTCTGGCGGCTGCGAGGACCGCGCGCTACCCTGTAGACCCTTTCCCTGCTTGCGGCCACGGTCCCTGGATCGAGGGCTGCCAGATGCAATGACCGCACTCTCGCAACGCGATTTCACCCTGGCTCCCGAAGACACCGAACGCCTGGCCAACCTGGCCGGCCCGTTCGATGAGCACCTGCGCCAGATCGAACTCAAACTGGGCGTGGAAATCGCCAACCGCGGCCACGTGTTCCGCGTGACCGGGCCCCGCCGCCTGGCCGAGGAAGCCCAGCTGTTGATCGAGGCGCTCTACGCCGAAGCGGCGGACGTGACCTTCGACAGCCACGGCATCCACCTGCGCCTGAACCAAGCCAACGTCGACCAGGTCGTCGAACGGGCCTATGAAGCACAGGAAGTGACCATCAAGGTCAAGCGCGGCACGGTACGTGGCCGCGGCGCCAACCAGGCGCGCTACCTGCACCAGATCACCACCCACGACATCAATTTCGGGATCGGCCCGGCCGGCACCGGCAAGACCTTCCTGGCCGTGGCCAGCGCGGTGGACGCATTGAACGAGTCGCGCGTGCAGCGGCTGATCCTGGTGCGACCGGCGGTGGAAGCTGGCGAGAAGCTGGGCTTCCTGCCGGGCGATCTCAGCCAGAAGGTGGACCCGTACCTGCGCCCGCTGTACGACGCGCTGTATGAAATGCTGGGCGTGGAGAAAGTGCTGAAACTGCTGGAAAAGAATGTCATCGAAATCGCGCCGCTGGCCTATATGCGCGGCCGCACGCTCAACGATGCCTATGTGATTCTGGACGAAGCGCAGAACACCACCGTGGAGCAGATGAAAATGTTCCTGACCCGGCTGGGCTTCGGCTCCACCGCGGTGGTCACCGGCGACCTCACCCAGACCGACCTGCCCAAGCACGTGAAGTCCGGGCTGCGCGACGCGATCGAGGTGCTGCGCGACGTGGACGGGGTCAGCTTCACCTTCTTCGAGGCCCGCGACGTGGTCCGCCACCCGTTGGTGGCGCGCATCGTCAGCGCCTACGACCGGCGCGACCTGCAGCAGGTGAATCCCGGCGCGGAGTAGCCGTACACTGCCGGCACTCCCGTCGCACAGGAAGTGCCATGAATCGTGCCTGCGTGCTGTTGTGCCTCTGCCTGCTGGCCGCCGTGCCGGCAACGGCGTCGGCCAGTGAAAAGACGGCCGCCCCCGCGCGTCCGTATGTGGAAACCAGCTACGTGATAGCCCCCAGGTCGGCGGGCGATTTCACCCTGGTACGCAGCGGTCTCGATCCGGATAACCGGTTGGCCGGGGCCAGCCTGCTCTACCGCGCCAAGGATCACCCCGAAGCGACGATCAGCCTGTACATCTATGCAGCGGGCCGCCTCGATCCGGATACCGCAGTGATCGAGGGCATGCAGGCGTTCGGCGAAGGCATGAAGCATGCCGTCAAGGACGGCACCTATTCGCGCCAGCGGACGCTGGGGCCGGCTGACGCATTCCGGCTTACCCCTGCGCCGCCCCCGGCGGCGGCCAACGATGAGGAGGCCGTCATGCGCGACGCCATTGCCAACGCCGGCGGGGTGAACGGGCAGAAGCTGCGCATGGAACTGCATCGCGCGCCGGGCGACGCCCCGCTGCGCTCCAATGCGTATCTGTTTTACAAGCAGCTGTACTACGTCAAGGTGCGCATCTCGGCCGCGCAACCGGACATCGGCGCCGAGGCATTCGACGCGCTTGCGGACCAGGCCACGCGCGCACTGGTGCCGGCGGTGCAGGTGGAGAACGTTGGCGGCTGCGCCGCCGGCGCCATCCAGGTCGACTCCAACGCCTCCGATACGCAGATGATGCACGCAATTACCCGCCAGCTCAGCCAGCAACAGGGGTACCACTGCCACGGCTCGGCCAGCACCGTCCGTATCGAGGAGCGCCGTGCCACCGCCGATGTCATCGAGATCGCCTACGACGCCGACGACTGGAAGTCGCAGTGAAGCGCCGCACGCGCGATACTGTCGGCTCCTGATTGATCTGAATTACCGGTATCGCCATGACCAAGGGCCCTGTCCGCCTCGATGTAGCCGTCAGCTACGCCCTGCCCCGCGCCGGGCTGCCCTCTGCGGTGAGCTTCCGCAAGTGGGTGGCTGCCGCGCTCAAGGGCCGCATCCGTGAAGCCGACCTGGCCATCCGCCTGGTCGATGCCAAGGAAGGTCAGTCGCTGAACCGGCACTACCGCGGCAAGGACTACGCCACCAACGTGCTCAGCTTCCCGGCCGAAGTGCCCGAGGGCCTGCCCAAGGGCGTGAAGTTCCCGCTGCTGGGCGACCTGGTGATCTGCGCGCCGGTGGTGGCCAGCGAAGCGACCGAGCAGGACAAGGCGCTCAATGCCCATTACGCGCACCTGACCGTGCACGGCGTGCTGCACCTGCTCGGCTGGGACCATGAGGACGACAAGGAAGCCGAGGCCATGGAGCAGCTGGAACGCGACATCCTGGCTGAACTGGGCATCGACGACCCCTACGCCAACGAGCAGTAAGCCGCGCCGCCCGGCTCCCCACGGATTCCAGATGACCGCTTTCAAGACCCTCTGCCTGGGCCTGCTGGCCCTGCTGCCCGCCGCTGCGTCGGCCGCCCCGCTGGACCTGGCCGCGCTGATCGAATGCCGCCAGAGCGTGGCCGACTACCGGGCGGTCGGCCCGGTCGTGGCCGATCCGCTCAAGGCAGTGGCCAATGGCCTGCAGCCGCTGCCGCAGGGCAACCAGTTCATGACCGAGTTCCGGCTGGCCACGCCGCTGACGGTGTTCGGGCAGCGCACCGAGTACGTGGCGGTGGCCGGCGCCAGCATCATGGCGATCCTGGACCTGGCCGACCCGCGACCGCTGGCGAAGACACTGGCGCTGGAGGACGGGGTGGACAACCCGGGCAAGTTCATGGCCGGGCGCGAGCTGGTCAGCCGCGATGTCACCGACCCGACCACCGGGGAGCCGATGATCGAATCGATCATCCTGAGCCTGTCCACGGTCAAGAGCCACCCGGGCAAGACCCTGGCCGGCTGCACCTACAGCCTGGACCTGCCCGCGGAGGAGGAGGCGCCGGCACCGGCCCCCACCCCGCCGGCCGCCTCGGTGAATGCGGCCCCGTCAGGCGGGCGCTGACAGGGCCCCGCATCCTGCTAGACTGAATCCAACGCCCGGTTCGCCGGGTGCCCTTTTTTCCAGAGATGTCTGAAGACGACAGTAGTAGCTCCACCCTGGAGCAGAACGAAAAGAAGCGCAGCTGGCTCGAACGCCTGACCTCTGCCTTCTCCGGCGAACCCCACACCCGCGACGAGCTCGTGGCGGTGCTGCACACCGCGCACGATGATGGGCTGATCGCTGCCGATACCCTGCGCATGATGGAGGGGGCGATTTCCGTCGCCGAACTCACCGTGGGCGACGTGATGATCTCGCGTTCGCAGATGGTCTCGCTGCCGGTCGAAGCGCCCTTCCTTGAACTGATGAAGCAGGTGGTCGAATCGGGCCACTCGCGCTTCCCGGTGCACGGCGACAACAAGGACGACATCCTTGGCGTGCTGCTGGCCAAGGACCTGCTGCGCGGCGTGGTTGCCGACAACGGCCCGGCCAACGTGCGCGAGCTGCTGCGCCCGGCGGTGCTGATCCCCGAAGCGAAGAAGCTCAATGTGCTGCTCAAGGAGTTCCGGCTCTCGCGCAACCACATGGCCATCGTGGTGGACGAGTACGGCGGTGTCGCCGGGCTGGTCACCATCGAGGACGTGCTGGAGCAGATCGTCGGTGAAATCGACGACGAGCACGACGAGGCCGAGGACCACACCGCGCAGATCGCCATCCAGGCCGACGGCCAGTACGTGGTGGACGCCCTGACCGCGATCGAGGACTTCAACGAGCGCTTCGGCGCCAGCTTCCCCGACGACGACTACGACACCATCGGTGGCCTGGTCACCGAGGCGATCGGCCACCTGCCCGAAACCGGCGACGAGCTCAGCCTGGACCGCTTCGTGTTCCGGGTGGCGCGTGCCGATGCCCGCCGCGTGCAGGCGTTCCATGTGACCGTGCTGCCGGCCGATACGAACAACGAGGATTGATCCACGCCATGCGGCCTCTGCTGAAGCGGTGGCCGTCGTGCCGCCTGTTGTTCCTGTGCTGGATGCTCACCCTGGCCAGCCTGCCGTTCGCGGCGCTGGCCCAGGATGCGACGGCCCCCGTCACCGTGCCGGTGGCTGACTCCGGCGCGAACGCCTCGGCGGCACCGCGCATCGGCGTGGTGACCATGCAGCCCGGCGAGATTTTCTTCGAGCGCTTCGGTCACGATGCGCTGGTGGTGGTGGACCCGGTAACGGGCCAGGCCACCTCCTACAACTTCGGTTACTTCGATCCGGGTGAAGCGGACTTCATCGGCCGCTTCGTGCGTGGCGAGATGATGTACTACCTGGTGGCGCTGCCGCTGGACGAGGACATGGCCTACTACCGTGAGAGCGGTCGCGGGGCCAGCATCCAGTGGCTGGACCTGGACCCGCAGCAGGCGCGCGCCCTGGCCGCCTCGCTGGCCGAGCGCGCCAAGCCGGAGAACGCGCGCTACCACTACGACTACTACACCGCCAACTGCGCCACCATGGTCCGCGATGCGGTGGACCAGGCGCTCGGCGGCGGCCTGCATTCGCAGCTGTCCGGGCGCTCGCGCGGCAACACCTACCGGAGCGAATCGGTGCGGTTGGCCTCGCCGTCGCCGTGGATGTGGCTGGGCTTCGACATCGGGCTGGGGCCGTTCGCCGATCAGCCGCTGTCGCGTTGGCAGGAAGCCTTCGTGCCGATGCGCCTGGCCGATGCGCTGCGCCAGTCGCGCAACAGCGAAGGCCGCCCGCTGGTACAGGCCGAGCAGGAACTGCTGCCGCACCGCATCGCGCCGGAGCCCACCGAATCACCGCGCCGCTGGTGGCCCTGGCTGCTGTGCGGCCTGCTGGCCGCGGCAGGCGTGTGTGCACTGCGCATGCGCCGACGCCTGCTGGGCGGCATCGCGCTGCCGGTGTGGCTGTTCTGCGGTATCGCCGGTGCGTTGCTGACCTACCTGTGGGGCTTCAGCGCGCACCAGGCTGCGTGGGCCAACCGCAACCTGCTGGTGCTGTCGCCGCTGTGCCTGCTGTTGCTGCCCGGTGCCATCACGCTGCTGCGCGGGCGCACCCCGCGTGCGTGGTTCCGCTGGGTGCTGTGGGCGGTGGCGCTGCTGGCGTCGCTGGGCCTGGTCCTGCACTGGCTGAGCCTGCAGGCGCAGGTCAACCTGCAGTGGATCGTGCTGCTGCTGCCGGTGCACCTGGCACTGGCATGGGCGCTGGGCCGTCGTGACGCATCTGTCACGGGCCGCTGACGCAGGATGCCGCCCATGGAAAGCACCGCACCCGTAAACCCGCCCTGCGTCATCAACTGCGTGCACTACGATGACCAGGGCATTCGCCATGACATCAGCCTGGATGCGATCAGCGATGTGATCGAAAGCGGCAACGGCTTTGTCTGGGTCGGCTTGTACGAGCCGGCCGACAGCGTGCTGCTGAAGCTGCAGGAAGAATTCTGCCTGCACTCGCTGGCCATCGAAGACGCACGCAACGCCCACCAGCGGCCCAAGGTGGAGTCGTATGGCAACTCCTTGTTCGTGGTGGTCACCACCGCGCAGATGGTGGATGAGCGCATCGCCTACGGCGAAACCCATGCCTTCCTTGGTCCCCGCTTCCTGGTGACGGTCCGCCATGGGGCGTCGCTGTCCTATGCCGCCCCGCGCGCCCGGGTGGAGCGCGAGCCGGAGCTGCTGCGCACAATGGGGCCGTCGTACTGCCTGTATGCGGTGCTGGACTTCGTGGTGGACAACTACCTCCCCATCACCCAGCGCTACCGCGACACGCTGGAGCTGCTGGAGAAGGACATTTTCTCGGACAGTTACAAGCGCCAGACCGTGGTGCGGCTGTACGAACTGAAGCGCGAGCTCAACAAGATGCGCATGGCGGTAGCGCCGCTGCAGGACATGCTGGCCCAGATCAAGCGCTACCAGGGCGAGCTGGTGCCCGACGAGGTCAAGCTGTACCTGCGCGACGTGCATGACCATGCGGTGCGGATCAGCGATGTGATCGACACCCTGCGCGAGATGCTGGGCACGGCGCTGAACGTGAACCTGTCGCTGGTGACGCTGGCGCAGGGCGAGACGGTGAAGCGGTTGGGTGCGTGGGCGGCATTGTTGGCGGCGCCGACCCTGATCACCAGCTGGTATGGCATGAACTTTACCCACATGCCGGAGTTGGACCAGCCGTGGGCGTACCCGGCGATGATCATCGGCGTGGGCGCGATCTGCGTGGGGTTGTACCGGCTGTTCAAGCGGGTGCGTTGGCTCTGACGTCGGCCGGCCGCCCGTTTCGGGCGCCGGTGCCGGATGTACGTCATGTATGTCGGCGTTACGGGCAGCCGACCAACGGTCGGCTCTACCCCCGGTTTGAACGATCCGATGTCCGGTAGTGCCGGCCGCTGGCCGGCTCCTGGCGATGCCGGATATACGCGACGTGTGCCGGCGTTACGGGCAGCCGACCAACGGTCGGCTCTACCTCGGGGTGATCGTCGGTAGGTAGCGACCGTTGGTCGCTACCCTCTTCAGATCAGGCCACGTATACCGTTTTGATATTCATGAACTCATGGATGCCGTGGTCGGCCAGTTCGCGGCCGAAGCCGGAGCGCTTGCTGCCGCCGAACGGGAGGCGGGGGTCGCTTTTGACGATGGCGTTGACGAAGGCCGCGCCGCATTCCAGCTTCTTGGCGATGGCTTCGCCGCGCACCGCATCCGCGGTCCAGACGCTGCCCCCCAGACCGAAGGTGGTGTCGTTGGCCACGCGCAGCGCCTCGGCATCATCGCGCACGCGCAGGATGGCCGCGGCGGGGCCGAACAGTTCTTCCTCATAGGCCGGCATGCCCGGCCCGACGTTGTCCAGGATGGTGGCCGGGTAGCCGGCATGGCTGCCCGCCACCGGCTCGCCGCCGAGCAGCAGTTTGGCGCCCTTGGCCACGCTGTCCTGCACCTGGCTGTGCAGTTCGTCGCGCAGGTCGGCGCGGGCCATCGGGGCCAGCGTGGTGCGTTCGTCCTGCGGGTCGCCGTACACGCGCTGCGCAGCGGCGGCCACGAACTTTTCCACGAATGCATCGGCGATGGCATCGACCACGATGAAGCGCTTGGCGGCGATGCAGGTCTGGCCACTGTTGTCGAAGCGCGACTTCACGGCGGCGGCGACGGTCTTGTCGAGATCCGCATCCTCGAGCACGACGAACGCGTCGCTGCCGCCCAGTTCCATCACGCACTTCTTGAGCTGGTCACCGGCATTGGCGGCAATCGAGCGCCCTGCCCGTTCGCTGCCGGTCAGGGTGACGGCCTTGACCCGCTTGTCGCGCAGCACGTCGGCGGCCTGGTCGTTGTCGATGTGCAGGACGTCGAACACGCCGGCGGGCAGGCCGCCATCGCGGCATACGGCCAGGATCAGGTCGGCGCACTGCGGGACGTTGCTGGCATGCTTGAGCAGGGCGACGTTGCCGGCCATGAAGGCCGGCGCGAGGAAGCGGAACACCTGCCAGATCGGGAAGTTCCAGGGCATCACGGCGAACACGCAGCCGATGGGCTCGTAGCGCACGTAGCTGCGTTGGGCCTCGGTGTCGATCAGCTGCGGCTTGAGGTAGTCGGCGGCATGGTCGGCGTAGAACTCGCAGGCCTGCGCGCACTTCTCCACTTCGGTCAGGGCTTCGGCCTTGAGCTTGCCCATCTCAGTGGTCATGGCCTGCTGGATGTCGTCCTTGCGGGTACGCAGCTGCGCGGCGATGCCACGCAGGATGGCGCTGCGCGCCTGCAGGGATTGGCCAGACCAGGCCGGAAACGCGCCTGCCGCGGCAGCCAGGCGCTGTTCGACCTGGGCGGCATCGAGCAATTCATGGCGGTAGGTGACCTGGCCGGTCGCGGGATTGACGATTTCAACGGTCATCGTGGTACTCCGGAAGACAGACCACCATTCTGCGCCCGGTGTTGTGATCCGGATGTTGCCGGGGTTGGCGGCGAGCCGGGAGTGGGTTGCGACGCGGCGTCGCAGGTTAGGGTCTGCGCGGAAAGCAGCGTTTCACTGCTACCTGTTTGGCACGGCGCGGGTGGGAGGCCGGGACACGCCGTGAATCCATCCATGGAGGCTCGCATGCGCCATCCATGGCGCATGACGGTCCCGGCCTCCCACCCGCACCATGCCCAGACAGTTGGCCGTGTCCGCACTAAGAGCAAGAGCCGGCCGACCGGTTTGATTGGGGAGAGAAGAGCAGCCGGGCAGAGCCCGGCTCTACGCGGCGCGTATCCGTGCGGTGCGGATCAGATCGGCGCGACGCGGGTCGGGATGGATCGGGATGGATCGGGATGGATCGGATCGGATCGGATCGGATCGGGACGGATGGGGTCGGTGCGGATCGGGACGGATGGGGTCGGTGCGGATCGGGACGGATGGGGTCGGTGCGGATCGGATCGTGATGGGTGGAGCCGGGCTCTGCCCGGCTGGGACGGTGGAACACCGTCCTGCTCCAGCCCTCCCCCCAACGCGGCAGCTGCCTTGCGCCGTTGCCCTGCGCCTTCAACAAAAGGGCAAGCATTCTGTCGGGCGTCGGCGTGGGTGGGTTGGCGGGACCGTTGGGCGCCATGGATGGCGCCCACGAGCCTCCAGGGGTGAAGGCGCATTGCTTGCGAGGCACTGCCTCGCATGCGACTGAACGCACAGCCGCCAGCGGCTGGGCCGGACCGCGGAGCGGGATTCACGGCGTGTCCCGCCAACCCACCCACGCCGACGCCACTCAGAACATGCAGCCCCGCTGTTGCTGTTGCTGTTGCCGTTGCTTCAACAAACAGCCGCGCCCCCTCACCCCTTATCCTGCAACGCCATCTGCATGTCGCGCTGGCGGCGCTTCTCGCCGCGGGCCGTCACGAACCACCCCACCACCGCCGCGACCGACACCGCCAGCACCATCAGCGTCGCCAGTGCATTGATCTCCGGCTTGATCCCCATCCGCACCGACGCGAACACCTTCATCGGCAGCGTCGTCGAACTCGGGCCCGCCACGAAACTCGCAATCACCACATCGTCCAGCGACAGCGTAAACGCCAACAACCAGCCCGCCACCAGCGCCGGGGCGATGATCGGCAGCGTGATCTGCAGAAACACCTTCAACCGCCCCGCCCCCAGATCCATCGCCGCTTCCTCCAGCGACCGGTCCAGCTCCTGCAGCCGCGAGGACACCACCACCGTCACGAACGACAGCGTAAACGTCACATGCGCAATCCAGATGCTCGTCACCCCGCGTGCCGGAAAGCCGGGAATACCGCCCATCGCTACCAGCAGCGTCATCAGCGAAAATCCCAGGATCACCTCCGGCATCACCAACGGCGCGGTGATCAGCGCACCGAACACCGTCTTGCCCGGGAACCGCTTGAAACGCGTCATCACCATCGCCGCCATCGTGCCCAGCACCGTCGACGCACAGGCCGTCCAGAACGCCACCTTCAGGCTGATCCACAGCGCATCCAGAATCTGCCGGTTGTTGAACAGCTCCCCATACCAGCGCGTGGAAAAGCCCGACCACACCGTGGCCAGCTTGGATTCGTTGAACGAATAGATCATCAGCAGCAGGATCGGCAGATACAGAAAGCCGAAGCCCAGCCCCAGCACCGACCAGCTCAGCCACCGGTTGCCGCGCACCATGCTCATGCCAGCTTCCCTTCCAGCTCACGCTGCTGGACCCGGTTGAACAGCAGGATCGGCACCAGCAGCAACAGCAGCATCACGATCGCCACCGCCGAGGCCGTCGGCCAGTCGCGGTTGTTGAAGAACTCGCCCCACAGCACCCGCCCGATCATCAGCGTGTCCGGACCGCCCAGCATCTCGGGAATCACGAATTCGCCCACCGCCGGAATCATCACCAGCATGCAGCCGGCGATGATGCCGGTGCGCGACAACGGCAAGGTGATCCGCAGGAACGCCTGCCACGGCTTGGCGCCCAGGTCGTAGGCCGCCTCCAGCAGACGGTTGTCCAGCTTGACCAGGTTCGCGTACAGCGGCAGCACCATGAACGGCAGGTAGCAGTACACGATGCCGATGTAAGCGGCGGTCGGCGTGTACAGGATCTGCAGCGGCGCATCGATCACGCCGAGCTTGAGCAGCAGCTGGTTGAGCAGCCCGTTGCGGTCCAGGATGCCGATCCACGCATACACCCGGATCAGGAACGAGGTCCACGACGGCAGCACCACCAGCATCATCGCCACGTTGCGCGCGGCCGGCGACATCCGCGAAATCACGTAGGCCATCGGGTAACCGATCAGCAGCGTGAACAGCGTGGCGATCACCGCGATCTTGATCGAACTCAGGTAGGCCAGCACGTACTGGCTGTCCTTCACCAGCGCCGCGTAGTTGCCCAGGTTGAGCTTCAGCGAGAACGCCCCGTCCACGTATTCCAGCAGCCAGGTGTACGGCGGCGAGCCCACCTGCGTACGCGCGAACGAGATCATCAGGATGATCACGAACGGCACCGCGAAGAACAGCAGCAGCCACAGGTAGGGCGCGGCGATTACACTGCCGCGGGTGCCGGGGAGCCAGCGCTTCCAGACGGCGGCGTTCATGCGGTGAGCACCACGCCGTCGTTGTCGCGCCAGCACACCCACACGCTGTCGCCCCAGGTCAGCCCGTCGCTGGCCCAGCGCTGCGAGTTGGCGAAGTTGGACAGCACCTTGGCCCCGCTGGGCAGGCGCACGTGGTACACCGAATGGCTGCCGAAGTAGGCGATCTCCTCGATCACCCCCTGCGCCTTGTTGGTGTCCCCGGCCGGCTCGTCCTTGCCGATCATCACCTTCTCCGGGCGCAGCGCGAACGCCACCGGCTGGCCTTCGTAGCCGGTGATGCCGTGGGCCACGTAGATCGGCGCGGGGAACAGCGGCGTGCGCACGGTAACGTACTCCGGCAGGTCCTCGTCGATGACCCCGTCGAACAGGTTCACCGAGCCGATGAACTCGGCCACGAAGCGGTTGGCTGGCTGCTCGTAGATTTCATCGGGCTTGCCCACCTGCTGGATCCAGCCGGCGTCCATCACCGCGATGCGGGTGGCCATGGTCATCGCCTCTTCCTGGTCGTGGGTGACCATCACGCAGGTCACGCCCGAGGTTTCGATGATGTTGACCAGCTCCAGCTGCATCTGCGAGCGCAGCTTCTTGTCCAGCGCGCCCATCGGCTCGTCCAGCAGCAGCAGCTTGGGCCCCTTGGCCAGCGACCGCGCCAGCGCCACGCGCTGCTGCTGGCCACCGGACAGCTGGTGCGGCTTGCGCTTGGCCAGCTTGCCCAGCTGCACCAGCTCCAGCATTTCGCCCACGCGGGTGCGGATCGCATCGCGGGCCAGGCCGTCCTGTTTCAGCCCGAAGGCGATGTTCTGTTCCACCGTCATGTGCGGGAACAGCGCGTAGGACTGGAACATCATGTTGATCGGCCGCTGGTACGGCGGCAGGTCGTTGATGCGCTGGCCATCCAGCTCGATGCTGCCCTTGGTGGGGGTTTCGAACCCGCCCAGGCAGCGCAGCAGCGTGGACTTGCCGCTGCCCGAACCGCCGAGCAGGGCGAAGATTTCGCCCTTGCGCACGTCCAGGCTCACATCGTCGAGCGCGACGAAGCCGTCGAATTCCTTGCGCAGCGCGCGGATGGACAGATAGCCCGGCTCGAGGACCGGCACGACCTCGCCTTCCGGCTTGGCATCAAATGGCATGGGGGGCGGCTCCAGGAGCGGCAGCGGACGGGGGGAGGATGGCATTTTACCGGTGGTGGCCGCGTCATGCTGTGCCCCGCCGGGGATCCGGACGTTCACGGCCCCGGCCGGGCCAGTGCCCTGCCCGTCCGGAAACGGCAACGCCGGCCCGGGGGCCGGCGTTGCAGGGGCACGCAGGTCCGCTCAGCGACCGGTCTTCACCTCGGTCCACAACCGGGTGTAGAGCTTGTCCACCTCCGGCGTGTTGATCGAGTAGGTGAACATCTTGGCGGCCACGTCGGCCGGCGGGTAGATGGTCGGGTCGGTGCGGATCGCCTCGTCCACCAGCGGGGTGGCCTTGGTCACCGGGTTGGCGTAGTGGATGAAGTTGGTGTTGGCCGCGGCCACCTTCGGTTCCAGCAGGTAGTTGATGAAGGCATAGGCGGCCTCCGGGTGCTTGGCATCCTTGGGAATGGCCAGCATGTCGAACCACTGCGGGGCGCCCTCGCGCGGGATCGAATAGGCCACGGTCACGCCGTTGGCCGCTTCGGCGGCGCGGTCGCGGGCCTGGATGATGTCACCCGACCAGCCCACCACCAGGCAGGTGCCGCCATTGGCCAGCGAGCCCACGTACTGCGAGGAGTGGAAGTTCTGCACGTAGGGGCGGATGCCCTTGAGCAGGTCGGCCGCCTTCTGCAGCGTGGCCGCGTCCTGGCTGTGCGGATCCTCGCCCAGGTAGTGCAGCGCGATCGGGATCATGTCCGACGGCGTGTCCAGGATGGTGATCCCGCAGTCCTTCATCTTGGCGATGTTTTCGGGCTTGAAGATCAGGTCCCAGCTGTTGGCGATGTCGGTGCTGCCACCGAAGCGCTGCTTGAGCAGCTCCACGTTGTAGCCGATGCCGGTGGTGCCGATCATGTACGGCACGCCGTACTCGTTGCCCGGGTCCTGCTGGGCGATGCGCTTCATCACGTCCGGGTCGAGGTTGGCCAGGTTCGGGATCTTGCTCTTGTCCAGCGGCAGGAACACGCCGGCCTTGATCTGGCGGCCGAAGAAGTTCAGCGTCGGCACCACCACGTCGTAGCCGCTGTTGCCGGCCAGCAGCTTGGTTTCCACCATCTCATCGCTGTCGAACACGTCGTAGGTCACCTTGGTGCCGGTGGCCTTTTCGAAGTTCGGGATGGTGTCTTCGGCGATGTAATCGCTGTAGTTGTAGACGTTCAGCACCTTGCTGTCGTCGTCGGACTTGCCGCCGCCACAGGCGCTGAGTACGGATACGGCAATGCCGAGGGTGAGGATTCGCAGCTTCATCGGACTCTCCACAGGTCAGGTGCGAGGTGGGGGAACCGGCCAGACCGGCACAACGGGTGCCAGCCTAACGGGCATGCCCACATTTTCCCAGCACATGGCCCTCACGGCCATGCCGGATCTGGCGACGCGGCGCCATTCAGACGTTGAGCAGCAGGAATTCACGCTCCCACGAGCTGATCACGCGGAAGAAGGTCTCGTATTCCTTGCGCTTGACCGACACATAGGCCCGGCAGAAGCGCTCGCCCAGCATCTCGCGCAGTTCCGGGCAGCCTTCCAGCCCGTCCAGGGCCTCGCCCAGCGAGCGCGGCAGGTCGTAGCCCAGTTCCTTGGCGCTGCCGCTGATCGGCGCGGTGGGGGAGCCCTGCTCGCGGATGCCGAGCAGGCCGGCGGCCAGGGTGGCGGCGATGGCCAGATAGGGGTTGGCATCCGAGCCGGCGAACCGGCTTTCCACCCGCATGTTCTCCGGCGTATCCAGCGGCACGCGCAGCCCGCAGGTGCGGTTGTCGAAGCCCCAGTGCACATTGCTCGGGGAGACCTCGCCGAACATCAGCCGGCGGTAGGAGTTCACGTTCGGCGCGAAGAACGCCATCGCCGCCGGCACGTACTTCTGCAGGCCGGCCAGGTAGTGCCCGAACAACGGGCTGAAATCCTCACCGCCGTGCTCGCCGGTGAACACGTTGCTGCCGTCGCTGATCCGCAGCAGGCTCTGGTGGATGTGCATCGCACTGCCCGGCTCGTTCTCCATCGGCTTGGCCAGGAAGGTGGCGTAGATGCCGTGGCGCATCGCCGACTCCCGCATGGTGCGCTTGAACAGGAACACCTGGTCGGCCAGATCCATCGCATTGGCGTGGGTGAAATTGACCTCCAGCTGTGCCGCGCCGGATTCGTGGATCAGCGTGTCCACGTCCAGCTTCATCGCATCGCAGTAGTCGTACATCAGATCGAGGATCGGATCGAACTCGTTGACTGCATCGATGGAGTAGGACTGCCGCGCGGTTTCAGGACGCCCGGAGCGGCCGGCCGGCGGCAGCAGCGGGAAGTCCGGGTCGGTGTTCTTCTGCACCAGGAAGAACTCCAGCTCCGGCGCCACCACCGGGCGCAGGCCGAGTTCGGCATAGGCATTGAGGACGCGCCGCAGCACATTGCGCGGCGCGAGTTCATGCGGCTCGCCGGTCTTGGTGAAACAGTCATGGATGACCTGGGCGGTCGGATCGGTGGCCCACGGCACCATGCGCACGGTGTCGGCATCCGGGCGCAGGATCATGTCCGAATCCGACGGTGAGGTCAGCTCGTAGTAGTCGTCCGGGAACTCGCCGGTAACCGTGGTGGCGAAGATTCCCTCCGGCAAGCGCGTGCCGTAATCGTGCGAGAACTTGTCGGCCGGAATGATCTTGCCGCGCGCGTTGCCGGTGATGTCCGGTACCAGGCACTCCACCTCGGTGATGCGCCGGTCCTTGAGCCAGCGCAGCAGCGTGCTTTCTTCGGGCACGGGCGGCGGTGCGGCCTTGCGCGAAGAAGAGGCCGCTTTGCGCGGGGCTGTGGCTTTACGCGAACGCGTTCGGGTGGTCATGACCGGTCTGCTTTGCAGGAGTAACGGCGACAAGCATCGCCGAAGGCTTGGAAAATGCGGTGATGGAAGGGATGCTCGGTAACACGCCATTCCGGGTGCCACTGTACCCCGAGCACGAAGGTGTGGGCGTCGCTGCGCGCGGCTTCCACCAGGCCATCGTCGGCGCGGGCCTCCACCCGCAGGCCGTTGGCGAGGCGATCAATGCCCTGCCCGTGCACCGAATTGACCTTCACACGGTCTGCGCCGGCCCATGCCGCCAGCCAGCCGCCGCCGGTCAACTGCACGGCGTGCGCCGGTGCGTACTGCTGCTCCACCGGCGCGGCCGGGTCCTCGCGGTGATCGGCCAGCCCGGGCACCGCGTGCACGCGCGCATGCAAGGTGCCGCCCAGCACCACGTTCACTTCCTGGAACCCCGGCAGATCGCCAGCACCGGCATGTCGCGCTCCAATGCAGCCTGCAGCAGCGACAGCGCATTGGCGTCGCGCGCCGGGTCGTGCCGGTTGCCCGGCCATGTGGGCGCACCGCCGTAGTGATGCGGCTCGATGTTGCTCACTGCGCCGGTCAGCAACAGACCGTCGAGCCGGTCCAGCCAGTGCGCGGCCGGCAACGGGGGCTGCAGGCTGGGCAGCAGCACCGGCGTGGCACCGGCCGCCACGGCCAGCGCATGCACGTACTTCTCACCGGCCACCGCGAAACGGTGGTGGCCCAGCGGCGTGCTGTCGGTGGGCAGGCCAACCCAAGGGGGCGCGACCATGCGGCATGCTCCGATGACCTGTTGCCACGGTAGCGCCGTGGCCGGGCGTGGCGCAACACGCCTTGCCGGGGGCATGCGCCCTCACATGCCGGCTGCGATGCCTGCGACAGACTGCGCGCTGTCACCGCGCATCGTTGCTGGCATGCTGTCACCATGATTGACGTCCCCACCGCCCCCTGCAGGTGCACGCCGTGAGCCGCGCTGGCCAGGACCATGTATCCAGCTGGTATGCCGACAGCCTGCCGGCGCAACCGCTGCGCCCGGCCCTGGCCGGCGACCACGCTACCGATGTGTGCGTATTGGGCGCGGGCTACACCGGCCTGTCAGCAGCGCTGTCGCTGGCCGAGCGCGGCTACCGGGTCAGCGTGCTGGAAGCGCACCGGGTGGGCTGGGGCGCTTCCGGGCGCAATGGCGGCCAGGCCATCGTCGGCTACGGGTGTGAAGTGGATACGCTGGAACAGCTGGTGGGCGCCGAAGACGCGCGGCTGCTGTTTGACTATTCGCGCGACGGCATGGCCTTGCTCCGCCACCGCCTGCAGCACTACCAGATCGACTGCGACTGGCACGATGGCCACGCCAGCGTGCCGATCACCGCCCGCCAGGAACGCGCACTGCGTGCCGGGCTGCTCGACCTCGCCGAGCGCTACGACTATCCGCTGCAGTGGTGGGACCGCACTCAACTGCAGGCGCAGCTGGACAGCCCACGCTACACCGGCGCCATGTTCGATGCGGCCAGCGGCCACCTGCAGCCGCTGGCCTATGCACAGGGCCTGGCACGCGCGGCAGAAGGCCTGGGCGTGGTCATCCACGAGCAATCGCCGGTCATCCAGTTGGTGCGGGGCCCGCGTCCGCAGCTGCGCACCGCTCACGGCAGCATCAGCGCCGACCACGTGGTGATCGCCGGCAACGCCTGGCTGCAGGGCATCGCCCCGGAGCTGGAAACGCGGATCATGCCGGTGGGCACCTATATCGGCGCCTCGCAGGTGCTGGGTGCCGAACGCGCCCGGTCGCTGATCCGCAACGGCATGGCCGTGGCCGATGTCAGCTGGGCGCTGGACTACTTCCGGCTCAGCGCCGATCACCGCCTCTTGTTCGGCGGGCGCGCCAGTTACTCCGCCCTGCCGCCACCCGGGCTGCGCGGGGTGATGACCCGGCGCATGCACCAGGTGTTCCCCCAGTTGGCCGACGTGGGCATGGAACAGGTCTGGGGCGGCTACGTCGACATCACCCGCAACCGCGCGCCGCATTGGGGCCGGCTGACCCCCAACGTGTACTTCGCACAGGGCTTCTCGGGCCATGGCGTGGCCGCGACCGGGCTCGCCGGCGCCGTGCTGGCCGAGGCCATCGCCGGGCAGAACGCGCGCCTGGATGTCTTCGAACGCATCCCCCACCGCCCCTTCCCCGGCGGCCGGCTGCTGCGCACGCCGCTGCTGGTGGCGGCGATGTCCTGGTACAAACTGCGGGATGCGCTGTGGTGAAGGCGACCGGAATTTGAGATGACCATCTCATTTGTAAATGCCATGTTGGTACGACCAACAACGCATCCGCACTTGATCCGATTCTGATAATTGCTGTCTGCAATTGCATAAACCGGTTTCTGCCGATACCGTCCTGTCTGAACGGAATAGTCCAGTGCATGGACGCTGGCTGGGCACGAACGGGAGGGAACGCGTGCGACTGGATTGGTGGAAAGACGGGCTTCAGGTGAACCTTCACATTCGTCCGGCTGGATTCGTGTTGGCTGCTGTGTACGCCATCGCCTGCTGGGCCGCGCGCCAACTGTCACTGGATCAGTTCTACCTGCCCGCTGGCGTTCGTGTAGCAGCGGTTCTGTTGTGCCCGCCGCGGTTGTGGCCCTATCTGTTGTTGGGCGAATACGCCTACTTCGCGCAGATGCGTTACCCGATGGTCGAAAAGTACGGGCTCACCTGGGTGATTCTGGCGTCGGCCAGTTTGATGCCGGCGGTGATGCTGCTGACCCGCCTTCATCAGAAGCTGGTGCACGCCACAACCAACATCTGGCTCATATCGCTGGCGGCATCAAGCGCGATTGTCGTCTCCCTAATCAACCGCAGTCTTTCCGAGCTGCTGTGGCCGATCCCCCCCGTAACGCCGTACTTCACCAGTGTGGCCCGCTACATGGTGGGCGACTTCATCGGCATTCTGACGATTGCCCCGCTTGTTCTGCTTTGGATGCGTCAAAGCAGCGACCGCGAGAACAAGCCTGGTTTCTCTACCGCGACGATAGCCGGCCTTGGTACGATGATCGCACTGGGACTTCTTGCGACACTTGTGCCAACGGAGTCGTCCGCCGCCAAGACCAGCCTGCAACTACTGATGGCGCTGCCCGCCATCGCGCTCACCTGTCTTCACGGCTGGCGCGGCGCCGCGATCAGCGTCCCGGCACTGAACCTCGTCCTCGGGCTGACGATGGCCAGCCCCTCGCCAACGTCATTCGACGCGGCAACATTCGCCACGCAGCAGATCATGGCGATCACCGGTGCCGCGCTGCTCGTGCTTGGCTCTCGGATCACGCACTACTACCACCAATACAGAATTCGCGACTTCGATGGAAAAAACGCCATCAAACTCGCGCGGACCTCGCATATCGCCAGTGAAATGGACCTGCGCGAGCGTGCGCTTCATCTGCGCAGACTCGGGGATGGCATCGACATGTCCCTCGGCGAGATTGTGAGCTGGTTGAAGCAACAGGGGCATCATACGATTGCGACCAGCCTGCTGCACACGTCGGCCGTGCATTCGCGCCAGTTCCGCGAGCAGACCAGCATGGTGTATCCCACGTCGCTGGAGCATCTGGGCCTATATGTCGCCCTACAGGCCGGCGGCGTGAGAGAGGCATGGGAGCTCACGGCACGGGTGCTTCGGCCACAGCTTGGCGGCGATCCCTGTCGATTGAGCGTTGAGCTGCAGTTGGCAACGTATCGAACACTGACCGAGGCCGTGTCGCTCCTGCTGAAGAGCGAATCCGGGCAGGTGCGTGTCCGCGCGCGTTGCGGACGCGTTGGACACCAGAGCGGAATCGTACTCACGGTGGGCCTGCTCGATTCCCGGCGCAGTCTGTCTGACGCGACAGTCGCGTTGGCGACAGAGCGCCTGGCAGGCCGAACCCTGGCCTACAGTGGTGTCGTTCAGTGCAGACGCAATCGAATCAGAATGGCGCTGTTTGAGACATCAACAAGTTCAAGTGCCGCGGCCATGCAGTCCAGCACGCTGGATCAAGCTGGTGTGGCAGGCTTGGGCAGTCAGCAAGCACTAACCTGAGCATCCGAAACGGGCCAGGACCTGCAGGTGGTCATTGCCACCTGCAGGCGGTTGCCTATGTCACTGGCCGGCTTCTACAGACCACACTGCATTGGCGCCACTTCCATACAGCACCAGGGAGAACTCAGCCCCCCTGTACACCAGCGAACGCGTGACGCCCGTAGGCAACTGAACGTGCTGCGTGGGCAACGATACCTTCGCCGTGCTCTCGCCAGCCGGGAGCACCCAGAACACATCATCTGCGCTACCGATGATCACCTGCACCCTACCCGCCAGATCATTGATCTGATAGTAGGAAATTCCGTCCCGCTGGAATCCGTACAGACGCCAGTTCGGATCAAGGCTCAGGTCCAGAGCCATCGGCTGGGACTGGCCGAGACCGCGCTTGGCCAGTTGTACCCCGTGATCGTCGGACTGGGCCGATGCGATCATGGGAATAGCCGCCAGGATCAGAATACCTGCTGCGTTGCGAAGAGTGGAAAGCCGCACATTAACCTCCGAGTCGTTTCTGGTTTAGGGATGTCCGGCGATGGTACTGCCAAGCCACCGACCGGTTGAACAGCATTCGGCGTTGAAGCCCGTGGGCTGCGGGCGCCCTCGTCGCAAACTCCCGATGGGCCAGCCCACGTTGGCGGACAACGCATTACAGCATCAGCGAGAAAGACGCATTCTGGCCTCCAGAATCCCGTCAATGCGCCAGCGATACTATCTCCAGTCCTGGGAACATTTGCCCATTCCGTTTGACCTCTCGCTGCTCAAGAACGTGCACTTTCCGAAGCGACAGAAGCACGTACCACGGGGGCGACTGGCGGAGCGGATACTCGCCTATGGCGGCGGTGCCACCAGAATCGATTCCGGACGGTTCTGATGGCAGACCCGGCAAGAGCCGCGTCTGAAATCCCGGGACACCGTGGGTTCGCGCCTGTCGGCGCCTCTGGCAGTGGCAGACATGAGGCGCTGACCAGATCGCCATGGGTCGTAGATATCTGCGGTGGTCTGGACCAGATTCAGCCGTTTCCGGCTCACGGCTGGACCAAAGGGACCCTCAACCGCCGCTTGCGGGAACCTCGACGGACCAGATGGCGTCATTGCCCTCGCCGTACACCACCAGCGCAAACTCGGCACGGCTGTACACCTCGCGGCGCACGGCGTTGCCCGGCACGACCAGACGCTGGGACGGCAACGACGTCCGTGCGGGGCTCTTCCCGGCCGGCAAGGTGAAGAATTGATCGTCGATCTTGCCCACGATCACGCGCACCTGGCCTGCAAGATCATTTACCTGGTAATACGAGATTCCATCGCGCTCGAAACCGTACACGAGCCAGTTGGGATCCTGGCTCAGGTTGACCACCAATGGAAGCGATTCACCCATACCGCTTTTGGCCAACGCAATGCCGTTGCCATCGCTCGGACAGCAGGCGGCTGCCGCGACAAACGGCATCGAGAGCAGGCTAACGACCAGAACCACATCACGAACGCGGTAAATTCGCACAAGCACCTCCATAGGATAAGAAATGGAAACGGCCAGACGATTCTATCGTTGCCGCGGGTACATATTCCTTGACAATATTCCTAAAGAGTAATGACCCCGGTTGTTTCTCCGCGCCAGAGTGGGCATCAGTCCCGTACAGTGCCGTCAGGTCCATGCAGCGCGCGGCAGAGGGTTTCAGAGGCACTGCCTGGCGCCAAGGGTCCCACCGGCGCAACAGCATGGGCCCTCCAGCATCGCCCGTCCCGACCGGCACCGCGGCACGGCCAGCCAATCCACCCTAAAGTTGCATGTGAAATCGCCGCTATATCTGCCGACCCACTCGAAATCGAGCGTACGCCACATGCCGGCTCTGTTGCAGGGCGCTTTCGACAGCGACCCCGGTGATGCCTTACCCCAGCGGATCCTGCTGGTGGAAAACTCGCGCACCTTCACCAGCATGCTGCGCGAGGCGATCGAGCAGCGGCTGGAGCTGCCGGTGTTCGTGGCCACCAGCCTGGCCGAGGCCGGGCGGCTGCTCGACGAGGAACAGGGCTGGTTCCTGGTCCTGACCGGGCTGGTGCTGGCCGATGGTGACCGCGACAACGTGGTGGAGTTCTTTCTGTCGCGCGGGCTGCCCACGGTGGTGGTCAGCGGCGTCTACGACGAAGACCTGCGCAAGCGCGTGCTGCAGCAGCAGATCATCGATTACGTCCTGAAGAACACCCCCGGCAGCATCGATTACCTGGTGTGGCTGGTGCAGCGGCTGGAGCGCAACCGGCGCATCGCGGCCCTGGTGGTGGATGATTCGATGTCGGCGCGGATGTACGCCGCCTCGCTGCTGCGCATGTACGGCCACACCGTGTACGAGGCGGCCGACGGCGCCGAGGGCTTGAAGGCGATCGAGGCGCACCCGGCGATCCGGCTGGCCGTGGTCGACCAGGAGATGCCCGGCATGGAGGGGGTGGAGTTCACCCGCCGGCTGCGCACCCTGCGCTCGCGCGACAAGGTGGCGGTGATCGGCATTTCCGGCAACACCGACCCCTCGCTGATCCCGCGCTTCCTCAAGAACGGGGCCAACGACTTCCTGCGCAAGCCATTCTCACGCGAAGAGTTCTTCTGTCGCGTGTCGCAGAACGTGGACCAGCTGGAGCTGATCGGCACCCTGCAGGACCTGGCCACGCGCGACTTCCTGACCGGGCTGCCGAACCGGCGCAGCTTCCTGGAACAGAGCCAGCGCCAGCTGCCGCAGCTGCACCACAACGATGATCTGGTGGCGGTGGCAATGATCGACATCGACCACTTCAAGCACATCAACGACACCCACGGCCATGAGGCCGGCGACGATGCGCTGCGCGCCGTGGCCGCTGCGGTGGCGGGCCACGCCCGCGACCAGGACCTGATCGCCCGCTTCGGCGGTGAGGAATTCTGCCTGCTGGTGCCGGGGCTGGAGGAAGACGAGGCGCGTGGCTACTTCGAAATGCTGCGCGAGCGCATTGCCGCGCTGGAGGTGAAGCTGGGCGACACCACCCTGCGCATGACCGTCAGCATCGGGCTGTGCTGCCTGCGCCCGCAGCGCGATTCCCTGCACCGTCTGATCTCCGAGGCCGACCGCCAGCTGTACCTGGCCAAAGCTGGCGGGCGCAACCGGGTGAGCTGTACCAGCGTGGCCAGTGCCGCCCGGGAAACCGCCCTGGCGCCTTGATCGAGATCAACGCGAGCGTGTCGCGATCGACCTAGAGTCGTTCCCAGTTGAACACCACAGGGAACGCACCATGGCACTTCTGGTCTGGCAGGACGACCTGAACATCGGCATCGACGTCATCGACCACCAGCACATGCGGATCGTGGAGATGCTCAACCACCTGCACGTGGCGCAGACCAGCCTGCAGCGGCTGGCGGTGGCCGAGGTGATCGACGAACTGGTGGACTACACCATGTCGCACTTCGCCTTCGAGGAAGAGCTGATGGAGGAAGCCGGCTACCCGTTCTGTGCGGCGCACAAGCGCGTGCATGAGATTTTCATCAAGCGCGTGGCCGAGTACCGCCTGCGCTTCCAGGCCGGCGAAGACATCAGCGACGAACTGCGCACCATGCTGTCGCGCTGGCTGTTCAACCACATCCGTGGCGACGACAAGGCCTATGCGCCGCAGGTCAAGCTGCACCTGAACCAGTTCGCCCGCGAGCACCAACAGGGTGGCTGGCTGGGGCGCACGCTCAAGCGCTTCTTCCGCTGACGGCCGCGCGCCGGCCCATGGCCAGCAGCGCCAGGATGGTCACCAGCGCGGTGCCGCACAGGTAGAAGCCCACCGCCAGCAGGCCGAAGCGCTCGGCCAGCCAGGTGGCCACATAGGGCGCCGGGGCCGCGCCCAGGATGCCGGCAAGGTTGAATGACAGCGACGCCCCGGTGTAGCGCACCTGCACCGGGTAGATTTCGGCCAGGAAGGTGCCGCACGGGCCGTAGGTGAGGCCCATCAGGAACAGCCCCAGCGACAGGAAGCCCAGCACCAGCCAGGGACTGCCGGCCTGGAACAACGGGGCGAACACGATGCCGAACGCGAGGATCAGGCCGCTGGCCACGATCATGGTGCGGCGCGTGCCCCAACGGTCGCCGTACAGTGCCGACAACGGAATGCCGGCCGCGAAGAACAGGATGCCC
This sequence comes from Stenotrophomonas sp. GQ19, assembly GCF_059758695.1. Classification (NCBI taxonomy): domain Bacteria; kingdom Pseudomonadati; phylum Pseudomonadota; class Gammaproteobacteria; order Lysobacterales; family Lysobacteraceae; genus Stenotrophomonas; species Stenotrophomonas sp. GQ19. Next base: position 103,940 of record NZ_JCAXES010000004.1, on the reverse strand, counting down.
ACCATCTGCAGCAGCAGGAACTGCTCGCGGCTGTACTGCAGCACGGTGGTGCCGTAGCCCAGGGTAAATACCGTCATCAGGTAGAACAGCACGAACGTGGCGAATGCGCCCAGCGTGCCCAGCACCAGGGTCAGGCCGTGTTCGCGCATGACCGTCCACATGGGCAGCTTGACCCGCTCGTTGCGGTCCAGCGCGGCCTGGAACTGCGGGGTCTCATGGATGTTCAGGCGGACCCACAGGCCCACCGCCACCAGCAGCGAGCTGGCCAGGAACGGAACGCGCCAGCCCCACTGCAGGAAGTCGGCATCGCTCATCGCCCGCCCCAGCAGCAGGAAGATGCCGGCCGACAGCAGGAAGCCCAGCGGCGCACCCAGCTGCGGGAACATGCCGTACCAGGCGCGCTTGCCCGGCGGCGCGTTCTCGGTGGCCAGCAGCACCGCCCCGCCCCACTCACCGCCCAGCCCAAGGCCCTGGCCGAACCGGCACAGCGCCAGCAGGGCCGGGGCGAGGATGCCGATGCTGGCGTGCGTCGGCAGCAGGCCGATCGCCACGGTGGACACGCCCATGGTCAACAGGGCGGCCACCAGCGTGGCCTTGCGTCCGATCCGGTCGCCGTAGTGCCCAAACACCGCCGAGCCCACCGGCCGCGCGATGAAGGCCACCGCGAAGGTGGCCAACGACTGCAGCAGGGCCGCGCCGTCGCTGCTGTCGGGGAAGAACAGGTGCGGGAACACCAGCACCGCCGCCGTGGCGTAGATGTAGAAATCGAAGAACTCGATGGTGGTGCCGATCAGGCTGGCCAGCAGGATCCGGCGCGGGGAGTTGGCAGCAGGTGCAGCGGGAGTCGACATCGGGCACACGCAAAAGGGCAGCTGCCCGATTCTGCCATGGCCGCACGACGCTGCGGCCGATGGTTGCAGACGTGACCGTCGCCGCCGGCACGCCGGCCCGGCGCGGTCACTCGCCCAGGTGGATCCAGGTGGCTTTGAGCTCGGTGTACTTGTCGAAGGCGTGCAGCGATTTGTCGCGGCCGATGCCGGACTGCTTGTAGCCGCCGAACGGGGCGGTCATGTCGCCGCCATCCCACTGGTTCACCCACACGCTGCCCGCGCGCAGCTGGCGCGCCACCCGATGCGCGCGGCCCAGGTCGCGGGTCCACAGACCGGCGGCCAGGCCGTAGCGCGAATCGTTGGCCAGCCGCACCGCATCGGCCTCGTGGTCGAAGCCCAGCACCGACAGCACCGGCCCGAAGATTTCCTCGCGCGCGATGCTGTGGCCGGCGTCCACCTCGTCGAACACGGTGGGCTGCACGTAGCTGCCACCGGCCACTACCTCCACCCGCTTGCCGCCCAGCAGCAGCCGCGCGCCTTCTGCCTGGCCGCGGTTGATGTGCTCAAGCACGTGGCCGGCATGGGCGTTGTCGACCAGCGCTCCCATCGGCGCGTCCGGATCGAACGGGTGGCCAGGCTGCATGCGCCGTGCATGGGCCAGCACGCGGGTCACGAATTCGTCCTGGATGGAGCGCTGCACCAGCAGCCGCGACGCCGCGGTGCAGACCTCGCCCTGGTTGTAGAAGATGCCGGTGGCCGCTGCTTCGGCCGCCTTGTCCAGATCGGGCGCATCGGCGAACACCAGGTTCGGGCTCTTGCCGCCGCACTCCAGCCAGGTGCGCTTGAGGTTGGACAACCCGGCGCACTGCAGCAGGCGCCGGCCCACCGCAGTGGAGCCGGTAAAGGCCAGCGCGTCCACGTCCATGTGCAGCGCCAGCGGCTCGCCGGCGCGCTTTCCATCGCCGGGCAGCACGTTGAATACGCCTTCGGGGATACCGGCCTCGGCGACCAGTGCCGCCAGCCGGATCGCACTCAGCGGCGACCGCTCGGACGGCTTGAGCACCAGCGAATTGCCGGCCGCCAGCGCCGGGGCGATCTTCCAGCAGGCCATCAGCAGCGGGAAGTTCCACGGCACGATGGCCGCCACCACGCCCACCGGCTCGCGGCTGACCAGGCCCAGCGTGTCCGGTGCGGTCGGGGCGATCTCGCCGTACACCTTGTCGATGGCCTCGGCGGTCCAGCGCAGGCAGCGCACCGCACCCGGCAGGTCGCCCCGGCGCGCGTCACGCACCGGCTTGCCCATGTCCAGGCTTTCCAGCAGCGCCAGCTCATCGGCGTGCTGTTCAACCAGATCGGCCAGACGCAGCATGAGCGCCTTGCGGTGGACCGGCGCAGCGCGCGACCAGTGCCCGGCATCGAAGGCGCGGCGTGCGGCGGCCACCGCATGCTCCACGTCGGCGCTGCCGCAGTCGGCCACCTGGGCCAGTACGCGGCCGTCGATCGGGCTGATGCAGGCAAAGCGCGCGCCATCGGCGGCGTCCACGTAACGGCCATCGATGAAGGCCTGGCCATTCACCACCAGCGCATCGGCCTGGCGTTGCCATTCCTCGCGGGTACGGGCAGCGGTCATCGGGGTCTCCAGCAGTGGCTATCGGCCCCCTTTATACCCACCGTCCTCACCCCGCGCCGTGATGCATCTGCGATAGAGTCGTGACCATCCGGTTCCCTGCGGAGTTGCCGATGCGCCGTGCCGAACACCCGTTGTCGTCCCTGTCCCAGCAGCGCCCCGACACGATGGACGCGTTCTGGATGCCGTTCAGCGCCAACCGCCAGTTCAAGGCGTCACCGCGCCTGCTGGTGCGGGCCGAAGGCATGTATTACCACGATGTCGACGACCGCCCGGTGCTGGATGCCGCGGCCGGGTTGTGGTGCTGTAACGCCGGCCATGCGCGACCGCGCATCGTGCAGGCGATCCAGCAGCAAGCCGCCACGTTGGACTTCGCCCCGCCCTTCCAGATGGGCACGCCGTTGCCGTTCGTGCTGGCCCAGCGCCTGGCCGCGCTGGCACCGGCACCGCTGAACCACGTGTTCTTCAGCAACTCCGGTTCCGAAGCGGTGGATACCGCGATGAAGATCGTGCTGGGCTACCACCGCCTGCGCGGTGAGGGGCAGCGCACCCGCTTCATCGGCCGTGAAAAGGCCTACCACGGGGTCGGGTTCGGTGGCATGTCCATTGGCGGGCTGCCCAACAACCGCAAGCAGTTCGGGCCACTGCTGGCCGGCAGCGATTTCCTGCGCCACACCCTGGACCTGCAGCGCAATGCGTTCAGCCCCGGCCTGCCACGGCATGGCGCCGAGCTGGCCGAGGACCTGGAGCGACTGATCGCGCTGCACGATGCCTCCACCATCGCCGCGGTGTTCGTCGAACCGGTCGCCGGCTCGGCCGGGGTGATCCTGCCGGCGCCGGGCTACCTGCAGCGGCTGCGCGAGATCTGCGACCAGCACGGCATCCTGCTGGTATTCGACGAGGTGATCACCGGCTTCGGCCGCGTAGGCAACGCATTCGCCGCGCAGCGCTTCGGGGTGACCCCGGACCTGATGACACTGGCCAAGGGGCTCACCAACGGCGCGGTGCCGATGGGTGCCACGCTGGTGTCCGATGCGGTGCATGCGGCCTTCATGCAGGGCCCGCCGGCGGCCATCGAGCTGTTCCACGGCTATACCTATTCGGCCCACCCGCTGGCCTGCGCGGCCGCGCTGGCCACGCTGGACACCTATGCCGAGGAGCACCTGTTCGAGCGTGCCATCGAGCTGGGCGAGTACTGGCAATCGGCGCTGCACAGCCTGCGCGGCCTGCCGCACGTGGTGGACATCCGCAATTTCGGGCTGATCGGCGCGGTGGAGCTGATGCCGCGCAAGGATGCGCCCGGCGCGCGTGGCTATGAGGTGTTCGAGCGCTGCTTCCGCGAGGGCAGCCTGCTGGTGCGCTGCACCGGTGACGTGATCGCGCTGTCGCCGCCGTTGATCATCGACAAGGCGCAGATCGACCGCATCGTGGAGATCCTGGGCGACATGATCAACGCCACCGCCTGAGGCCATGCCTGCCGGCCGCCCTGTCTGAACCCGGCGACCGGGACGCGACTACCCCGCCCCATTACAATGGTCGGTCACGTTGGCTCGCGTACCGGATTGCATGGACATTGTCGTCAAAGAAGAACTCAAGGCCTACATCGATCCCCTGACCACCGACGAGCACGACGCGCTGGAGCGCAGCATCCTGGCCGAAGGCTGCCGCGATGCGCTGGTGCTGTGGGGCGATGTGCTGGTGGACGGGCATAACCGTTTCGGCATCTGCCAGAAGCACGACTTGCCGTTCCAGACCGTGCAGAACACCCGTTTCCAGTCGATGGACGACGTGCACCTGTGGATGATCGAGCAGCACCTGGGGCGGCGCAGCGTCTCCGACTTCCAGCGCGGCGTGCTGGCCCTGCGCAAGCGCGACATCCTGGCCGAGCGCCATCGTGCCGAGCAGGCCCAGCTGCAGAAGGAAAGCGACGGCGAGATCGCCGATGCCAGCCCGGAGGGCGATGAGGACAGCCCGCCGTGGGCACCGGCGCCGAAGGTCAGCCGCGCCGACATGGCCCGCGAAGCGCGCCTGAGCAGCAGCCAGGTGACGATGATCGAGCGCATCCACAAGCAGGCCGCGCCGGAGCTGGTGGAGGCGGTGAAGACCGGGGTGATCTCGATCAGCGCCGCCGCGGCGGTGGCCGACCTGCCCGAGGATGAGCAGCGCGCTGCGGCCGTGGGCGGCAAGGACGAACTGAAGCAGGCCGCCAAACGCGTGCGCGAGGCCAAGCGCAAGCCGCGCAAGCCGGTGCAGGAGGTGCTGCACAGCGCCGACGGTGACACCGAGGTGGACCCCAGCCGCGAAGCCGAGATTGCCGACGCGCTCAACGCATTGGGCGAAGGCCCCGCCGAACTGCGCCAGCGGGTGATTGCGCTGACGCTGGAAAACGACGCCCTGCGCCAGCAGCTGGCGGCACTGCGCAAGCAGCTGGCGGCACTGCGCAAGCAGCTGGCCGAGTAACGCCGGGCCCTGCCCGGCTGCCCTTCGTGCGGGCAACGCCGTGGCCTTTCGGACGGGGTGCGGGGTTGCCGGCCAGCGGCCGGCACTACCGGTTGGCTTCGGTACGGGGTGCGGGGTTGCCGGGCAGAGCCCGGCACTACCGTTCTGTCGGGGTTCGCCTGGTTGCCGGCCAGCGGCCGGCACTACCGGGTGCTCATACGGGGGTGGGTAGACTGTAGGGATGACGCCTATTTCTCCGCCCGATCCCCGCCGCGCGCAGCTGCGCCGTCTTAAACTTATCGCGCTGGCGATGCTGCTGGCCATGCTGGCCGGCTTCGTCATCAGCCATCTGCAGGGCGAGCGGGGCATCTGGGCGTGGGTGTCGGCGTTCTGCGAGGCCGCCGCCGTGGGTGCGCTGGCCGACTGGTTCGCCGTGGTGGCGCTGTTCCGGCGGCCGCTGGGCCTGCCCATTCCGCACACCGCGATCATTCCGCACAGCAAGGACCGCATCGCCGACAGCCTGGCGGTGTTCGTGCGCGACCAGTTCCTGGAGCCGCAGGCGCTGCTGGCGCGGTTGCAGGTGTTCGATCCGGCCAGCCGGCTGGGCAGCTGGCTGGCCGACCCGGCACGGTCGCGGCTGTTGGCCGACATGGCCCGCGGCTGGGCACTGCAGGCGCTGGACTTCCTGGACGAGGCGGCGGTACGGCGCAGCATCCAGGGCTTTGTGATCCAGCAGCTGCGCCAGTGGAACGCCGCGGCCACCGCCGGCGAGCTGCTGGGCCTGCTCACCGCCGACAACCGGCACCAGCGCGTGCTCGACGAGGGCCTGACCCGGGTCAGCGAGTGGCTGGACAACGAATCGGTGAAGCAGCGCGCGTCCGAGCTGATCGTGCGCTACATCCAGCGCGAGTGGCCCAAGCTGGCCAGCACCGTGAACTGGGTCAAGCCGATCGACGAGATCGGCGACAGCCTGGCCGAGCGCATGGCGCACGCGGTGCTGGCCGAGCTGCAGCAGATTCTGGCCCAGCCCGAGCACCCGCTGCGGCGGGATTACGAAACCTGGCTGGCCGACTATATCCAGCGCCTGCGCACCGACCCGGCGCTGGCCGGGAAAATCGACCAGATCAAGCAGCAGATCATCGACCATCCGGCCGTGCAGGACTATGTGCAGGGCCTGTGGGAGCGCATCCACGCCAGCCTGCGCGCGGACCTGTCCAGTGAGGACTCGGCGCTGGCCGGCCACCTGCGCCGCAGCCTGGCCTCGGTCGGGCAGGCGCTGCAGGACGATCCGTCGCTGCGCGATGCGCTCAACCAGCACCTGATGGACGGCGCCGAACGGCTGACCAGCCGCCTGCGCGAAGGTGTCACCCAGCACATCGCGCAGACCGTCAAGGGCTGGGACGAGCGCCACCTGGTCGAACAGCTGGAACTGAGCGTCGGCCGCGACCTGCAGTTCATCCGCTTCAACGGCACCCTGGTGGGCGGCCTGATCGGCCTGCTGCTGCACGCCCTGACGGTGTGGATGCACTGGTAGGCACCCCGCCCGGTTGACGGATTGACCGGGTGTTTTTGTGAATTGGTTCGCGTATTCTGCCGCGCATTCCGGGCTGGTGTGGCCCACAGGGGGAATGATGCAACGGACCATCCTTGCGCTGGCGCTGTGCGCGCTGGCCAGCAGCGCCCATGCCGGGCGCGTGTACAAATGCGCCGCCGGCGGGCAGACCATCTACCAGACCGTGCCCTGCCCGCCCGAGCAGGACACCGGCGTGACCCGGCCGATCACCCGCGACCCCAAACTCAGCTGGGAAGAACGCACCCGCGCCCAGCGCGAGCTGTACGACGCCCGCCGGCGCATGCAGGCCGATGCCGGCCGCGGTCAGCCGGCGGTGCGCGGTACGGTCATCGACGGCTCGGTGGACCCGGAAAAGTGCGACGACCTGCGCGTGCGCCGCGACATCAGCGAAGCCTTCGGGCGCACCGCGCCGCCGCGCATCGAAGACGAGATCAAGAAGGCCTGCGCGAAGCGGTGAGTGCAGCGGGCATCTGCCCGCTTGCAACCAGTATCCAATCAGATACACTCATCGTCATGACGTCGGTGCGGGCAACCGAGGACTTCGACAGGTGGCTGCGCCGGTTGCGCGACACGCGAGCGCGCGCGTTCATCGCAGAACGCATCCAGCGCCTGGCCCATGGGCTCGAAGGTGACGTCAAGCCGGTCGGCGGCCGTGTCAGCGAGCTTCGCATCCATCATGGCCCGGGGTACCGCGTGTACTTCACGCGGCGTGGCAGGCAATTGATCATCCTGCTCTGTGCGGGCAGCAAGGACAGCCAGGCATCGGACATCAAGAAGGCGCAACGGATCGCCGACCAGCTCTAGCGCGCACTGCCACGCGGCTCTCTCTCCAGGAATCTCTCCATGCGCAAGCCTCACCTTCTCGCCTTCGACCCTGCCGACCACCTGGTCGACGACGCCGCCATTGCGGTGTACCTCACCGAGGCGCTGGCCGCCGACGACGCGGTGCATTTCCAGGATGCACTGCAGGCCGTGGCGCGCGCACGCGGAATGGCCCACATCGCCGAGTCGACCGGCCTCGGCCGCGAGAGCCTGTACAAAGCCCTCAAACCCGGCGCGCATCCCCGTTTTGACACGGTGCAGCGCGTGCTTGGCGCACTCGGCGTGCGGCTGACGGTGACACCGCTGGATCACTCCGGGCAGGCCTGAGCGTCCCTACCCCAGCGCCGCACGTACCGCGCCCACCAACGCCGCCATCTGCGCCGGCGTGCTGAAGATGCCCGGCGTTACCCGCAGGCAGGCGCCGGAGGCCAGGCCGTCACGCGGCACCACGAACACGCCCGACTGCCGGACCATCTGTTCGGCGGTGGCGGTGGTGTCGGCCAGGGTGGTCTGCCCGCGCAGGCGGAAGGCGGCGATCGCGCTGGACAGCCGTGGATCGTCCGAGGCCAGCAGTTGCACGCCCTCTTCGTCGCGCAGCGCGTCCAGCCACAGGTTGCGCAGGTACAACAACCGGGCGCGCTTGTTGGCCACCCCGATGCGCTGGTGCAGGTCCAGCGCGACCGGCAGCGCCATGCACGCGGCGAAGTTGACCGTGCCGGTGTGGATGCGGGTGTCGATGCGGTCATCGTCGGCCTCGCCCATGTACGGGTCCAGGTCGCGCACGCGGCCGCGCCGCACGTAGATGGCGCCCATGCCCACCGGCGCGCCGATCCACTTGTGCAGGTTGATGCCGACGAAATCCACCCCCAGCGCGCGCAGCGGGGTATCCACCTGGCCGATGCCATGCGCGGCATCGAGCACCACCTCCGCGCCGGCGGCACGGGCCAGCGCCGCGATCTCGGCCACCGGCAGCAGCATGCCGTTGCGGTGGTTGACCTGGGTGAGCAATAGCAGGCGCGTACGCGGGTAGCGCTGCAATGCCTGCCGGTAGGCTTCGACGATGCTGTCGTGGTCGAACGGCTCGGGCAGCACGATGCGCTGCGTCGCCACGCCGCGGCGGGCGTGCAACCAGCGCATCGCGCTGATCATGCTGTCGTAGTCGGTATCGGCGTACAGCACGGTGTCGCCGGGGGCGAGCCGGTTGTAGCCGCCGATCAGGACCTGCATCGCCTCGGTGGCGCCACGCGTGAGCACGATCTCATCGGCGTGCACGCCCAGCACCTCGGCCAGATGCGTGCGCGCCTGTTCCAACAGCGGTGGAAACGCCCGCCGCCCGAACCACGCGTTGCCGGCGTTCACCGTGGCGGTGGCCTGCTGGTAGGCCTGCAGTACCGGGCGTGCCATCGCGCCCCAGTACCCGTTGTCGAGCATCACCACCGCATCGTCGAGGTCGTACAGCGCCCGCACGTTCGCCCACCAGGCTTCGTCGGTGGCCAGCAGGTCGGGTGCGTGGTTGGTGATCGTCGGCAGTTCCAGCCCCTCCATCATTACGTGTCCGCATCGGTAGTAGGCAGGCCTCAGTCTGCCAGTGGAGCGGCGTGCATGACCACGCCCCGGGCACGCATTGAACGGATTGATAACACTTGCCGAACGAAATGATAATGACTATCATTCACGCATTGGCTGTACGCCTAGCCCCTCCGGCCCCGGCAGCGCACTGCGCACCCAGGTCCTGCCCCGTGTACACCCCCAACCGACCCGATCTGGAGCCCGCACCTGCCGATGGCGGCGAAGCGGTGCGCCAGACCAATCCCGCCGGAGATGCAGGCTTCCCCTGCCCTACCACGGTTGTCATGTGGCGCCCCGCACCGCGCGGCCCGCAATGGATTGCACCGCCGCTTTACCACCCTGGACACCTGACATGACCGTTCCAACTGCATCGCCGCTGATCCGCCCCTCACTGCTGAGCCTGGCCCTGCTTGCCGCGCTTGCCGGCCATGCGCCGTTGGCGCTGGCCGAGACCGATCCGGGCGATGCAACCACGCTGGACACGGTCAAGGTCACCGCCGATGGCGACATCCCGACCTCGTACACCGTCAAGCAGGCCCGCACCGCGACCAAGCTGGACCTGTCGCTGCGCCACACCCCGCAGTCGGTCACCGTGCTCACCCGCCAGCGCCTGGACGACATGGGCCTGTTCGCCCTGTCTGACGTGATGGGCCAGGTCACCGGCGTGCACGTGTCGGTGACCGACAGCGAGCGCATCAGCTATATCTCGCGCGGCTATGCCATCAACAACTTCCAGATCGACGGCATGCTCAACACCTTCGGTGGGTCGCTCAAGACCAATACCGACAGTGCGATCTACGAGCGCATCGAAGTGGTTCGTGGCGCCACCGGCCTGACCACCGGCGCCGGCGATCCGTCGGGCACCGTCAACATGGTGCGCAAGCGCCCCACCGATGCGGTGGCGATGAGCGCCGGGATCACGCTGGGCCGCTGGGGCAACCAGCGCCTGGAAGCGGACATCGGCGGCCCGATCGCCCTTGACGGTCGCGTGCGCGCGCGGTTCGTGGCCGCCAAGCAGCAGAGCGATTCGTTCCGCGATGTCTACGCGCTCGACAAGGACGTGTTCTACGGCATCGTGCAGGCCGACCTGGGCGACAGCACCCTGTTCGAGGTGGGCTATGAGTACCAGTCGCCGAAGACCACCGGCGTGACCTGGGGCGTGGTGCCGTACTGGGGGGCCGACGGTACGCCGGCCAACCTGCCGCGTTCCACCAACATGTCCGCCGACTGGAGCAGCTGGCCGATCGTGGAGAAGACCACCTTCGCCCGCCTGGAGCAGCAGCTCGGCAATGGCTGGGCGATCAAGGCCGCCGCCACCCAGGCCAAGCGCGATACCGACGGCAGCGTCTGGTACGGCGCGGCCGGCTACCCGCGTGCGGACGGCACCGGCGTCACCGCCTATACCAGCCACTTCGCCGAACGCAGCGAAATGAAGGTGTTCGACCTCAACGTCAGCGGCCCGTTCCGTCTGTTCGGCCAGGAGCATGAGCTGGTGGCCGGCATCGGCCAGTCGGTGCGCGCCAGCGAGGTGCCCGACATCGACATCCCCGACTTCCCGGCCAGCTATGTCCAGGTGCCCGACTGGCGCAACTGGACCGGCCAGGTCCCGCAGCTGCCGATCCAGCGCCTGGGCCGCATCGCCTCGGAAAACGAACTGCGCCAGCGCGCCGCCTACGTGGCCGCCAAGCTGCAGTTGGCCGATCCGTTGCTGGCGGTGCTGGGCGCGCGCTACGGCAGCTGGGAAACCCGTACCTGGGCCTATAGCTATGACGCGGCCGGCAACCGCAACGGCACCACCCGCGGCGGCTACAAGCCGGACGACTCGCTCACCCCGTACTTCGGCCTGATCTACGATTTCACCCGGCAGCTCAGCGCATATGCGAGCTACACCGACATCTTCCAGCCGCAGTCCTACCGCGACCGCAACAACAACTACCTGGAGCCGGTGGTCGGTGACATGTGGGAAGCGGGCCTGAAGGGCGAATTCTTCAACGGCCGCCTCAATGCCTCCGCGGCGGTGTTCAAGGGCGTCAAGGACAACGTGGCCGAACTGGACGACGCGGTGCCGCCAGGCAGCCTGCCCGATGGCACCGATGCCTACCGTTCCACCGGCAAGGGCAACAAGGTCCGGGGCTGGGAAGTGGAGACCCAGGGCAGCATCACCGAAAACTGGAACATCTCGGCCGGCTTTGCCCATACCACCATCCGCAACCAGGCGGGCGTGTTGCAGAACACCACCAACCCGATCGACACCTTCCGCCTCAACACCAGCTGGCGTCCCAGCGGTGCCTGGGACCGGCTGTCGCTGGGCGGTGGCGTGAGCTGGCAGAGCAGCATCTACCGCAACAGCACCAAGCCGCGCGCCGACTACCTGACCAGCGGCCGCACCGAATCGGCACGCATCACCCAGGACGCGTTCTACCTGGTCAATGTGTTTGCCGGCTACCGCTTCAATGACAATTTCTCGGCCCAGCTCAACATCAACAACCTGCTCGACAAGAAGTACTACAGCAACGTCGGTTTCTACAACGGCGTGTACTGGGGCGAGCCGCGCAACGTGATGTTGAACCTGCGCTGGAAGCTGTAACCGTTCTCCAAGGGAACGTTGCCTGGTGCAGCGACACGGCCACGGATGGCCACTTTTCCATGCATCACCGGCCGCGGCCGGTGATGTCCGTTGTTCGACATGACATTGCAGGTTCCCCGTGGACAGCACGCCTGACGCCAGCTGGTTCAGCCGCTTCGGAAGTTTCTTCGCCCGCCCCTGGTTGGGGGTGGCGTCACGCTCGTTCGCCGCGATCTTCGGCGGCTACGCGTTGGCCGCCACCTGCTCGATGTTCTTCGCCGTAGCCCTGCCCATCGCGCGTGGGCAGGCCGTGCTGACCGGCATGCTGGTGGCCATCGTGCTGTGCGCCTGCGCGGCGTTGTGGGCGTTCGCCACCCGTACCGCGCTGCGCGCATGGGTCGGCATCCTGATTCCCACCGCGCTGTTCTGGGTGGGTACCGAACTGCTGAGGGCGGGCGCATGAAGAACGGATTCCGCCAATCTATGGCGTGGCTGCACACCTGGACCGGGCTGCTGGTCGGCTGGCTGCTGCTGCTGATTTTCATGGCCGGCACGGCCAGCTACTACCGCGAAGAGATCAGCCGTTGGATGCGGCCGGAACTGCCGCGCAGCTCGGTGTCCAGCGAGGTGGCCGCCGAGCGCGCCATTGCGTTCCTGCAGCACAAGGCACCGCAGGCCGAAAGCTGGAACGTGACCCTGCCCGACCCGCGCAACCCGGCCATGCGGATGTTCTGGCGCAACCCCGAATCGATGGTCAAGCCGCCGGTGGAAGGCGAGAAGCGCCGCCGTGGCGGTGGACGTTTCGGCGATGCCACCGTGGACCCGGGCACCGGCGAGGAAGTGGCCGCACGCGAAACCCGCGGCGGTGATTTCTTCTACCGCCTGCACTTCGACCTGCATTACATCCCCGTGTACTGGGCGCGCTACCTGGTGGGCTTCTGCGCGATGTTCATGCTGGTGGCGATCATCACCGGGGTGATCACCCACAAGAAAATCTTCAAGGACTTCTTTACCTTCCGCAAGGACAAGGGCCTGCGTTCGTGGCTGGATTTCCACAACGTCAGCGCGGTGATGGCCCTGCCGTATCACGCGATGATTACCTACACCGGCATCGTCACCCTGATGTTCATGTACCTGCCGTGGGGCGTGAACGTGGCTTACCCCAAGGATGAAGACGCCTTCTTCAGCGAGGCCTTCGCGCGCCTGGCCGATATCGACACACCGACCGAAGGCACGGCCACCGCACTGCCCATCCAGCAGTTGCTGGATGCCGCGCGCGCCGAGTGGAAGGGCGCCCAGGTGAGCGGCTTCACCCTGTATCACCCCGGTGGGGCCAATGCGGTGATCGATGTGTACCAGCGTGATGGCAAGCGGCTGTCGGTGGATACGCCGTCGTTGCGCTATGACGCGGTGAGCGGCGCGCTGATCGAGGCCAGCCCGCTGTCCGGTGGCGCCACCCAGACCCGCGGGGTGATGTACGGCCTGCACCTGGCCCGCTTTGCCGACTGGGGACTGCGTGCGTTGTTCTTCGTGTCCGGCCTGATCGGCTGCCTGATGGTGGCCAGCGGCGTGGTGCTGTGGGCGGTCAAGGAACGGCCCAAGCATGCCAAGAGCGGAAAGATCGGCTTCGGCCTGCGCCTGGTGGACGCACTCAACATCGGCGCGGTCGCCGGCCTGCCGATCGCCTTCGCCGCCTACTTCTGGGGCAACCGGCTGCTGCCGGTGCAGATGGCCGAGCGCGCCGATACCGAAGTGAACGTGTTCTTCTACGCCTGGGCTGCGGCCCTGCTGGCGGCCTTCATCTGGCCCAAGCGGCTGATGTGGGCATGGCAGCTCTATCTGGGCGCGGCGATGTTCCTGTTGATCCCGGTGATCAATGCCCTCACCACCCACGCACACCTGGGCGTGACCCTGCGCACCGGCGACTGGGTGCTGGCCGGGTTCGACCTGATGATGCTGGCCTTCGGTGCGGTGCTGGCCTACTGCGCGCTGCGCATGCAGCGTTGGCAGCCGGCGCTGAGCGCGGCGGAGAAGAAGAAGCGGCAGGCCGCGGCGGCGGCAGCAGCCAAGGCGCAGGAGAGCGCGAACGTGGAGGCCAACGCATGATGCTGCTGGCCCTCACCGTGAGCTTCTCGGCCTTTACCGCGCTGTCGCTGGCCATGGACAAGCACCAGCTGGACCTGCACGGCAAGGCGCCGGCCAGCCCGGCACGCATGCGGCTGTGGCGTTGGCTGGGCTGGGCGCTGCTGACGCTGTCGTTCGCGCTGTGCGTATGGGACCACGGCTGGGCCGCCGGTCCGGTGCTGTGGCTGGGTGCGATGACGGTCAGCGGCATGCTGATCGCCTTCGGCCTGTACCCGTTCCGGCCACGCTGGATCGCCCCGTTGGCGTGGGTGTTGCCGCTGGTGGGACTGGTGGTGGCGGTGGTCGCGCGCTGAGGGAGCGCATATCGGCTGTGCTAGCATCAAAGGATGGAGATGGCAGGACACTTGCAAAGGATCGCGGATACGTCCTATTTCTCGCGCATGGGCCAGCCGATACCGTTAACAGAGGGTGTTTGCGTCGCATTGTCCTTGGCCGAGGCGATAGAAGTCATCGAGGACGGTGCCTTCGACTGGATGCCATCTTCGCTGGAAGACGTGGATCCATTTCATGGTCCGCAGGCGACGCCCGTCGAGCTGCTGCAACCACGCCGACAGCTCAATCGCGCCTTGATGCGCGCCCTGTCCGCCCATGCACACGACAGCCTGCGGGTAGCGCCACACGACTTCCATATCGTCGCACGCAATGCTGCGATGTACGGCTATCGCCACTGGATCCTCGAACGTCACCTCGGCCTGCCGCCCCACTGGCAGCGCGTGATTGACTGGTACGAGCGCGGACATTGGCCGGTGGGTCATGCACCAGGGCAATTGCTGGTGGTGTAACGCGGTGCTTGCGGGAGGTGAGAACGCATCGCTGGGACCCAGCCACGCATGGCGTGGCTCTACCTTCAGATCGATCCCTGCGGCGCACCCGCCGCACCCTCACGGGCGTCGCCGCATCGCGATCGCTTGTCAGGGAACGAGTGAAAACATGTGCGCGTCGGCAGAACGACCGTCGATGACCAGTCGATTGCGTGCCACGCCCTCGCGAAACGCGCCGGCCTTCTCCGCCACCCGCTCGCTGGCGAGGTTGCCCACCGCCACCACGATCTCCACCCGTTGCAGGCCTAGCGGCCCGAACGCCTGGGCAGCCAGTGCCCGGACAACGCGGGGCGCCACGCCCTGGCCACGGCACGACTGCCGCACCCAGTAGCCCAGGTTGCAGAACCGGGGATCGTGCTGGATCTTGTTCAATCCCGCGCCGCCGACAAACGCGGTCGTGTCCTGCTCGAATATCCCGTACTCGCAGGCCGAGCCTGCCGCCCAGCCATCGCGACAGGCCTGGAACCACTGCAGCGCCTGGTCGGCGCTGTAATCGGCTGAAGACCACGGCATCCAGCGCTGCATGCCCACGGCCGACTCGCGCACCGCCGCCGCGAACGCGGCGGCATCGGCCTCCTCGAAAGGACGCAGGAGGAGGCCGTCGGCGTGGAGGGGGCGATCGTCCATGGCGGCCCCGTCCGTCATGCGCCGTAGCGGCGCAGTTCCCAGGCGCGATGGATGCGCGGGTTGCGCTCGAAGTCATCGCCGATGGTATCGGCGGAGATCTCCCTGCACTCGGCGAACTCCTTGATCGCTTCTTCGTCCAGCTTGAAGCGGCGGAAGTTGTTGGAGAAGTACAGCACGCCTTCCGGGCTCAACCGCGCCACGGCCGCGCGCAGCAGGCGTACGTGCTCGCGCTGCACGTCGAAGTCTTCGGCGCGCGCGGAGTTGGAGAAGGTCGGCGGATCGCAGAAGATCACGTCGAAGCGGTGCCGCTCGGCCTCCAGCCACGCCAGCGCATCGGCCTGGATCAGCTGGTGCTGACTGCCGCCCTTGCCGTTCAAGGCCAGGTTGTCGGCGCACCACTGCAGGTAGGTGCCGGACAGGTCCACGCTGGTGGTCGATGCCGCACCGGCCACCGCCGCCTGCACACTTGCCACGCCGGTGTAGCAGAACAGGTTGAGGAAGCGCTTGCCGATGGCCTCCTGGGCCATGTGCCAGCGCAGCGGGCGGTGGTCCAGGAACAGGCCGGTGTCGAGGTAATCGAACAGGTTCACGCGCAGCAGCGCGTCGTTCTCGCGCACCAGCACGAACTCGCCACGCTGCTCGAAACGACCGTACTTGCTGCCGCCCTTACCGCGTTCGCGCGACTTCAGTGCGACCTGCTCGGCCGGCACCTGGAACACCTCGCGCGCGGCCGACAACAGCTCGTTGCGGCGGCGGCGTACGTCCACGTCGGGAATGGTGGCCGGTGCAGCGTATTCCTGCACGTGCAGGAAGGTACGGCGTGCGCCGGCGTCTTCTTCGTAGACGTCGATGGCGGCGGCGTATTCGGGTAGGTCGGCATCGTAGACGCGGTAGCAGGTGATCGCTTCGCGTGCGCGCCAGTTCTTGAACTTCTTGATGTTCTTGCGCAGGCGGTTGGCCACCATCTGCGCGCCTTCGCTGAGCTCACGCGGCTGCCCGGCGTTCTCGCGCTGCGGCACCGCGATGGGGTCGCAGACGATCAGCGCGCACTCGATGGCGCCGTTGAACAGCTGGTACTTCTTGTTGGCGCGCAGGCCGGTGGCGAAGGCCAGGTCGGCGCTGCCGCACAACAGGCTGGCGCGCCACTGCGGCACCGCGCGCTTGAGCGCGTCGCCGAGCTGGCGGTACAGCACCGCATCGGCGGCCAGGCGCTCGTCATAGGGCGGGTTGCAGACCACGCAGCCGGTCTCCTGCGGCGGCACCTGCACATCGGTGATGTCGCGTACGCCGAACCAGATGGCATGGCCTACACCGGCCGTTTCGGCGTTCTGCTTGGCCGCATGGATGGCGTGCGGATCGACGTCGCTGCCGTGGATCACCTGCTTGAGTGCGCTGCGGCCGGCGGTTTCACGGGCGCGCGCTTCCTCCATCAGGCTATTCCAGGCGTCGCGGTCGAAGCCCAGCCAGCGGCTCGGCGGAATGCTGCCGTGGCGCTGCAGGCCCGGGGCCACGTCGGCGGCCATCAAGGCGCCTTCGATCAGCAGCGTGCCGCTGCCGCACATCGGGTCGAGCAGGCCACCGCCTTCGCTGTGGATCTTTGGCCAGTTGGCGCGCAGCAGCACGGCGGCGGCCAGGTTTTCCTTCAGCGGCGCATCGTTCTGCGCCATGCGCCAGCCGCGGCGGTGCATCGGGCCACCGCCCAGGTCGATCGAGATCGTGGCCCGGCCCTTGCGCAGCGACAGGTTGATGCGCACGTCCGGGAAGTCGGTGTTGACCGACGGCCGCTCCAGGCCCTGCGAACGCAGGCTGTCGACCACGCCGTCCTTGACCCGCTGGGCGGCGAAGCGCGCGTGGGTGATTTCGGTCCCGGAGACGTGCGCGTCCACCGACAGGGTCAGCTCGGGGCTGATGTGCTGCTCCCACGCCATCGCCGACACGCCCTGGTAGAGCGAGCCTTCATCGGGGCAGTCGAACTCGGTCAGCGGCCACAGCACCCGGCTGGCCAGGCGCGACCACAGCACCACGCGCTGCGCCTGCGCCAGTTCGCCCTCGGCGTTGACGCCGGAAATGGTGGCGGTGGCCTTTTCCAGGCCAAGCGCCAACAGTTCGTCGGCAAGCAGGTACTCCAGGCCCTTGGCGCAGGAAACAAAGAATTTCACAGGATCGGTATCGCAGGTCAGCGGAGAAGGGGTGCCCTCGGGCACGGCAAGCAGCCCGGCGCGGGCGCCAGGAGGGCCATTGTACGTGACCGGGGCAGGATCGCCCCGACGGTGCGGCCGGACCACCGGATCCGGGGCACGGCCCCACGGCAGGTCGCTCCGCCGTCACAACGACAGCAGCAATTCCTCGAACGCCCGGGCCGACACTTCGACGTGATTGTTCAGCCGGTGCCCGTCATCGACCAGCAGCAGGCGCGCCGAGCGGGCCTGGGCCCAGGCGATCACCTGCGCGGCGGGAATCAGCTCGTCATGCCAGGCATGCACCACGCTGGTGGGCACCGGGGCCGCGTCCAGGGCCGGCATCGGGCCCATGGTGGTGGGCGGCACCATCAGGAACAGGCCCCGGGTGGGAACCTGCAGCGAGGCGATCGCCGAGATGTAGGCGCCCAGGCTGGAGCCGGCCAGCACCACCGGTCCGCGCTGCGCGGCGCCGGCGGCCAGCTCTAGCAGCCGCTGCAGGCGCGCACGCACGTCGCCCACGCTGCTTACCGCGCGCATCGCGTCGAGGTCGGTGTAGTCGGGGCGTTCATGGGTCCAGCCCAGACGCTGGGCGACCTCGGCCAGCGCGGTCACCTTGGTGGCGTCCGGGCCGCTTTCAAAGCCGTGGGAAAGGATGCAGTGGCCGCGGCTCATGCACGCACCGGGCAGGAATCGATTTGAGCGTTCATGGCGGAATGCTAGCATCGCGCCATGCCCGGCCGCGCCCCGCCACCGATCGATCCGCAGCCCCTGCCCTACCAGGACAGCCTGCAGGCGCGTGTGCCGGCGCAGGTCGACCTGGTGGTGATCCACTGCACCGAACTGCCCGACCTGGCGATGGCGCGCGCATACGGCGAGCGCGTGCTGTACGACAGCGGCAGCGGCAACAGCGGGCACTTCTACATCGACCGTGACGGCCGCATCGTGCAGTACGTGGCGGTGGACCGGGTGGCGCACCATGTCAGCGGCTACAACCCGCGCTCGATCGGTATCGAGTTGGTCAACCGCGGGCGCTATCCGCACTGGCTGGATTCGCGCCACCAGGCCATGGACGAGCCCTACGCCGATGCCCAGATCGCCGCGCTGATCGACCTGCTGCAGCACCTGTGCCAGACCCTGCCAGCACTGCAGTACATCGCCGGGCACGAGTGGCTGGACACGCGCGAGGAAGTGGCCAGCGACGATCCGGAACGGCGGGTGCCGCGCAAACGCGACCCGGGTCCGTTGTTCCCGTGGCCACGGGTGTTGGCGGCGGTGGCGCTGCAGGAACTGCGGGGGTGAATCGGGGTTGCCGGGCAGAGCCCGGCACTACCGGTTTGGTTGCCGGGCAGAGCCCGGCACTACGGGTCCGGGCATCAGCCGGTGGCGACCGGGCGTGTGGGGTGGCTGACCCACCCGCTCCACGAATCGGCATAGACCTTTGCACCGTGCAGGCCGGCCACTTCCATGGCCAGTAGCAGGTGGCAGGCGGTGACGCCCGAGCCGCACATCAGCACGACCTGTTCGGGGGCATGGGTGCCGATCAACGGCTGCAGCGCGGCGCGCAGATCGGGGGCCGGGCGCAGGCGGCCGTCTGCCACGTTCAGCGCGAACGGGCGGTTGACCGCCCCGGGTACGTGGCCGGCGACCGGGTCGAGCGGCTCCACGTCGCCGCGGAAGCGCTCGCCCGCGCGCGCATCCAGCAGCCACCCCGGTGCGTGCTTGAGGCGCGCGGCGACTTCGTCGACCGTTGCGATCCGGGCGCGATCGAAACGGCCCGGATAGGGAGGCAGCGGTTCCACCACCGGTTGGTCGGTGGTCAACGCCAGGCCAGCGGCCTGCCAGGCGGCCACGCCGCCGTCGAGCACCGCCACCCGGGCATGGCCGATCAGGCGCAGCAGCCACCACAGGCGCGCGGCGGCCATGCTGCCGTCCGCGGCGTCGTAGACCACCACCTGGGTATCGGGCGCGATGCCCCACCTGCCGAGCGTGGCGGCGAACGTGTCACTGTCGGGCAGCGGATGGCGGCCCTGGCCGGTCTTGCCCAGGTCGGCCAGGTCACGGTTGAGATCGGCGTGCAGCGCGCCCGGAATATGCCCCTGCGCGTATGCCTGGGCACCGGATTGCGGATCGGTCAGCGCGAACCGCGCGTCCATCACGCGTACCGCAGTGCTGGCCGTGGCGCGCGCATCCAGCACGCGGGTGCCGGCCTGGCCCAGGGTCGCGGCCAGATCGGCGGCATCCACCAGCGTGGTCCAGGTGGGAGTGGCGGTGTTCATTCGGTCTGCTCCAGGCGGCGACGCAGGTTGTAGAGAATGGCGGCGGTGGCGCCCCAGATGCGCTGGCCGGGCCAGCCGTACTCCAGCACGTGGCGGACACGGCCGCGGTGCTCGATGTCCACGTGGCGCAGGTTGTCCGGATCCATCAGGTAGGCCAGCGGCACTTCAAACACTTCGGCCACTTCGTCCGGCTGCGGCACCGCCACGAACGCCGGGTCGATCACCGCCACCACCGGCATCACCCGGTAGCCGGTAATGGTCACGAACGGGTCGAGATAGCCAAGCACCTGGACCTGCTCGGGCGGCAGTGCGATCTCTTCCTGGCTTTCACGCAGCGCGGCGGCCACCGCATCGCGATCGTCCGGCTCGGTACGTCCACCGGGAAAGCCCACCTGCCCGCCGTGCTGGCGCAGCGTTTCGGTGCGCCGGGTCAAAATCACCTGGGCCCCTTCGGCGCGCGGCACGATGCCGGCCAGCACTGCCGCTTCCACCGGCGGGCCGGGCGGCAGCAGATCAATCAGTTCGCTGCGGTTCCAGCCATCGCCGGTCGGCGGCTGGTCGAGCGGGTGCAGGGCGCGCAACAGGCGCTCGTGTTCGGCCAGCGAGCCGCGCAGCGATTGCCGCAACTGCTCGCGCAGCGGCAGCGTGTGCTGCATGACGTGGTTCTGTTGGTGTCGAGTCATCGTGGACCAGCGGGTGATTTCATCCACGCTGCGCAGGCAGCCCGTGCAAAGGCCGGCGCGATCCAGCGCGCAGATGCCGATGCAGGGCGTAGGTATTGCATGCGTGGGGTCTGCCAGGGAATGCACCGGGCAACATTAGCGCGAATACACGGGATTTGCGCGGTTTCCAGGCGCCTTCGGGCCGCGTCTGCAGTACATCCAGGCGCGCGTGACGCCGCACGGCCGGGCACAAAAAAACGCGCCGGTGATCCACCGGCGCGTTCGGGGTGCAACGACAGATTACTTGACGCTGACCAGCTTGATCTCGAACTGCACAGCCACGTTCGGCGGGAACGGGGTGCGCGGGTCGGCACCGTAGGCCTGTTCCGGCGGGAGGGTGACTTCCCACTTCGAGCCAGCCGGCATCTGCACGAGCACTTCGCGCATGGCCTTCATTTCGACTTCGCTGACCTTGATCGACGGAATCTGCTGCGCCGGACGCGCTTCAGCCGGACGGGTGCCGTACGGGTACGGACCGGCAACTTCCAGCTGCACGACGCTGGCCTGGGTCGGCTTGGCGCCCTTGCCGGCTTCAACCACGCGGTACTGCACGCCGCTCGGCAGCGCCTGCACGCCGGCCTTGGCCTTGTTGGCGGCCAGGAACTGGGTGCTCTTGGTCTTGTTGTCGGCCGCGGCCTTGTCGTACTCGGCCTTGGCGGCCTGGGCACGACCCTGCTCGCGCTTCTGGAAGGCTTCGACGGCCGGCTTCAACTGCTCCGCCGTGATCGACGGCTGCTTCTTGGCGTAGGCATCCTGCAGGCCCTTGACCACCGAGTTGATGTCCAGCTGCTCGCCGCGCGCGGTGAGTTCAGCGAGGTTGTTACCGTAGTCGTAACCGAAGTAATAGCTCAGCTTGCCCTTTTCGGACGAGGTGTCCTGGGCGAAGGCATTGCCCGTCAGGGCCAGGGCCGCGACGGCGACCGCGATAGAACGCAACTTCATCAAACGTTTCTCCAGGGGTGGTAACTCAGGACGCATTGGGCCGCCCTGAGGCGACGGGTTAGGATAGCCGCCGCAACGTTGAACCGCCACTAACGACGCAGGCTCTGACCTGACTTCGTTTCAAGAGTTCAACATCACTTTTTTTTAACGTTTTCAGGAGTCCTGCCGTGGCCGACGCCCCCATCGCCCCCGCCCCTATCGACGTTGCCGATGACGGTGCCATCCGCACCGTGACCGTGAACCGGCCGGACAAGCTCAATGCCCTCAACCGCGCCACGCTGGAGGCCCTGGATGCGGCGTTTGCCGCGGCCGCTGCCGATCCGGCGGTCCGCGTGGTGGTGCTGACCGGCGCTGGTCCCAAGGCCTTTGTGGCCGGCGCGGATATCGCGGAAATGAACGGATTGAGCCCGGTTCAGGGACGGGACTTCTCGCTGCTGGGCCAGCAATTGATGCGCCGCATCGAGCGGATGCCCAAGCCGGTCCTGGCCCGGATCAACGGATTTGCGCTGGGCGGCGGCCTGGAACTGGCCATGGCCTGCCACCTGCGCATCGCCGCGGACACCGCCAAGGTCGGGCAGCCCGAGATCAACCTGGGGCTGATTCCCGGCTTCGGCGGCAGCCAGCGCCTGCTGCGCCTGTGCGGCCGCGCCGCTGCGTTGGAGCTCTGCCTGCTAGGCACGCCGATCGCCGCCGCGCGCGCCCTGCACTTGGGCATCGTCAATGAAGTGGTCGCTACCGATGCGCTCGACGCGCGCGTGGCCGAGCTTGCGTTGCAGCTGGCCAAGGCCGCGCCGCTGGCGTTGCGCGGCATCCTCGATGCGATCCACGTGGGCGGCGAATGCGCGCTGGGCGAAGGCCTGGAGTACGAAAGCGCGCAGTTCGGGCTGATGTTCGCCACCGAAGACATGCGCGAGGGCACCGCCGCCTTCCTTGCCCGGCGCCCGCCGGTGTTCCAGAACCGCTGAGCCATGCACGCCGCACCTGCCCTGCCCGCCCGCCTGCTGTTGCTGGTGCTCGATGACGACCTGGACGCTGCGCTGGCGGCGGGCCTGATGGACTATGTGCCCTCACCGGGCGACGCCGCACTGCTGCCGGGCCACCCGGATCTTGCCGCGCGCCTGGTGCAGGCCCAGCAGCAGCTGTACCGTGCCTGGGCCGCGCGTGCGCGCTACCAGCAGCGCACGCAGCGGCTGGCCCGCCGCGCCGCCGAACGCGAGGCGCGCCGCGCACCGCCGGCCCCCACACCCGAACTGAAACCGGCCCTGCCGCCCGCCGCCGCCGCGATCCTGGCGCGCGCGAAGGCCAAGGCTGCCGGCAAGACTTCCTGATGAGCACGATGAAGAGCACCCCGGCGGCCAAACCTGCGCCGCGCAGCGCGCGCATGCCCAAGGCCGACGTGATCGAAATGTTCACGCGCCTGCGCGAACTCAACCCGCACCCGAAGACCGAACTGGAGTACAGCTCGCCGTTCGAACTGCTGGTGGCCGTGGCGCTGTCTGCACAGGCCACCGACGTGGGCGTCAACAAGGCCACCCGCAAGCTGTTTCCGGTGGCCAACACGCCGCAGGCGATGCTCGCACTGGGCGAAGAGGGGCTGAAGAAATACATCGCCACCATCGGCCTGTTCAACGCCAAGGCCAAGAACGTGATTGCCGCCTGCGCGATGCTGATCGACCAGCACGGCGGTGAGGTCCCGCGCGACCGTGCCGCGCTGGAGGCGCTGCCGGGGGTGGGCCGCAAGACCGCCAACGTGGTACTCAACACGGCGTTCGGCGAGCCGGTGATGGCGGTGGATACCCACATCTTCCGCGTGTCCAACCGCACCGGGCTGGCCCCGGGCAAGGACGTGCGCGCGGTGGAAGACCTGCTGGTGAAGGTGATCCCGGCCGAGTTCCTGCTCGATGCGCACCACTGGCTGATCCTGCACGGCCGCTACGTGTGCAAGGCGCGCAAGCCGGACTGCCCGCAATGCGTCATCCGCGACCTGTGCCGGTTCAAGCAGAAAACCGCCGCCTGAGGCGGTGTCGCGACTGCCATCTGCACGCAACCCGGCGGTCATCTGCGTCGGGCATCAATGGCAACCCCTGACGGCGCCTGACCCGGGCCGGCCGTCGGTTTGTCTGAAACTGTCATATTTACGCAATCTTCACTAATTAGCCTGCGCAGCATCTTCCCACCTGCCTGCAAGGCTCCTCTCCATGAAACTGCATCGCCAACTCCTGACCGCGGCTGTTGCGGCTGCGCTGTTCGTCCCGGCTGCCCACGCCGAAGTGGCCATCGATGTGATCGGCGGTTCGGAGATCACCTTCGAAGGCCTGGTCCAGGCCGACGGCAACTGGTTCGACAACGACCTGACCGACCTCAACGGCGGTGATGCCGGCAACGGCAAGGACAGCGAGTTCGAACTGCGCCGCGCCGAACTGGTGCTCAAGGGCAAGGGCCCGGGCAACATCGAATGGGTGGTCGGCTACGACGCCAAGGCCGACAAGTTCCTGGACACCAACCTGAAGTACAAGCTGGCCGGCAACGCCAACCACTTCGTGCAGTTCGGCCAGTTCAAGCAGCCCAACAGCCTGGAAGAACTGTCCAGCACCAAGAACAACGACTTCATTTCCAAGGCGGCCGTCACCAATACCTACGCGGTGGCCCGTCGCCTCGGTGGCGCCTACAGCATCGGTGACAACAACTGGTCGGTGACCGCCAGCGCCTTCGGCCGCGAGCTGACCCGCAACCTGGCCCACGGCAGCGGCTACGGCGCGCGTGGTACCTGGGCGCCGATCAACGACAAGGGCCAGGTGCTCCACTTCGGCCTGAGCTATGTGGACTACGACACCGACGCAGACACCCTGCGCGTGCGTGCCCGTCCCAACGCCGACCTGGCCACCGCGCGCCTGGTCGACAGCGGCAACCTGGTGGACACCGACCGCGTGAGCACGATCGGCGCCGAAGCGATGTACATCGGCGGCCCGTTCAAGGCCCAGGCCGAGTACTACACCAGCAAGGCCAAGCGCTATACCCGCGACAACTACACCAGCGACGGCTTCTACGTCAGCGGCCTGTGGAACATCACCGGCGAGACCTGGGGCTACAAGGGCGGCACGCCGACCACCGGCCTGCCGGATGAGCCGGGCCGCGGCATGTGGCAGCTGGGCGCGCGCTACGACCACATGGATCTGAACGACGGCAACGTCAACGCCAACCCGGTGGCCGGCCGTCCGCCGATCGTCGATGGCGTGCTCGGCGGCAAGATGGATATCTGGACCGTGGGCGTGAACTACTACTGGCGCTCCAACACCAAGTTCGCGCTGAACTACGTGATGGTGGACAGCAAGAAGTACAACTCGACCGCGCGTGCGTTCGTCAACGACGACCCGAACATCCTCGAAGCGCGCCTGCAGTTCTTCTGGTAAGCGTGGCGGTAAATGTGTGACAGAAAGGGCGCAGCTTGGGCTGCGCCCTTTTTTTGGTTCTTCTCCCATCTGAGGGAAGCGTCTTGTTCCAATGGCCGTCGCAGAGTGGCACGACGCGACGCGACGCGGGTGGCCGGGTGTGCAGGCGCCGATTGGATCGGCTTGCCTTCCGATCGGGCCGGTCGCGAGCGTGAGGGCCCCGTAGCAGCCGGTAGGCCCCTGGTGCAAATGTCCCCCGGCCGCTGGGCGGCCTCCTCCTTTATTTTGCCCAGGAGCCTACCGGCTGCTACGGGGCTCGGCTTGCGGTGGGCAGGTGGACGCCACGCTTTTTTTGACGGTGGTCGGTGGTTCGGGCGCTGGGCCCCCGTGCCCTTGGAGGCGAAATAAAGGGGGAGGTGGCGGCCGCAGGCCGACGCCGGAGGACATTCGCCGGAAAGGGCATGGGGGCCCAGCGCCCGAACCGCCGACGGCCGCGTCTGGAAAGCGCCAAGGCACGTTTCTGCCTGCCCCTCAGATGGGCGAAGAACCTTTTTTTGCGTGGGCGCCCGTGCGTTGGTTGCGTAGCCACCCGAGTCGTTGGTTGCGTAGCCACCCATGGGGTGGCTCTACCCGGTTGCGTTGCGTTGTCACGCAATGCGGGGGCACGCCGCGCGCGTATGCTGGGCGCCCCCTGCCCCGTGGATGTTCCGATGCGTATCGCCCTGTCGTTGTTGCTGGCTGCCCTGTGCGGCACCGCCCTGCCCGCCCGTGCGCAGGACTGCCACGATGCGCAGGCGGCGGCGCAGCAGGCGTACCTGGAGCGGGCAGGCAATGTGCTGCCGGACCGCGCCGGTTACACCCGGGACACCGCGGGCAGCGTCTGCCGCCGCTGGCCGGCCCGCCCCGGGCTGACCCTGCTGGCCACGCCGGTCTGGCGCGATGGCGGCGACCACGACTCCCGCGATGGCGACGTGGAGGTGATGGTGATCGACTCCGACACCCTGGCACCGCGCGCCTGGACGGTGCTGCCGGGCGCACTGGACAGCGACGCGGTGTTCTTCGACGGCATGCGCCTGGATACCGCGCGCTACCAGCTGGCCGCCGACACGCTGGCATTCGGCCTGCGCCTGCAGCGACGCAATGGCTCCGGCCCCAACCCGTTCAGCGAGGAACAGCTGCGGCTGCTGGCGATGCAGGGCACGGGCCTGCGCGAACTCAACCTGCCGCTGGTGACGCGTCGCTACCAGGCCGAATGGGACACGCGCTGCGCGGGCGAGTCCACCGATGTGACACGCACGCTCTCGGTGGGCCGGCAACCGCAGCACGGCCTTGCCGAGCTGATCGTCAACGAGCGCCGGGTGACCAGTCGCAGCTGGATGGACGGCGAGACGTGCCGTGACCAGGACACGCCGGTGGACAACGAACGCCACGTGCTGCGCCATGACGGGCAGCATTATGCGGTGCCGGAGGCGCTGCGGCCGCTGTAACGGGGCAGCCCGCCCGCGCTTCGTCGATGCTCAGCGTGCCGGGGCGGTGTGTCGGCGTGATACGGCGCGCTGGACCAGCATGCTGAGGCTGATCAGACCAATGCCAAGCAGCTCGCGCGGCCCCAGCCGTTCGGAAAAAAACGCGGCGGCGAACAGAGCGCCCAGGATCGGCACGAACAAGGTGAACCACGACGCGCGCAATGACCCCAGCCCGCGAATGGCGTAATACCAGAGCCAGAACACCAGGGCGCCGTTGAGCAGCCCCGCATACAGGATGCCGACCCCGTCCGACGGCGTCGGCACGGGCAAGGGGTGATCGAACGCCACCACGGCCACCAGCAGCATCGGCAGGCTGGCGAGGAGGGCGATCAGCATCTGCACGGTGACGGCGGTGAACGGCTGCAGGCCCGGCCCGACCCTGCCCGACAAGCACGTCCCCACTGCCCACACCACCGCATTGCACAGCACCAGAACGGCGCCCGCCCCCATGCTGGCATCGCCACTGTAGACCCCCACACCCGCTAACGCAGCGGCAGGCGCGACCAGTGTCAGCCAGGACCATGATCGGCGCGCGACAGCCTCGATCAGGCTGGCGAACGCCGGCATCGTGTACATCATCGCCAGCACGCTGGACGCCGGAAAGTAGGCCAATGCCAGCATGTTGAGCGAAGCGACCACGCTGCCGGTCAAGGTCACGGCCCACAACAGGTAGCGGCGCTGCAGCGGCGCCATCCTGCGCAGATCGACCAGACTGCGGCGCACGAACGGCAGCAACGGCAGTACCCCGATCGCCATGCTGTAACAGCGGAACAGCCACGGCCCGAGGTGGTCGATGGCCTCTTTGGCGAACGAGAAACTGGTGCTCCAGATGATGACGACAACCAGCGCTGAGGCAAGGCTGCGGTGATCAGTTGATGTGCCGCTCATTCGGCAGGCACCGCATCGTAACGGGCAATGGCCGCCATGCGTGCCTGCGGTGGCGAAACCGACACCATCGAAACAAGATGCGGTGTCGAGCGCCTGCTGGTGTCAAAGACCAGCATCTGGAAAGCAGTCGGTACGAGGCATGCTCTTGCGGTGTGACACTCTCCGTCCAAGATGACCGTGAGCCCCCCGTGATTCGGGTCCCAGCCGCGCGTCAGATTCACTGCGACGCCAAAGCTCTGCCCCGGATCGCGGTGAGTAGATATGAAGTGCCCTCTGCCGAATCGACTTATATAAAACTGGACGATCCTTGTCGGCCTCCTTGCGGTGACGTTGCACAACACGTTTGACATGGCCGTTGAACCCAACAGCCGTTTCATCGAGTGGAATTCGTGGACGCCTGCATTGGCAATACTGTCGTTCAACCTCTCGAATGAGAACGAGAATCTACCCTCTTTCAGATCTTCCTCGGCCATACGCTGATGTCGAGCTATCTCACTCGGTCGATCAGGTGGAAACTCGAACTCTCCTTCACGATTCCTGATGATGTGTGACCACGCGCCCTCCGGGATTCGCCCAAGGTTGCCTGCAGCCTCCTGAACATCCGGGAGATGTGCCGCCAGATCGAAGTATGCAAACCCGTCGCGCACGAAGCAGCCCCGAATTTCATCCAGCGTACTCAAAGACAACCTCCTCCCGGACTTCGTAGGACTGCAATGACAAATGGAATCGACGCCCGACCAATCTGCACCTGTCGTGTCGAGTGATCAGCTTTACCACCTGATCTGCCGCCAGCCCAGCCATCACCGCCAATGAAGGAGCGCTCTGCCAAGCATTGACGAGCCGATTTCCGTTGCAGAAATCGTTTCGCATACGCGCCTCTTGAAACGACCTGATGAGCGGGTCGGCGCTATAGAAGGCGCCCTTGGCCCCCTCCCGAACTGACTCATAGGAGGCGTGCTGCCCGTCGTTGGGAAAAATCGGCCCTACTGATATGTCGAGCGGATCCCCTCCCAGTTCGATGACAGGAATGCTCCGCGCATGGGCCAGCCTGTGGACCTCGCGATCGACCGTTTTTGCTCGGTAGTAGCCCAGGCTTGCCCAAGCGAGCACAACCAGATCAACGCCCTCAAGAAGCTGCTCAAGCCGGTCCGTCTGCTCGGTTGCAAACTCTGCCACTGGCTCTACGCATACGTTGGGATTGTGTCGCGCCAGGCTATCGACGGCCGCAGCCACTTTCTTCCGACCGACATCGGACGATTCGTACAGAATCTGTCTATTCAGATTCGAAACCTCGACATCATCACCGTCGACGATTCGTAGCACCCCGACTCCCAGCCTTGCGAGGTTCAAGCAACACCATGTGCCCCACCCCCCCATCCCCAGGACAAGAACGCGTGCGCCCTTCAAGCGCTCCTGGTAGATCGAGCCGTGCGATACGCATTCCTCATCGATGAGAGAAAACTGAAGAATCTGGCGGTCGTATCGCTCCATCTCTTCCACGCTGAGCGTAGCGGAGACTCTCCCCCCCTCTTCCAGTAAACCGAACCCAGCCAGCGCCTCGATGAAGCTCTCGATCTCACTATCCTGTGCACCCAGCTCTTGTGCCGAGGCTGCTTTGATGATTCGCGGCAACGTGTGCTGTCCGTCGAGCAAGGAGAGTACGCCGGTTGCCCATGGCGGCGGTTGGTGAAGGATCTTCGCCTTCCCAGGGATCTCTCCGATACAGATATCACCGTCTTCGGAGACCATGACGTGATGAGAGCGCTTCAACAGCGGCTTGGCGTAACGCATTGCGTACCTCACTCAGCATGGAAGGAGGCGGGCATGCAGCCCGCCCCCTTTTCGACCTTCAGGCAAGATGAATGCGCTCACCGTCTCGGTACATCGCATCCTCTTCGCTGATCGCGGAGATGCGTTCGTTGAGATCGACAAATACAAGACTGGACATGTTCAATCCTTCCGCTTCGTCACGCGCCGACATCGACGCCATTCGAAGCTACGTTTCATCGCGACTACTTTCGGAGGTCTCGGTCAAGCAACTGGAGATGCACAGCAATTTCGGATATTTCCTAGTAACCCCTTTGCGAGCATCCGTTTCTGCGCGGAGGCAATCTCACGTCTGGCCGGCGGAGCACACGTACGTGATGGCCCGAGCGGCCGCAGTCCAGCGCGTGCAGGGCATGGCCGACCCTCACCCGTGACACATGTCACGGTGCGGTCATATGACAGACGCTGCGCTGTCATCGAACCGTTATGGAATGAGCACCGGGCGGGACACCCCGCACCGTCATCCATCCCAGGAGCCACCCCGTGATCCACGCCTTCAAGTCGCGCGCCGCCGTTGCCGTCCTCGCCGCGTCGTCCGTGTTCGCCGCCAATGCCGCCGATGTGACCGGCGCGGGCGCCTCGTTCATCTACCCGGTCATGTCCAAGTGGTCGGCCGACTACAACACCGCGACCGGCAAGAAGGTCAATTACCAGTCGATCGGTTCCGGTGGCGGTATCGCCCAGATCAAGGCGGCCACGGTGGACTTCGGTTCGTCCGATGCGCCGCTGAAGCCGGAAGAGCTGGCTGCGGCCGGTCTGGCCCAGTTCCCGTCGGTGATCGGCGGCGTGGTGCCGGTGATCAACGTGGCCGGTATCGCACCGGGCGCACTGAAGCTGGACGGCCCGACGCTGGCCAACATTTTCCTGGGCAAGATCAAGACCTGGAACGACCCGGCGATTGCGGCACT
Organism: Stenotrophomonas sp. GQ19; assembly: GCF_059758695.1. Taxonomy (NCBI): domain Bacteria; kingdom Pseudomonadati; phylum Pseudomonadota; class Gammaproteobacteria; order Lysobacterales; family Lysobacteraceae; genus Stenotrophomonas; species Stenotrophomonas sp. GQ19. Next base: position 74,263 of record NZ_JCAXES010000004.1, on the reverse strand, counting down.
GAACCCGGGCGTGAAGCTGTCCGACGGCAAGATCACGGTTGTGCACCGTTCGGATGGTTCGGGCACGACGTTCAACTTCGTCAACTACCTGTCCAAGGTGAACCCGGAGTGGAAGAGCAAGGTCGGCGAAGGCACCTCGGTGCAGTGGCCGGTGGGCATCGGCGGCAAGGGCAATGAAGGCGTTGCTGCGTACGTGAAGCAGATCAAGGGCGGCATCGGCTACGTGGAGCTGTCCTACGCGCTGCAGAACAAGATGTCGTACGCGGCGATGAAGAACGCGTCGGGCAAGGTGGTGCTGCCGAGCGATACGTCGTTCGCCGCGGCCGCCGCCAGCGCTGACTGGGCGAGTTCGAAGGACTTCTATCTGGTGATGACGAACGCGCCGGGCGCGGACGCCTGGCCGATCACGGCGACGAACTTCATTCTGGTGCGCAAGCAGCCGAAGAACGTGGCCAACGCGAAGGCAACCCAGGAGTTCTTCCGCTGGATCTACAAGAGCGGTGATGCGCAGGCCAAGCAGCTGGACTACGTGCCGCTGCCGGACACGCTGGTGAAGCAGATCGAGACCTACTGGTCGCAGAACCTGAAGTACTGATCGGCAACAACGAGGCAATGGCGGCGGCAGGTCCTCTCTCCCCCTGCCGCCGCCGGGCGCGGATCGAAAGATCCGCGCCTTTTCTTTTTTGTGGGGTTTGTTTTTTTAGAAGCTTAAAAGCCCAGAGCTGGAGCTGGAGCTGGAGCCGGAGCTATTGCCAGAGCTTGGCGACGTGAGGGGTCGGTTCTGCTGGCTGGGCTGGTGGGGGTGGGCAGCCAGGGCACGCTGCAAGTACGTCCTTGTAAGCTCCGCCATCGCATCCATGCGATGGAGGGCCCCGGCCACCCACCCCCACCAGCCCCCGACAGTTTCCTGGCCCTTCAGCGAAAGCGCCTGCGCCTGCGCCTGCGCAATGAAGCGGGAGTGCGGTTGGATCTGAGTTGCCTTGGTCTGGGATTTGGGATTTGGGATTTGGGATTTGGGATTTGGGATTTGGGATTTGGGATTTGGATGCTCGGATGCTGGGGTGAAGGTTGAGGGTCTTGTCTTTGGCTTATCCATGGCCTCCGGCCAACTGTCTGGGGCGGGGGTGTGGGGGTTCGCGGGGCCGTTGGGCCGCATGGGCCCGACGCATGCGTCGGGCGGGTTGGGCAGGACGCCCAACCCAGGTCTTGCCGTGTACGCAGGATTGCGTACGCGAGCAAGCGGCTCACGAGGCTCCATGGATGGATTTACGGCGTGCCCCGTGAACCCCCACGCCCCCGCCCAATCAGGCGCAAGCGGCAATATCGCCGTTGACTTCCAGCTCTTGAGACTTGAGCTAAATCCCCGCCCCACGGGCGTTTCCCGTGCACCCGGTCACACCGTCATACGGCTGTAACAAAAACATCATTTCATAGCAGCGTCGCCGGAGAGACCGGCCCCTATCCCGCTACGGAGTGACCGATGAAACTGCACACGGCTGGCTTGACCGCCCTTTCCCTGGCCATCGCGCTGGGTCTTTCCGCCTGCAAGCCGGGCGCCGAAGGCCAGGCTGCCGCGCCGGCTACCGACGCTCCCGCGGCTGCGCCCGCTGCCGGTGATCGCCTGACCGCTGAAATTTCCGGCGCCGGCGCGTCCTTCATCTTCCCGCTGGTGTCCAAGTGGTCGGCTGACTACAACACCGCCACCGGCGCCAAGATCAACTACCAGTCCATCGGCTCCGGCGGCGGCATCGCGCAGATCAAGGCCGGCACCGTCGACTTCGGTTCCTCCGACAAGCCGCTGAGCAGCGAAGAACTGGCCCAGGCCGGTCTTGGCCAGTTCCCGTCGGCGATCGGCGGCGTGGTGCCGGTGGTCAACATCGACGGCCTGGAAGCCGGCAAGCTGCGCCTCAGCGGCGCGCTGCTGGCCGATATCTTCCTGGGCAAGGTCAAGACCTGGAACGACCCGGCCATCGTGGCCGCCAACCCGGGCGTCAAGCTGCCCGACGGCAAGATCACCCTGGTCCACCGCTCCGACGGCTCGGGCACCACCTTCAACTTCTCCAACTATCTGTCCAAGGTCAGCCCGGACTGGAAGAGCAAGGTCGGCGAAGGCACCTCGGTGCAGTGGCCCGACGGCGTAGGTGGCAAGGGCAACGAAGGCGTGGCCTCGTACGTGAAGCAGATCAAGGGCTCCATCGGCTACGTCGAACTGGCCTACGCGCTGCAGAACGGCATGCCGTATGCCTCGATGCAGAATGCCGCCGGCAACTGGGTGCAGCCGAGCGCGGAAACCTTCGCCGCTGCCGCCGCCAGCGCCGACTGGGCCAGCGCCAAGGACTTCAACCTGGTCATCACCAACGCCCCGGGCGACCAGGCGTGGCCGATCACCGCCACCAATTTCATGCTGATGCACAAGCAGCCCAAGGATGCCAAGCGCAGCAAGGAAACCCTGGCGTTCTTCAAGTGGGCCTTCGAAAACGGCCAGAAGCAGGCCAACGAACTGCATTACGTGCCGCTGCCGGCCGAGCTGGTGACGCAGATCGAAGGGTACTGGGCGGCTGAATTCAAGTGATCCAGACCGGACCCGCGCGTTGCGCGGGTCCGGAGTGTGGCGCCATGACACCGTTCTGCCAGGCATGGCCTGGCACTACCCCACCTAATTTTGGGCCCCCGCCTTTCCCATGAATGCCATCGCCCAGCCTGTTCCCGCACCGTCCACCCGCGACCTGCGTGACGCCCGCAATGACAAACTGTTCCGGTGGGTCCTGATCGCCACCGTCATCCTGGTGCTGGTGGCCCTGGCCTGCGCCGCACTCTCGATGCTGTGGGGCGGCCGCCATGCCTTGCAGGAGCAGGGCCTGAGCTTCTTCTATTCGTCCGAATGGAATCCGGTCGAAAACAAATTCGGCGCCCTCGCGCCCATCTACGGCACCCTGGTCACCGCGTTGATCGCGATGGTCATCGCCGTGCCGGTGAGCTTCGGCATCGCCTTCTTCCTCACCGAAGTGGCGCCGCGCTGGTTGCGTGGCCCGGTCGGTACCGCCATCGAACTGCTGGCCGGCATCCCCTCGATCATCTACGGCATGTGGGGCCTGTTTGTGCTGGTGCCGGTGATGACCGAGTACGTCACCCCGTTCCTCAACGACCACCTGGGCACCCTGCCGATCATCGGTCCGCTGTTCCAGGGCCCGCCGCTGGGCATCGGCGTGCTTACCGCCGGCTTCGTGCTGGCCATCATGGTCATTCCCTTCATCTCCTCGGTGATGCGCGAAGTGTTCCTCACCGTGCCGACCCGCCTGAAGGAATCGGCGTACGCGCTGGGCTCCACCAAGTGGGAAGTCAGCTGGGACATCGTGCTGCCCTACACCCGCTCGGCGGTCATCGGCGGCATCTTCCTGGGCCTGGGCCGCGCGCTCGGCGAAACCATGGCGGTGGCCTTCGTGATCGGCAACAGCGTGCGCCTGTCGCCGTCGCTGCTGGAACCGGGCACCACCATTGCCGCGCTGATCGCCAACGACTTCGGTGAAGCCACCGAAACCTATCGCTCGGCGCTGCTGCTGCTCGGCTTCGTGCTGTTCATCGTCACCTTCGTGGTGCTGGCAATCGCCCGCCTGATGCTGATGCGTCTGTCCCGCAAGGAGGGGAACTGATGTCCACCGTCGCCAAGAGCTCTTCCCAGCCGCTGTACCTGCGCCGCCGCATCGTCAATGTGGTCGCGCTGCTGATGTCCTGTCTGACCGCGCTGTTCGGCCTGTTCTTCCTGGGCTGGATCCTGTGGACGCTGGCCTCCAAGGGCCTGGCGGGCATCAACCTGGACCTGTTCACCAAGATGACCCCACCGCCGATGCAGGAAGGCGGCCTGGCCAATGCGTTCTTCGGCAGCGCGGTGATGTGCGGCCTGGCCATTGCCATCGGCACGCCGCTGGGCGTACTGGCCGGCACCTGGCTGGCCGAGTACGGCAACTTCCGCAAGGCCGGCACCGTGGTCCGTTTCGTCAACGACATCCTGCTGTCGGCACCGTCGATCGTGCTGGGCCTGTTTGTCTACACGCTGTACGTGATGCAGACCGGCGGGCAGTTCTCGGCCTTCGCCGGTGCGCTGTCGCTGGCCTTCATCGTGCTGCCGGTGGTGGTGCGCACCACCGATGAGATGCTGCGCCTGGTGCCCTCGCAGATGCGCGAAGCGGCGCTGTCGCTGGGCATCCCGCAGTGGAAGGTGACCGTGCAGGTGCTGTACCGCAGCGCCGCCGCCGGCATCGTCACCGGCATCCTGCTGGCGCTGGCCCGCATCTCCGGTGAAACCGCGCCGCTGCTGTTCACCGCCTTCGGCAACCAGTACTGGAACAGCAACGTGTTCCAGCCGATGGCCTCGGTCCCGGTGGTGATGAACCAGTTCGCCGGCAGCCCGTATGAATCCTGGCAGGTGCTGGCCTGGGCCGGCGCGCTGGTGCTGACCGTGTTCGTGCTGCTGGTCAGCCTCTCTGCGCGCGGCATCCTGCTGCGCAACCGTATCTCCCATGACTGACCTTTCCGCGGATATCGCCATGAACGATCTTTCCAACGCCGTGCCGATGCAGCGCATCGTGGTCCCGGCCTCGCATGAAAACCTGCAGACCCCGGCGCCGATCAAGCTGGCCGCGCGTGGACTGGACTTCTACTACGACAAGTTCCATGCGCTGAAGAACATCGAGCTGGAGATCCCCGAAAAGCGCGTCACCGCCCTGATCGGTCCGTCCGGCTGCGGCAAGTCCACGCTGCTGCGCATCTTCAACCGCATCTACGCGCTGTACCCCAAAATGGAGGCGCGCGGTGAGGTGCTGCTGGACGGCGAGAATATCCTGGCGCCGAAGTACCCGATGAACCGCCTGCGCAGCAAGGTGGGCATGGTGTTCCAGAAGCCGGTGCCGTTCCCGATGACCATCTTCGAGAACGTGGCCTACGGCATCCGCCACCACGAGAAGCTGTCCAAGGCCGACATGGCCGTGCGCGTCGAGCAGGCGCTGCGCCAGGGTGCGCTGTGGGACGAGGTGAAGGACAAGCTCAACCAGAGCGCGCTGGGCCTGTCCGGTGGCCAGCAGCAGCGTCTGTGCATTGCCCGTGCCGTGGCCCTGCGCCCGGACGTGCTGCTGCTGGACGAGCCGACCTCGGCGCTGGACCCGATCTCCACCAGCCGCATCGAGCAGCTGGTGGAAGAGCTCAAGCACGATTACACGATCGTGATCGTGACCCACAACATGCAGCAGGCCGCGCGCGTGTCGGACTACACCGCCTTCATGTACCTGGGCGACCTGATCGAACACGACCGCACCGAAGTGATCTTCTCGCAGCCCAACAAGCAGCAGACAGAAGACTACATCACCGGCCGTTTCGGCTGATCTCGGCCACGAACCTTTGGATGACACCCGCATGAGCATTCCCAACGACCATATCGTCAAGAGTTACGACGAAGAGCAGCAGCGGCTGGTGGCCGAGATCGTGCGCATGGGCGAGATGGCGGTCGCACAGCTCGAGGCGTCGATGGACGTGATCGAAAAGCGCGACGAGAACGCCGCCCAGCGCATCATCGCCAACGACGAGGCGATTGACGGCCTGGAGCAACAGATCAGCCACGACGTGATGCGTCTTGCACTGCGCGGGCCGATGGCGCGCGACTTGCGCGAGATCCTGGCAGGCCTGCGCATTCCGGCCGATATCGAGCGCATCGGCGACTACGCCGCGAACGTGGCGAAGCGTTCGATCGCCCTGAGCAAGGTACCGCCGCTGCCGCAGATCCAGGGCCTGCGTTCGCTGGGCCGGCTGGCAGCGCAGCAGGTACGACGCGCGATCGAGGCCTACCGCGACAACGACGCGGCCGCCGCGCTGGCACTGCGCGACGACGACGCACGGCTGGACGCACAGTACACCGCACTGTTCCGCGAGCTGCTCACGTACATGATGGAAGACCCGCGCAACATCACCCCGTGCACGCACCTGTTGTTCATGGCCAAGAACCTGGAACGCGTGGGCGACCACGCCACCAACATCGCCGAGAACGTCTGGTTCCTGGTACACGGCGAGCAGGTCCTGCCGCCACGCGAAAAGCGCGACGAAACCAGCAGCACCGATCACGTCTGAACTGCCGAACTATAGAAAAGCAAAAGCCGCTGCCTTCGGGTGGCGGCTTTTTTTCGTTTCGGGCTTCCATGTCGCCCAAGAATGGAGCTCAACAGCTGCAGTCTTCTCGTTGACCTGAGTTGGGCGGGGGTGTGTGGGTTCGCAGGACACGCCGCAAGTACGTCCATGTAGGCTCCGTCGCCGCATCCATGCGGCTCAGGGTCCCGCGAACCCACACACCCCCACCCTCGACAGTTAGCTGGCAGCCATAGCAAAGCCGAGCACTGCAAAGCTGCAACGGCACGGATCTAAATGCTCTGCTTCTTCGTTGCGATCCGACTCACTGTCACAGGGTGGGTACGGGTGGGTTGGCGGGACCGTTGGGCGCCATGGATGGCGCCCACGAGCCTCCAAGGATGGATTCACGGCGTGTCCCGCCAACCCACCCGTACCCGCCAAGCCAGACACGCCCGCACCACCGGCTGTTGCAGTTGCAGTTGCTCCAGCTCTAGCTCTAGCTTTTCGCTTCTAAAAAGAAAAACAACCACCCCCACACTTCACGAAATGTTGAATCCTGTGTGAGGATTCGTTGAGCCGGGCCGGCCCACCATGGCCACACCTGCTGCCCCCACGCAGCCATCCCGGGCCCCGGCCCATACCAAGGAGCACCACCCGATGAGCAATCCCACCCGTTCGCTGTCCCTGCTGGCCGCCACCGCGCTCGTCGCCGGCCTCGGCGTCACCGCGTCGGCGTCTGCGCTGAGCATGACCGACCTGGCCCAGGGCTACCTCGTTGCCGGGCAGGCCGCGACCAAGGCCGCCGAAGGCAAATGTGGTGAAGGCAAGTGTGGCGCCCATGGCGACAAGGCCGGCACCAAGGCCGCTGACAAAACGGCCACCGCAACCGGCGCCAAGGCCGCCGAAGGCAAGTGTGGCGAAGGCAAGTGCGGCGCCGACAAGGGCAAGGGCACCGGCGCCAAGACCAAGGCCGCCGGCGACAAGAAGGCCGCGGAAGGCAAGTGCGGCGAAGGCAAGTGCGGTGCCAAGCACTGACCGCATCGCCCCGGGCATGCACCGGTCGCCGCTGCCTGCGGCGGCGACCGGGCTGGGCCTGCGCCGCGCACTGCTGCAGACCCTGCGTGATGCCCCGGCCGGCGACCTCGACTTCCTCGAATGCGCCCCGGAAAACTGGATCGGCGTGGGCGGCCCTGCCGGGGAGGCCCTGGCCGACCTCGCCCAGCGCTACCCCCTGACCTGCCACGGCCTGTCCCTGTCGCTCGGCAGCACCGCGCCGCTGGATACCCAACTCCTTGAACAGGTGGGCCGGTTCCTCGACCAGCACCGGGTACCGCTGTACAGCGAACACCTGAGCTACTGCAGCGACGATGGCCACCTCTACGACCTGCTGCCCATCCCCTTCACCGATGAAGCCGTGCACCACACCGCCGCGCGCATCGCCCGCGTGCAGGATGTCCTGGGCCGCCGCATCGCGGTGGAAAACGTCTCCTACTACCTCGCCCCCGAACCGGCCATGGACGAACTGGCCTTCACCAACGCCGTGCTGGCCGAAGCCGATTGCGACCTGCTGCTGGACGTCAACAACGTCTACGTCAACGCCTGCAACCACGGCTACGACGCCGACGCGTTCATCGCCGGGCTGCCCGCCGAGCGCATCGTCTGCCTGCACGTGGCCGGGCACCTGGACGAGGCCGAGGACCTCAAGATCGACACCCACGGCAGCGCCGTGATCGATCCGGTCTGGAACCTGCTGGCCCGCACCTACGCGCGCATCGGTGCACGCCCCACCCTGCTCGAACGCGATTTCAACTTCCCGCCCTGCCCCGAACTGCGCGACGAACTGCGCACCATCCGCCAGCTGATGGCCGCATACGCCGGAGCCACCCGTGACTGACGCGCCGGCCCGCCTGCACGCCCAGCAGCGGGCACTCACCACCCACCTGCGCGACCCGGCACAGGTAGCCTCGCCCGCCGGATTGGACGCACGGCGCGTGGCGGTTTACCGGCGGCTGGTGTTCAACAACCTGCTGGGCCTGCTGGGCACCGGCTTCCCGGTCTGCGTGCAGCTGCTGGGTGATTCCGAGTGGACCGTGCTGGTAAGGCGCTTCGTGGCCGAGCACCGTGCGCAGACCCCGCTGTTCACCGAGCTGGCCGCCGAGTTCGTGCAGTGGCTGCAGGCCCAGCCGATGCTGCCGCACCCGGCGCTGGCCGAACTGGCCCACTACGAGTGGGTGGAAACCGCGTTGTACCAGCTTGATGCCCAACCACTGCCGGCCACGCCCGGGCTGGACCCGATGCATGCCCCCTTGCAGCGTTCGCCGTTGGCGTGGCCGCTGCTGTACCACTGGCCGGTGCACCGGCTGGGCAGCGACGACGCGCCCGGCGCGCCTGGCGACGCCCCCACCGGGCTGCTGGTGCGGCGTGACCCGGATGGGCAGGTGCGTTTTGCGTCCATCAGCCCGATGGCCGCGCAGTTGCTGGAACAGATCGGCCAACAGCCCGGCCATGCCGGCACGTGGCACCTGCAGCAGCTTGCACGGGCCCACGGCCTGGCCGCCGATGCACTGCTCGCCCCCGGAGCAGCATTGCTGCGCCAGTTCCACGGCAGCGGCGTTGTCGGCCCGGCCCCGCCCGCTTCCTGATCCCCCACCAAGGATTCCGTTGATGAAGACACCGTACCTGGCCGCCCTGCGCGGCCGGCTGGACCCGCTCGGCCCGTGGATTGCCCCGCTTGGCCTGCGCCTGCTGATGGCCTGGGAGTATTTCGAATCCGGCCGCGAGAAACTGCACGGCAGCAACTGGTTCGGCGACCTGCCGCAGGCATTTCCGTTTCCCTTCGACCAGATACCGGCCAGCGTCAACTGGCAGCTGGCCACGTGGTTCGAGCTGGTGGGCGCGGCCTGCCTGCTGGTCGGCCTGGGCACGCGCATGGCCGCCAGCAGCCTGCTGGTGCTGACCGTGGTGGCCACCGCCGCCGTGCATTGGCCCATGCACTGGGACGGGCTGGGCGAGCTGGCGATGGGCTATGCCATCACCGACCAGGGCTTTGGCAACTTCAAGCTGCCCGTGCTGTTCATGGCCATGCTGCTGCCGCTGGCCCTGCAGGGGGCTGGCCCGTTGAGCCTGGACCGGCTGCTGCAGCGCTGCCTGGCACGCTCGCCTGCGCTGGCCTGAGCGCGGGGGGCGTACAGCCCCCCTCTGCTAGAATCGCCGCATGACAGATGCCGCCTCGCCCCACACCGCCGCTCCGGCGCCTGCTGCCCCGGCAGTGAACCTGGCCATGTCCCAGCGCTTCCGCGGCTTCCTGCCGGTCGTGATCGACGTGGAGACCGGCGGCTTCGATTGCAACCGCAATGCGCTGCTCGAAATCGCCGCCGTGCCGATCGAAATGGACGAAAACGGGCTGCTGTACCCCGGCCAGACCGCCAGCGCCCACGTGATCCCGGCCGAAGGTTTGGAGATCGACCCGAAGTCGCTGGAAATCACCGGCATCATCCTCGACCACCCGTTCCGCCTGGCCAAGTCCGAGAAGGATGCACTGGACCACATCTTCGCGCCGGTACGTGCGGCGGTGAAGAAGTACGGCTGCCAGCGCGCGATCCTGGTCGGGCACAACGCGCACTTCGACCTGGGTTTCGTCAACGCCGCGGTGAACCGGGTGGGCCACAAGCGCAACCCGTTCCACCCCTTCAGCGTGTTCGACACAGTGACCATGGCCGGCATCGCCTATGGCCAGACCGTCCTCGCCCGCGCCGCCGCTGCCGCCGGGCTGGGCTGGGACGCCGACGAAGCGCACAGCGCGGTGTACGACACCGAGCAGACCGCCAAGCTGTTCTGCACCATCGCCAACGCCTGGCCGCGGTAACCCGGTACGCCCCCCGAAGGTAGAGCCGACCGTTGGTCGGCTGCCGTTCGCGCCAACCGCCTGCATGCCACACACCACGTGCAGCCGACCAACGGTCGGCTCTACCGATGTGTCGCTTCGCCGGGTAGAGCCGACCGTTGGTCGGCTGCTCTTCGCGCCAACCGCCTGCATGCCACGCACCACGAACAGCCGACCAACGGTCGGCTCTACCCGATGTGTCGCTTCGCCTGGTAGAGCCGACCGTTGGTCGGCTGCCGTTCGCGCCAACCGCCTGCATGCCACACACCACGTGCAGCCGACCAACGGACGGCGCTACCCGATCGCGGTGCGGTCGCGGCCTTCGCTCTTGGCCCGGTACAGCGCGCGGTCGGCGCGCTGGTAGAGCAGCATCGGGGTGCGGTCGGCGGCGTCCAGTTCCACCAGTCCCGCGCTGAAGGTCACCTTCAGGCCCGGCACGCCGGCCCAGTCCGGGTGGTCATGGAACAGCCCGCGCAGGCGCGCGCACACCTGCGCCGCTTCGGCCAGGCGAGTGTCGTTGAGCAGCAGCGTGAACTCCTCGCCGCCGGTCCGCGCGGGCATGTCCGAATCGCGGCAGGCCGAGGCGATCACGCGCGCCACTTCCACCAGCACCACATCACCCACGCTGTGGCTGTGCTGGTCGTTGACCTCCTTGAAGTGGTCGATGTCCAGCACCACCAGGCACAGCGGGTGGCCGCTGCGCTGGGACCGGGCGAAGTCGCGCGCCAGTGCCTCATCGAAGGCGCGCCGGTTGGGCAGACCGGTCAACGCATCCTCGCGTGCCTGCCGGCCGAACTGCTCGGCCTGCACCGCCAGCCGGTCGGCCAGTTCGGTCTTTTCCTGGTTCAACGCCTGCAGGTTCACCGTCTGCGCCTGCAGGTCGCGGGTGGCTTCATCCACCATCCGCGCCAGGCGCACGTTGCTGGCCTTGTAGCGGTGGATCAGATACAGGTACAACGCGATCAGACCGCCCAACAGCAGCAGCGCGGCCACCACCTGCACACTGCGGCGCTGCCACAGGAACGGTTCAACGGTGAATTCCCACACCGCCTCGCTGTCGCTCCAGCTGCCACCGGGATGCGCGGCGGACACGTGCAGGGTGTAATCGCCCGGCGGCAGGCCGATGAACTCCACGCTGCGCTGCTGGCCGCGTTCGATCCAGCCCTTGTCCAGGCCGCTCAAGCGGGTGCGGTAGCGGATCCGCTCGGACATCAGGTAGCTCAGGCCCACATAGCTCACGCTGAGTCGGCGCCCACCGGGAATGCTGTTGTGGTTCTCGCCCTGCCAGTGCAGCGGCTTGCCATCGACCTGCACGCTTTCGATCACCGCCGGCGGCGCCAGCCGCTCGCGGAAGCGCTGCAGGCGCAGTGGGTCGACCATGCTCAGGCCGCCCGCGGTGACCACCCAGAATGTGCCGTCCTGGCGCAGGAGGGCCGACGGGCCGGAACTGCCGTTGGCCTGCGAATTGGCCATGCCGTCGATCTCGTTGTAATGCTCCACCTCGACCCGCGGTGCGCGGCCATCGGCTACCTCGTTGAGCATCGCCATGTCGGTGCGCAGCACGCCGCGGTTGCTGCTGATCCAGACGTTGCCGATGCGGTCGGGCACCAGCTGGAACACGGTGTCCACCGGCATGCCCTGCTCCAGCCCGACCCGTGCCAGGCGGCCGTCCTGCCAGCGGTACAGGCCGCGGTCGCTGCTGACCCACATCGCGTCGCCCACCTGCTGGAAGCCGAACACGCTGCGACCGCCGCCCAGCGGGGCCAGGTCGATGCTCTGCACGCGGTTGCCGCGCAGCACGCGGATGCCCTCGATGGTGCCGATCCACAAGGCGCCGTCGGCGTCGTGGGCCAGGGCGGTAATCAGGCCGCCCGGCATGCCCGGCGCACGCGGCACTTCCACGCCGTGGTCATCGATGCGCACCACGCCCTTCTGGGTGCCGGCCCAGACCACGCCGGCGCGGTCCACGCTGATGGCGCGGATGTTGCCGCCGGGCAGGCCATCGGCGGTGCCGTAGTTGCGCAGGGTGCGGCCCTGGGCATCCAGCCGGAACACCCCGTCGCCGAACGTGCCGACCCACAGATCATCCTCGTGGTCCTGGGCCAGGCTGAGCACCGAGGGTGTCTTGCCGCCGCTGTTGCGCAACGCCACCGGCGAGAAACGGCCCTGTGCATCGCGCCGGTCCAGGCCGCTGGCACTGCCGATCCACAGCTGCCGCTGCTGGTCCTCCAGCACCGTGCGGATGTAGTCGCCGCTGAGCCCGTCGCGCTCGGTGAAACTGCTGAACAAGGTTTCGCGCAGCCGGTACAGGCCGCCGTTGGCGCCCACCCAGATGCTGCCTTCGGCGTCCTCGCGCAGGCTCACCACGCGCCCGCCGGGCAGCGACAGCCCGGTGGGCAGGCGCTCCAGGCCATGCCGCGACAGCCGCAGCAGGCCCTGGTTCTCGGTGCCCAGCCACAGGTCGCCATGGCGATCCTGCAGCATCGCGGTGATGTGCATCACCCCGGGCAGGCGGTGCTGCAGCTGCGGCACGCCGTCCTGCATGCGGTAGATGCGTTCGCCGGCCACGATCCAGACCACGCCGTCCGGCCCGCGGTAGGGCCACACCAGGCCGTGCCCCAGCCCGAAGCTCTCCGGTGCGCGCCGCAGCACGCCGTCGGTGTCGCGCACCACCAGCCCGTCCAGGGTGCCCACCCAGACCCGGTCCTGCGCGTCCACCACCAGTTTGGTGAAGCTCATGGCCATCGGCACACCGGCCGGCGGTTTCTGGTACTCGATGCGACCGTCCGGGGCGAGGCTGCCGATGCCCTGCCCTTCGTAGAGCAGCCACAGGCGGCCATGGCTGTCCATCTGCATGGCCTGGATCAGCACCTGCGGCGTACCGGGCTGGTGTTCGTAGACCTGCCAGCGCCCGTCGCTGCCGCGCCGGGTCACGTTGCCGCGTGAATCACTGATCCACAGCCCACCGCTGCGGTCCACCAGCAACGCGCCCACGCCGTTGTCGCGCAGGCCCGGCCGGGTGCTGCGGTCGAAGACGGTGAAATCCAGGCCGTTGTAGCGCACCAGCCCTTCCCAGGTGGCGAACCAGAGGTGGCCTTCGGGGGTCTGGGCGATGTCGCGCAGCGAGTTGTGCGGCAGGCCATTGCGCGAGGTCCACACGTCGATGGCGTAGTCGCGCAGCGGCGGTGGCCCGTCCTGCGCCCCCACCGTGGACGGCAGCGCGCACAGCAGGCACAGCCACACCAGGGCAGTGCCAAGACACCGGGCAAACTGTCGATGTACCGGCCGCCACCGGCTCCCGCGCCCCCCTGGGTTCATCCGTGGGGACCGGCCGGCAAACAGCCTGGGCGCCGCGCGGCAAGCGGCGATGCACCAATGGGGCAACCGACGAAGAAAGGCACGCTCATGCGGGATAACGCGGGGGGAGTTGCCCATAGTAGGCAAAACCGCGCGTGTGTGTGGCGAGAATGCTCAGCCCGGGCGCCAGGTCCCCACGCGCAACGTGGCCGGCCATTCCACCACCGCCTCCAGCCCACCCTGCGGATGGTTGCGCAACAGCAGCCGCGCCCCGTCTTTTTCGGCCAGGGCACGCGCGATGGTCAGGCCCAGCCCGGCGCCACCGGTCTCGCGCGAGCGCGAGGTTTCCAGCCGCACGAACGGATCAAACACCGCCTCCAGCTCTTCTTCCGGCAGGCCGGGGCCGCTGTCACGGATCCGCACGATCACCCGCTCGGCATCCTGCTCCACGCTGACCCGTGCCGAGTGCCCATAGGTGACCGCGTTGTCGACCAGGTTGGAAAACAACCGGTGCATCGCCAACGGGCGCAGCATCAGCACCGCCCCGCTGGGGTGTTCGAAGCGCACGTCGGCACCGGCTTCGCCGGCGTCTTCCACGATGCTTTCCAGCAGCGAGTCCAGGTCCAGCGCCGCGCGTTGTTCGGCGCTTTCGGCACTGCGCGCCAGTTCCAGGCCTTCGCGGATCAGCGCCTGCATCGCGGCGAGGTCGCCCACCAGGCGCTCGCGCAGCGCTTCATCGGCGACATTCTCCAGCCGCAGGCGCAGCCGGGTAACCGGGGTCTGCAGGTCATGGGTGATTGCCGCCAGCATCTGGGTGCGCTCGCCAAGGTGGCGCTGCAGCCGCTTCTGCATGGCATTGAACGCTTCTGCGGCGCGGCGCACTTCCAGCGGTCCGGTCACCGGCATCGGCGCGCCCTGCAGGTCATCGCCCAGTGCCGCGGCGGCCGCGGCCAGGCGTTGCAGCGGCGCGCTGGCCATGCGCGCCACGATATAGGCCAGCACCGCGATGGCCAGCACCAGCAGGGTCAGAAACAGCGGGTCCACGGCCAGGATGCCGTTGTGGGCCACCGCCGGCGAGTCCAGCGCCAGCTGCAGCGGCGTGCCGTCGCTCAGGCGCAGCGACACCATGCGGCAGCGGGGCGGAATGAAGGCCGGGTCGCGCTCGCGCGGCGGGCCGTTGCGCGGCTTCTTCGGGTGCGGCAGCTCCGGCAACGTGGGCAGGCAGGAACGGAACCAGGTGAAGGCCACCTTGCTGCTCGACACCGGCCCGGGGCGATCGTCCAGCACTTCCATCAAGGCCGCGTCCGGGCGCCCTACCCGGGCACCGGGCGGCAGTCGCCGCACGCTGGGGCCGCCGCTGTCGAGCAGGCGCTCACGCAGCTCGGGGTTGCCATCGAGCAGATTCACATAGCCCTGCAGCCGGTCGGCGATGCGGTTGAGGTTCTGCCGCTCGAACTCCTGCTGGCGCTTGGAACTGGCCAGCATCGTCGCGCCGATCGCGGCCACGCTCATGCCCAGCAGCAGGATCACGAACAGGCGCCCCACCATGGAGGCGAAGAACCGGCGCAGGCGATTCATTCCAGCGTCACTGCCGTGGCCAGCACATACCCTTCGTTGCGCACGGTCTTGATCAATCCGTCGCTGCCGCCATCGTCGGCCAGCTTGTTGCGCAGCCGGCTCACCTGCAGGTCGATCGCGCGGTCCTGCGATTCATAGGTGCGGCCGCTGCTGAGCGCCACCAGCTGCTCGCGCGACAACACCTTGTTGGCGTGCCCGACAAACACCCGCAGCAGCCGGAACTCCGCGCCGGACAGCACCACCACACGGCCATCGGGATCGAGCAGGTGGCGATGCTCCAGGTCGAAGATCCAGTGCGAGAACCGGGCACGGCGAATGGCCAGCGGCTCCAGGTTGGCCGGCAGCGCTTCGGTACGGCGCAGCACGTTGCGGATGCGCGCCAGCAGTTCGCGGGGCTCGAAGGGCTTGCCCAGGTAGTCGTCGGCACCCATCTCAAGGCCCAGCACGCGGTCGATCGGCTCGCTGCGCGCGGTGAGCATGATCACCGGCGTGTTGGAGCGCGCACGCAGGTCGCGGCACAGGGTAAGACCGTCTTCGCGCGGCAGGTTGAGGTCGAGCACGATCAGGTCCACGTGCTCGCGCTCGAGTACCTGGCGCATGCCATGGCCATCGCCGGCGGTGCTCACCTGGTAGCCGGCACGGCCCAGTTGTTCGGCCAGCAGCTGGCGGATGTCGTTGTCGTCGTCGACGATCAGCAGTCGATGCATCGGGTTGGGAGTCTCCATGCGGCCATGATCCCCTGTCGGGAGCTGAACCGCATCCAGTGGTTTACGTACACGTGTTTCAAGGGCCGCCACAGACACACAACGACACACACCGGCCCCGGTCTGGTTACGCCGCGACACATGGCGAGTGTTGAGCCTTCGCCGAGCGGTCTTCACAATGCTGACAACGCCGCACGCCGGCCTGCCGAGTAGACGATCATCGTGAAGCCCCGCCTGCCCACCACCCGTCGCGGCCGTGTGCTGCTGTTGATCATCGTGATTGCCGTGCTGGGTGCGATTGTCGCATGGACCCTGCGCAAGCCGGCCGCACCGGCCCTGGCCACCACGCCGGTCAGCCGCGGGGACATCGAACAGACCGTGGAAGCCACCGGGGTGATCGACGCCTACAAGCTGGTCAGCGTGGGCGCGCAGGCCTCGGGCCAGATCAAGTCGCTGAAGGTGCAGCTGGGCGATAGCGTCAAGCAGGGCGACCTGATTGCCGAGATCGACGCCACCACCCAGCAGAACCAGGTGCTCAACGCGCAGGCCACGCTGGACCAGGTCAAGGCCCAGCGCTCGGTGCAGCAGGCCAGCCTGCGTGAGGCAGAACTGGAATTCGCCCGCCAGCAGCAGATGCTCGCCGCCGAGGCCACCTCGCGCGCCGAGTACGACGCCGCCGATGCCAAGCTGAAAACCGCGCGTGCCCAGATCCAGTCCTACGACGCACAGATCAAAGGCCGCGAAACCGAACTGGGCACCGCCCGCGCCAACCTGGCCTATACCCGCATCATCGCGCCGATGGACGGCACCGTGGTCGCGGTGGTGGCCGAGGAAGGCCGCACCGTCAACGCCAACCAGACCGCACCAACCATCGTGATGCTGGCGCGGCTGGACCTGGTCACGGTCAATGCCGAGGTGTCCGAGGCGGACGTGGTGAAGATCAAGGCCGGCATGCCGGTGTACTTCACCACGCTGGGCGAGCCGGACCGCAAGTACCACGCCACCCTGCGCCAGGTGAACCCGGCGCCGTCGTCGATCGCCAACGACAGTTCGTCCAGTTCCAGTTCGTCCAGCTCCAGCGCCAGCAGCGCGGTGTACTACAACGCACTGTTCGACGTGGAAAACCCCGACGGCACGCTGCGCATCGACATGACCGCGCAGGTGTCGGTGATGCTCAAGCAGGCCAAGGGCGTGCTGACCATTCCGGCCGTGGCCCTGGGCCCGAAGACCCGCGATGGCCAGTACATGGTGCGCGTGGCCGATGCCGACGGCATGCCCACGCCGCGCAAGGTCAAGATCGGCATCAACAACGGCGCCACGGCCGAAGTGCTGTCCGGGCTGAAGGAAGGCGAGAAAGTGGTGGTGGGTGAAGGTGGCGCTGCCGCCGGCGGCAGCGGCAGTGGTGGCCGCGGCGGTGCGCAGGTGCGGATCGGTGGCCCGGGCATGGGCGGACCGCGTCGATGACCCCGGCATCCACCGGCACGCCGCTGCTGCGGCTGCGCGACCTGCGCCGCGAATTTCCCGCGGGCGATGAGACCATCGCGGTGCTGCGCGACGTCAACCTGGACATCGCCGCCGGCGAGATCGTCGCCATCGTCGGCCAGTCCGGCTCGGGCAAGTCCACGCTGATGAACATCCTCGGCTGCCTGGATCGTCCTACCCGTGGCAGCTACCAGGTGGCCGGCCGCGAGACCGGCAGCATGGAACCGGACGAACTGGCCGAGCTGCGCCGCGAACATTTCGGCTTCATCTTCCAGCGCTACCACCTGCTGGGCGATCTGGACGCACGCGGCAACGTGGCCGTGCCGGCGGTGTATGCGGGCAGCCCGGGGCCGGTGCGCACCGCGCGTGCCGAGCAGCTGCTGCAGCGGCTCGGGCTGGGCGACCGCATGAACCACAAGCCCGGCCAGCTCTCCGGCGGCCAGCAGCAGCGCGTGTCCATTGCGCGTGCACTGATGAACGGCGGCGAGGTGATCCTGGCCGATGAGCCGACCGGCGCACTGGACACCAAATCCGGCGAAGAAGTGATGGGCATCCTCGGCGAGCTGCATGCCGAGGGGCACACCATCATCATCGTCACCCACGACATGAGCGTGGCCGAACACGCCCAGCGCATCATCGAGATCCGCGACGGCGAGATCATCGCCGACCGTCTCAATCCGAATGCGCCGCGCTACCGCGCGCAGCGCCAGCCGACCGTGGCCGCCGGCAAGGGCCACAGCTGGCGGGCCGCGCGCGATCGCTTCACCGAAGCCTTCCGCATGGCCCTGCTGGCGATGAATGCCCACCGCCTGCGCACCTTCCTGACCATGCTCGGCATCATCATCGGCATCGCCTCGGTGGTCTCGGTGGTGGCACTGGGCAATGGCTCGCAGCAGCAGATCCTGCAGAACATCAGCGCGCTGGGCACCAACACCATCGACGTCTATCCCGGACGCGGTTTCGGCGACATGCGCTCGGCGCGGGTGCAGACCCTCAAGGCCAGCGATGCCGATGCGCTGGCGCGGCAGAGCTACATCGACAGTGCCACGCCCAGCGTGTCGTCCTCGGTAACCGCGCGCTACCGCAACCAGTCGGCCACCGCGCAGGTCAGCGGCGTGGGCGAGCAGTTCTTCCGGGTCAAGGGCGTCACCCTGATCGCCGGCAGCTTCTTCGACACCGATGCGGTACGCAGCCTGGCCCAGGTGGCGATCATCGATGAGAACACCCGCACCCAGTTCTTCCCCAACGGCGAAGACCCGGTGGGCCAGGTGATCCTGCTGGGCAACGTGCCGGTCCGCGTGGTCGGCGTGGCCCAGCGGCAGAGCTTCGGCTTTGGTGGCAGTACCAGCTTGAGCGTATGGGTGCCCTACACCACGGTGATGTCGCGCATGCTGGGCCAGAGCCATGTCTCCAGCATCACCGTGCGCGTGGATGACGCCACCCCGATGGATGCCGCGCAATCGGCGATTTCCAAGCTGCTGATCATGCGGCATGGCACCGAGGACTTCTTCCTCAGCAACAGCGCCGAGATCCGCCAGACCATCGAGCAGACCACCCGCACGATGACGCTGCTGATCAGTGCGATCGCCGCGATCGCGCTGCTGGTCGGCGGCATCGGCGTGATGAACATCATGCTGGTGTCGGTGACCGAGCGCACCCGCGAGATCGGCGTGCGCATGGCGGTCGGCGCGCGGCAGAGCGACATCCGCCAGCAGTTCCTGATCGAGGCGGTGCTGGTCTGTCTGCTCGGTGGCCTGCTTGGCGTCGGTCTGTCACTGGTGGTCGGCTGGCTGTTCGGCAAATTCGCGCCGGACTTCCAGATGCTGTTCTCGACCGCATCCATCGTGGCCGCGTTTGCCTGCTCCAGCCTGATCGGCGTGGCGTTCGGCTTCCTTCCGGCGCGCAATGCCGCCCAACTTGATCCCGTGGAGGCGCTGGCGCGCGAATGAAGATTTCTCCTGCCCTGTTGCACCCTGCTTCGCTGCGTCCGTTGGCCCTGGCCTGCGTGACCGCGCTGGCTTTGTCGGCCTGTGTCAGCACCGGCCGCTACCCGATCGATGCACCGGCGGTCCCGGCCAGCTACGGCCGTGGCGATGCCGCCTTGAACACCCCCACCGAGGCGGTCACCGAACAGCCGCATGCGGCAACGGCCGATGTCCGCCGCGATGCCTGGTGGACCCAATTCGGTGACCCCGGCCTGGACCGTGTGATCGATCGCGCGCTGGCCGCCAATACGGACCTGGCCTCTGCCGGGCTGGCCGTGCAGCGCGCGCGCCTGCAGGCCGGGCTGGCCGACAACGCGCTGTGGCCGCAGCCCTCGGGCAGCGTCAGCAGCAGCGGCAACCGCCCCATCGACCAGAGCGCGGACTGGAACCGCGGCAGCTCGGCCGGCGTATCCCTGCAATGGGAGATCGACCTGTGGGGGCGCCTGCGCACCCAGCGCGACATCGCCCAGTGGGAAGCCCAGGCCAGCCAGGAAGACCTGCAGAACACCGCCCTGCTGGTGATCAGCGACGTAGCCACGCAGTACTGGACGCTGGCGTTCCTCAACCAGTCCATTGCCGCCGGCCAGGCCAACCTGGAACGGCTGCAGCGCACCCGCGAGCTGGTCCAGGCCCGCTTCGATGCCGGTGCGGTGTCGCGGTTGGAAGTGCGCCAGGCTGCCCAGAGCCTGGAGGCCCAGCGCGCCGCGCAGAGTGCACTGGAGCAGCAGCGCGTTGCCGCCCGCAATGCGTTGACGGTGCTGCTGGATGGGCAGCCGCTGACACTGGCCGACGAGCCGCAGCAACTGGCGCGTGTGGGCAGCCCGGTGGTCGCCGAAGGCCTGCCAGCCGACCTGCTCGGCCGCCGCCCCGACCTGCGCGCGGCCGAATTGCGCCTGCGCAACAGCCTGAAGACCATCAAGGTGACCGCCACCCAGTACTACCCGGCGCTCAGCCTGACCGGCAGCGTCGGTACCGGTGCCACCTCACTGTCGGACGTGTTGAAGAACCCGGTGGCTACGCTCGGTGCCGGGCTGTCGCTGCCGTTCCTCAATGTGCGCCAGGCCCAGTTGAACACCCGGCTGGCCGGTACCGATTACCAGATCGCCGCCAACGGCTTCCGGCGCACGCTGTACACCGCGCTGTCGGAGGTGGACAACGCCCTGTCGGCACGCACGCAGTTCGCCACGCAGGTGGCGGCCTCACAGGCGTCCTACGACGAAGCCGTCGCGATCGAACGGATGTACGAGGTGCGCTACCGGGTAGGCGCCACCGACCTGCGCACCTGGCTGGAAGCGCAGCAGACCCGGCGCGATGCCGAACTGTCGCTGGCCTCGGTGAGGCAGCGGCAGTTGATCAACGACGTAACGTTGTTCAAGGCATTGGGCGGCAGCGCAGGCTGACACCCCGGGGGGTAGAGCCGACCGTTGGTCGGCTTTCGTACGCCGCATAGAGCAGCCGACCAACGGTCGGCTCTACCCCCTCGCGCGGGTGGGTTACAGGCCGCGCTGGCGGACGGCCTCGAACAGGCTCACGCCGGTGGCGACGGAGACGTTGAGGCTTTCGATGTCGCCCGGCATCGGGATCTTGACCAGGCCGTCGCAGTTTTCGCGGGTCAAACGACGCAGGCCGTCGGCTTCGCCGCCCAGCACCAGCGCCACGTTGCCCTTCAGGTCGATGGAGTACAGCGACGCGGTGGCTTCACCGGCCAAGCCGTAGATCCAGACGCCCAGCTTCTGCAGGTCCTTCAGGCAGCGCGACAGGTTGGTCACCGCCACCACCGGGATGCGGTCGGCCGCACCGGCCGAGGTCTTGCGCACGGTCGCGTTGACCGTGGCCGACTTGTCCTTGGGAATGATCACTGCGGTGGCACCGGCGGCCGCCGCGCTGCGCAGGCAGGCGCCCAGGTTGTGCGGGTCCTGCACCTCGTCGAGGATCAGCAGCAGGGCCTTGCCCTCGGCCGCCTCGACCAGGCCTTCCAGTTCGTTCTCACCGTAGGTGCGTGCCGCCTGGTAGCGCGCGGCCACGCCCTGGTGGCGTACCGAGCCGCCCACGCCGTCGAGCGCCTGGGTGTTGACCTTGCGCACGTCAATGCCCTTGCGGCGCGCGTTCTCTTCAATCTCCACCAGCCGCGGATTCTTCGCGCTGGCTTCGATCAGCACCTCGCGGACGTTCTCGGCATCGTTCTCGATCGAAGAGGCGACAGCGTTGACGCCGACGATCCACTGGCTTTGCTTGCTCATTGCGGGGGCACGACCGGTACAGGGGGTGGTAATGGTAGAGCATCAAGGCCCCGCCTGCCCCGCCGGGCGTTCACGCCGGGGGCCCGCCCCCGGGGTGCGGCACCTTCAGGGGGTGTCGTGGTCGGGGTGCTGGTGGCTGACCAGGCCCTGCAGCAGGGCCATCTCGGGGTCATCCTGGTCACGGATCACGCGCAGCGACGCCAGGGTGTCCACGAACGGCAGCTTGGCCTCGGTGCCGTACTGCACGGTGGGCGGCAGGCGCGCGGGTTCGTCGAAGGCACCGGCCGCAATGGCCATGCCGTCGGGTGCTTCGTAGGTCAGCGGCGTCCCGCAGTCGGGGCAGAAGCCGCGCTGGACCAGGTTGGAGGAGGCAAAGCGGCGTGGCTCGCCCCGGGTCCAGGTGAAGTCGACGGTGCGCACGGAGACCAAGGGGGCGTAATAGGCACCGAAGGCTTTCTGGCACATCCGGCAATGGCAGATCGAACTGTCGGTGAGTTCGCCGCGGACGTGGAAGCGGATGGCGCCGCACTGGCAGCCGCCGCTGTATTCGGGGAGGTCGGGCATGGGCGCGCTCCGAATCGGGAATGCGGGGCCGATCAACGCGTACCGACCAACGGTCGGTACCCACCGGATGACGGTAGGCACCTACCGGATAACGATCGGTACCCACCGGTTTGAGTGTGGCCGCACCGGCAGGGCGGCCGCGGCGTACCGGCCGGTGGCCGGTACGCCCGTCTTTCAGTACTTCTGCTTCTTGCGCTTGGCCGGCTGGCCGCGCGGTGGCAGTTCGGCCACCTCGTCGCCCTGCTCCTCGACCAGGCGGAAGTCGATCTTGCGCTCTTCCATGCTGGCCTTGAGCACCAGGATCCGCACGCGGTCGCCCAGGCGGTAGGCCTTGCCGCGGCGTTCGCCGCTGAGCGTCTTGCGGGTGGCGTCGAACTGGTAATAGTCGTGTGGCAGCTGGGTCACGTGGACCAGGCCGTTGACCTTGGATTCGTCCAGTTCCACGAACAGGCCGAAGCTGGTCACGCCGCTGATCACGCCCTCGAACTGGCCGCCCACGTGCTTTTCCATCCACGCGGCGCGGTAGCGTTCGTCCACTTCGCGCTCGGCCTCGTCGGCCCGGCGCTCGCGTTCGGAGCACTGCAGCGCCAGCGCGGCCATCTCACGCGGCGAGTAGGTGTACTTCTCTGCCGGTGCGCCGCTGAGCGCATGCTTGATCGCACGGTGCACCAGCAGATCGGGATAGCGGCGGATCGGCGAGGTGAAGTGCGCGTACGCATCCAGCGACAGACCGAAGTGACCCTGGTTGTCCGGCGAATACACCGCCAGGCTCTGGCTGCGCAGCAGCACCGATTCCAGCAGGGCCGCGTCGGGGCGCTCGCGCACCTTCTTGAGCAGCTTGGTGTAATCGCCCGGCTGCACCTTCGACCACGGCGGCAGGCTCAGCTTGAATTCCTTCAGGAACTCCAGCAGGTCGTCGTACTTGGCTTCCGGCGGCTTGGCGTGGTCGCGGAACGGCGCCGGCACCTGCTTGTGCAGCAGGTAGCGCGCGGCCTGCACGTTGGCGGCGATCATGCATTCTTCGATCAGCTTGTGCGCGTCGTTGCGCACCAGCATGCCGGCCTGGGTCACTTCGCCGGTGTTGTCCAGCACGAAGCGCACTTCTGACGATTCAAACTCGATCGCGCCGCGCTTGGTACGGGCCTTGGCCAGCACCTTGTACAGCTGGTGCAGGCGCTCGACCTGCGGCAGCACCGCAGCGATCTCCTTGCGCACCGCCGGGTCGTTTTCACCGACCGCCTGCCAGACCTGGTTGTAGGTCAGGCGGGCATGCGAATTCATCACCGCTTCGTAGAAGCGCGAATGGATCACCTCACCGTCGCGGTTCACCTGCATGTCGCAGACGAAGCACATGCGATCGACCTTGGGCATCAGCGAGCAGATACCGTTGGACAGGGTCTCGGGCAGCATCGGCACCACGAAACCCGGGAAATACACCGAGGTGGCGCGCTTCTGCGCTTCGTCATCCAGCGGCGTGCCGGGGCGGACGTAGTTGGACACGTCGGCGATGGCCACCACCAGGCGGAAACCCTCGGCATTCGGTTCGCAGAACACCGCGTCATCGAAGTCCTTGGCGTCTTCACCGTCGATGGTCACCAGCGGCGTGCTGCGCAGGTCCACGCGGTTGCCCAACATGGCCGGCTCGACCACCAGCGGTACCGAAGCGGCCTCGTTGAGCACCTCCTGCGGGAACTCGAACGGCAGTTCATGGCCGTGGATGGCGGTTTCCACGATCAGCGAGGCGGTCAGCTTGTCGCCGAGCACCGCGATGATGCGGCCGATCGGCGGGCGGCGGGTATCCGGGGCCTGGGTCAGCTCGCAGACCACCAGCTGGCCGTCGCGGGCCTCGCCGGTCTGGTCCGGCGGGATCTGGACGTTGCGCTGCACGCGCTTGTCGTCGGGCACCACGTAATTGATGCCGAACTCGACGCTGAAGCGGCCGATCAGGCGGGTCATGCCGCGCTCGAGCACGCGGGCGATGCTGCCCTCGCGGCGGCCGCGGCGATCGATACCGGTCACGTTGGCCAGCACGCGGTCGCCGTGCATGACCTTGCGCATTTCATACGGCGGCAGGAACAGGTCGTCCCCGCCCTCCACCGGACGCAGGAAGCCGAAGCCTTCCGGGTTGGCGATGACCACGCCGGTGATCAGGTTGGTGGCCTGCACCGGGGCGAAACCGCCGCGGCGGTTCTGCACCAGCTGGCCATCGCGCACCATCGCGCCCAGGCGCTTGCCCAGCGCGTCGGCGCGGTCAGGTTCGGTCAGGCCCAGGTGGATGCCGATTTCCTCGGCGGTCTGCGGGCCATCACAGCGGTCAAGCAGCTGCAGGATGGCTTCGCGGCTGGCGATCGGCTGCGCATAGCGCTCGGCCTCACGCTCGGCATGGGGGTCGATCACATTCATGTCGGTAGCAGTGGGATGCGGGCGGCGACGGGTCGGGATCGGCGCGCCGGCATCCGGCTTGGGGCCGGACCGCTTGCCACCGCGCGACGGCGCTGGGGTGTTCATTGATTCGGGCATCCACGGTGGCAGCTTGCCGGCCTTCTTGGCGGCAGCGCGGGGCTTGCCCGACGGACCGGCAGCCTGCTTGGGCGCCGGGGACTTGGGGGCTTTCGCGCCCTGGGTCGGTTTCTTTGGTTTCATTGGCCTCCATGGTAACCGCTGACAGTGTGCAGAACCGGTCATGGGCGCGGCATATGCAGGTTTGTGAAGAAATTTAACAAAACCGTTGACAAGCCCCTGCGGCATCTTCACAATTCGCCTCCTGAGTCGCCCAGGTGGCGGAATTGGTAGACGCACTAGCTTCAGGTGCTAGCGGGGGCAACTTCGTGGAGGTTCGAGTCCTCTCCTGGGCACCACGACTCAGAAAATGATCAAACCCGCGCAAGCGGGTTTTTTCGTTTCCGGGGTCTGCCCGTCACAGACGGGGCGTGTCAGGCATCCGGATCGTAGTAGCGGCGCGCCAGCCCCGCCCGCCCGGGAAAGTGCTTGAACCACGGCCGGGCCGCGTCGATCACTGCGGCCACCGCCGTGTGCGCCATCAGCCGCTCCACATAGGCGGACAGTGCCGCGTGCGCGTCCGGCACCGGCACGTAGGCCACCGCATAGAACAGCGCCGGTGCCGCAGCGCAATCGGCCAGGGTGAACGCCTCGCCCGCCAACCAGCGTCGCCCATCCACCTGCCGGTCCAACAGCGCATAGCTGTTCAGCAGCGTCGCGCGGGCGGCGGCGGTCGCCGCGCCACCGGCGTCGCTGGCGGGCTGCAGCAAGGCGGCGGTGAGCGCCTGCATCGGCGTCATCACATACAGGTCGCAGACCCGGTCCCAGAACCGCACCTCCAGCGCCTGCGCCGGATCCTGCGGAATGAGCCGCGGCCCGTCGGCGGCATGATGGCGCTGCAGGTGCTCGATGATGATGCTGGTTTCGCCGATGGGCCTGCCCTGCTCGACCAGCAGCGGCATTTTGCCCAGCGGCCACAGCGCCCGGAACGCCGCGCGCTCGGCCGGGTCGCCGAGGTTCAACAGCCGCGCGTCCAGCGCCACGTCCAGTACGTGGGCGGCGATGAGCACCTTCTGGCAGCAGGAAGACAGCGGATGGAAGTGCAGGATCGGGGTTTCCATGGGAACGCCTTGCTGCCGGGTGGGATGAGTATTTTCAGCGTCCCCCGCCCGGGTCAAGCCGTGCCGCGCCACCGGCCGATGCACTCTGTGCGGATATGCCGTCAGGATGCATTGACAGCCCTGTGATGCTTCCGCATAATTCGCCTCCTGAGTCGCCCAGGTGGCGGAATTGGTAGACGCACTAGCTTCAGGTGCTAGCGGGGGCAACTTCGTGGAGGTTCGAGTCCTCTCCTGGGCACCACGACTCGGTAAATGATCAAACCCGCGCAAGCGGGTTTTTTCGTTTCTGCGGTGCGATGTTCTGCGTGTCGCATGCACGCTGCGTCCGACATGCAGGGCGATGATCCGGCAGTGCGCGACGAGCGAAATTTTCCGCGACATGCTGTTGACACATTCGTGGTTCTCCCGCAGAATTCTCCTCCTGAGTCGCCCAGGTGGCGGAATTGGTAGACGCACTAGCTTCAGGTGCTAGCGGGGGCAACTTCGTGGAGGTTCGAGTCCTCTCCTGGGCACCATGACTCAGACAATGATCAAACCCGCGCAAGCGGGTTTTTTCATGTCTGGGGTTTGGGGGGGGTTCTTTTTTTTTAGAAGCTAGATCAAGAGCTGAAGCCGGAGCCGGAGCCGGAGCCAGAGCCAGAGCCAGAGCCAGAGCCGGAGCGTTGGTTGTGCGCGTGCGACGGGGTGGTCGGGGGTGTGTGGGTTCGCGGGACACGCCGTGAATCCATCCCTGGAGGCTCGTGAGCGCCATCCATGGCGCCCAACGGTCCCGCGAACCCACACACCCCCGCCCCAGACAGTGGGCCGGTGCCCATGGAACAACAACGCAACGCCGCGGTAGAGCCGACCGTTGGTCGGCTGCTCTGCCTCTCGGCTTCACAGCCTCTCGGCTGTTGAGCTGTTGAGCTGTTGGGCTGTTGGGCTGTTGGGTTGTGGGCTCTTCGCCACGCACCGACTCACTTTCAAGGGCGGGTACGGGTGGGTTGGCGGGACCGTAGAGCGCCATGGATGGCGCGAACGAGCCTACAGGGACGTACTTGCGGCGTGTCCCGACAATCCACCCGTACCCGACCAAGCCAAGAGACATACAGACGATGCGCTGTTGCTCTGCTGTTGCTCTGCTCTGCTCTGCACGTGCTCTTCCCAGCCAACATGAAAAAAAACCCCGCCTTTCGACGGGGTTTTTTCGTTTCAGATCAGACGCGGATCAATGCCCGCCGGCCGATGCTGCGCCCGCCCCTGCACCGAACGGCGGCTTGGCCAGCCACAGGAAGGCGATGATCGCCAGGAAGATCCAGCCCAGCAGGAAGAAGATGTCGTTGAAGCCCATCTGCGATGCCTGGTGGTTGATCATGTTGTTCAGCGCTGCCGCACCGTGTTGCAGGTTGCCCTGCCCCATCGCCGCTACCTGATCCTGCATGCCCGGCTGATATGCCGAAATGTGCTCGGTCAGATCCGCGTGGTGCACCTGCGTCCGGCGCGCCCACAGCCACGTCGTCAACGATGCCGCGAAACTGCCGCCCAGCGTACGCAGGAACGTTGCCAGCCCCGACCCCGCCGCGATCTCGCGGCCGTCCAGGTCCGACAGCAGAATCTGCAGCACCGGCATGAAGAACAGTGCCACGCCAATGCCCATGATCAACTGCACGCCTGCCACGTGGGCATAGTCCACCTGCAGGTTGAAGTCCGAACGCATGAAACTGGTGAAGGACAGGAACACGAACGCGAACGACGCGATCATCCGCATGTCGAACCGCGACGCGTACTTGCCCACGAACGGCGTCATGATCACCGGCAGAATGCCGATTGGCGCCGTCGCCAGGCCCGCCCAGATCGCCGTGTAGCCCATGTCGCGCTGCAACCACTGCGGAATCAGCAGCGACACACTGAAGAATGCCGCATACGCCACCACCATCGCCAGCGTGCCGGCGCGGAAATTGCGGTGCCGGAACAGCTTCAGGTCGACGATCGGGTCCTTGTCGGTCAGCTCCCAGATCAGGAATACCGCCAGGGCCACCACCGCCACGCAGGCCAGCACCACGATCTTGGTCGAGGCGAACCAGTCCTCATCGTTGCCCAGGTCGAGCACCAGCTGCAGTGCGCCCACACCGATCACCAGGGTGATCAGGCCGACGTAATCCATCTTCGGCTTTTCGGTCTGCTCCGGGCGGCCCTTCAACTGGCTGCCTACCACCATCGCCGCGAAGATGCCCAACGGCACGTTGATCAGGAAGATCCATTCCCAACTGTAGTTGTCGGTGATCCAGCCGCCCAGGATCGGGCCGCAGATCGGTGCCACCACCGTGATCATTGCCAGCAGCGCCAGCGCCTGCCCGCGTTTCTCGCGCGGGTAGATCGAGACCAGCAACGACTGCGTGATCGGGTACATCGGACCGGCCACGAAGCCCTGCAGCGCGCGCGACAGCACCAGCATGCCCATGCTCTGGGCCAGGCCGCACAGCAGCGAGGTGATCACGAACGCCAGCGTCGCCCAGACGAACAGCTTGCGTTCGCCGAAGCGGCGGCTGAGCCAACCGGTCAGGGGCAGCGCGATCGCGGTACTCACCGCGAACGAGGTGATCACCCAGGTGGCCTGCTGCGAACTGGCACCGAGGTTACCGGCGATGGTGGGCAGCGACACATTGGCAATAGTGGTGTCGAGCACCTGCATGAACGAGGCCATCGCCAGGCCCACGGTGCACAGGGCCACGCTCGGTGGCAGGAAGCCGGCGGCCGCACTGGGCGCCGCCGGTGCGCCCGGATTGCCGGGCGCGGCTGGAGCTTGGGCGGACATGGTGACCTCAGCTCGCCTTGGCCTGCTGCGGCAGGTTGCGCTGGATGATGGCGTGGATCGCATCATCGGCGCTGTGCAGCTGCTTGGCGTAGACGTCGGTGTCGAACACCTGGCCCTTGGCGGCCTGGGTCGGCAGCACCGTGCCCTTCTGGTCGCGCAGGCTCACTTCGGCCTTGATCGACAGACCGATGCGCAACGGGTGTTCGGCCAGCTGCTTGGCGTCGATGGCGATGCGCACCGGCACGCGCTGCACGATCTTGATCCAGTTGCCGCTGGCGTTCTGCGCCGGCAGCAGCGAGAACGCCGAACCGGTGCCCAGGCCCAGGCTGTCGATGCGGCCCTTGTAGGTCACATCACCACCGTACAGGTCCGAGCGCAGCTCCACTTCCTGGCCCAGGCGCATGTGGCGCAGCTGGGTTTCCTTGAAGTTGGCTTCCACCCACATCTGTTCAGTCGGCACCACGGCCATCAGGGCGTTGCCCGGCTGCACGCGCTGGCCAACCTGCACCGAACGACGGGCAACATAGCCGGCCACCGGCGCGACGATACCGGCGCGGGCATTGTTGAGGTACGCCTGGCGCAGCTGCGCGGCGGCGGCCTGCACGTCCGGCTGGGTGGCGATCACGGTGTCATCGACCAACGCGTTGTTGCGCTCGAAGGTCTCGCGCGACCCGGCCACGGCCGCTTCGGCGGCAGCCAGCTCGTCACGCGCGTGCGCCAGTTCTTCGTTGGAGATCGCACCGCTGGCGGCCAGGCCCTTGCGGCGGTTGAAGTCGTCGCGGACGCGCTTCAGGGTCACCTGGCGGGCATTCAAGTCCGCCTGGGCGCCTTCCACGCTGCGGTACAGGCCGCGGGTCTGGCGCACGGTCTTGGCCAGGTTGGCTTCGGCCTGCTGCAGCGCCACTTCGGTGTCGGCCGGGTCCAGCTGCACCAGCAGCTGGCCACGCTCCACGCGCATGCCGTCATCGGCGTTGATCGCCACCACGGTACCGCTCACCAACGGGGTGATCTGGACCTGGTTGCCCTGCACGTAGGCGTCGTCGGTGTCTTCGAACCAGCGGCCGAACATGAAGTACCACAGCGCCAGCGCCGCCAGCAGCAGCACCACGATGACCAACAGGCCGCGCAGCAGCTTGCCGCGACGGGACGGAGCTGCCGGGGCGGCAGCGGGAGCGGATGTCTGGCTCATGGGATGTGTCTCAGGAATGCGTGGAATCAGGGGCGGTGGCGAGCGTGGCGGTGTCGCCGGACGGGGTGAACCCACCGCCCAGCGACTGGCTCAGCCGCACCGAAACAAGGATCTGCCGGGACTGCAGTTCGGCCAGCCGCTGCTGGGACACCAGCAACTGCTCTTCGACCACCAGAACCTCCAGGTAGCTGCCGATGCCGGCGCGGTAGCGCTGCTCGGCCAGGTCATGCGCTGCGCGGGCGGTATCCACCGCCTGCTGCTGCGCGGCGGCCTGGCTGGCCAGCGAGCGCACCGCGTTGACCTGGTCGGCCACATCGCGCAAAGCGTTCACCACCGACTGGTTGTAGTCGGCCACGGCCAGGTCGTACTGGGCGTCGGTCGTGTCCAGGTTGGCGCGCAGGCGGCCGCCATCGAAGATCGGCAGGCTCAGCGCCGGGCCGAGGAAGGCGAAGGTGGAGCCGCTCTTGAGCAGCTGGTCCACTTCACTGGACACCACCCCGCCCAACGCGGTCAGGTTGAGGCTGGGATAGAACTGGGCCTTCGCGGCATGGATCTCGCGATCAGCCGCTTCCACGCGCCAGCGCGCGGCCACGATGTCCGGGCGGCGGCCCAGCAGCGCGCTCGGCAACACGCCGGGCAGCTGCAGGGCCAGCGGATTGAGCACCTGCGGGCGCTCGATCTGCAGGCCGCGGTCGGGGCCCTGCCCGACCAGCGCGGCCAGCGCGGTGCGGGCCTCGTCGATCTGCTGCTGGGCGGCCTGTTGCTGCTGCTGCGCGGCCGGAATGCGCGCTTCGGCCTGGCGGGTCTGCAGGTCGCTGTCGATCCCGGCGCGGCGGCGCTGGGCGGTCAGGTCCAGGGTCTTCTGCGAGCGCGCCAGCTCTTCGCTGGCCACGTCATGCAGCTTGTAGGCATAGCCCAGCTGCGCATACGCCTCGGCAATGGCCGCCGACAGGTTCAGGCGCGCGGCCTGCGCGTCCACTTCGGCGGCATGGCCACTGTCCACGGCCGCTTCCCAGGCGGCGCGCTTGCCGCCCCACAGGTCGATGCCGTAGCTGAAGCTGAGGTAGGCCTGGCCGCTGCCGGCATAGCTGCCACCGAGCTCATCGCCGACCATCGATTCGGGCAGGCGCACGCCGGTGTAGCCACCGGAGGCGGACACGCTGGGCAGGCGCTCGGCGTGGGCGGTACCGATCCGGGCGCGGGCCTGGCGCAGGCGCGCATCGGCCGCGTCCAGGCCGGGGTTGCGCTGCAGGCCTTCGGCGATCAGGGCGTCCAGTTGCGGGTCGCCCAGTGCGCGCCACCAGTCGGCGGCCGGCCAGCCGGGTTGGCTCAGGCCAGCGGCAGACAGGGTGCGCTGGGTCTGCAGGCTGTCGGCATCCAGCAGCGTGGCCTGCGGCTGCAGGCCGCGGCTGCTGGCACAGGCGGCCAGCGCCAGCGCAAGCACCGATACCAGCACCGGGCGCAGCGGACGCAGCGAAGAAGTGCGATCAAGGGAGGAGGTCATGGCGTAATCAACGAGTCACGTACACGGGTCATGAGGGAAAGCAGCTGGGCGCGCTCGTCGGTGGACAGGTCGCGCATGGCGTCATCGATGGTCTGGTCGCCGCGCTGCTTCAGCCGGGCCCACAACTGGCGGCCTTCATCGGTCAGTACGATCTGCAACGCCCGCCGGTCCTGGGCATGCGGCTCGCGCCGCACGCAGCCCATGGCTTCCAGCTTGTCCAGCAGGCGGGTCACCGCGCTGGGCACCTGGTCCAGGGCCTGGGCCAACTCGTTGGCGGTACACGGGGCCTTGGCCGCGAGCACCTTCAATCCGAGGTAGTGGGTGAAACCAATGCCAAGGTTTTCCTCGGCCATCGACGTGTCGAGCTGACGGACCAGGCCGTCGCGCACCTGGCGCAACAGCAGCCCGAAGCTGGGAGGAGTGGTTTCAGGGCAGATCATCATGGGGCGGCACTTTACTTCCAGAAAATATATTTCTCAATGGAAATATTAAATCTGGAACCAAATGCTGTGTTGCAACAACCGGAACAATGCGGGGATGGCTACCTTAATGGCCGCTTCAGCTGGCCGGGTATTACAATTTGGACAATGGATAACACATTCAGGCCAGACCCGACCTCCACCGCCGCCCAGATGATCCGCAACGAGGTGCTCGACTGGTTCGAGCGCGACGATGGGCTGGGCGTGCTGGGCTTCCAGGTCGACAGCCCGCGCGGGCTGGAACGCGAGATCGACTGGCACCAGCACCACCGCGCCCAGCTGATCTGCGTGGAGGCCGGCCTGCTCAACACCCGCACCCGCCACGGCAACTGGTCGCTGCCGCCCGGCTGCGCCGGCTGGATGCCGCCCGGCGAGCCGCACACGGTGGACATCTCCGGGCCGCTGCGCGGCTGGGGCCTGATCATCAGCCCGGCGCTGGCCCACGACCTGCCGAGCGAACCCTGCGTGGTGGCCATCTCCGACCTGCTGCAGGCCCTGGCCATGCGGGTGACCCGCTGGACCCCCGCCGCGGCGGCCGACCTGCGCCAGCAGCACATGATCGAGGTGCTGCTGGACGAAATCCGCAACGCGCCACGCCAGCGCATGCACCTGCCGATGCCACAGGACCGGCGCCTGCTGCGGATCGCCTCGCAGCTGATCGCCGACCCGGCCGACGGCCGCAGCCTGGAACAGTGGGCGCAGTGGGCCGGGTTGTCACCGCGCACCCTCACCCGCCACTTCCGCGACGAAACCACGCTCAGCTTCGCCCAGTGGCGCCAGCAGGCCCGCCTGGCCGACGGCCTGCGCCGCTTGTCCGACGGCCACAGCGTGTCCGATATCGCCCACGAACTGGGCTTCAGCAGCCCCAGCGCGTTCGTTACCGTGTTCCGCCGGCACTTCGGCTGCCCGCCCGGGCGCTACCTGGCGCGCAGCGGCCAGCCCCTGAATCCAACACGCGGCTTGGCATCCCCGGCCGCATCCGGATAATCGACCGCCTGCGAGGGCGACAGCCGTCGCCGTCCCTTGCCACAGGTAACAATCCCGCATGACCGATCTTGCCCGCCCCGCCTTCCACGGCTTTGAACAGCTGCCCCTGCGCGAGTACGCCGAACGGGCGTACCTGGACTATTCGATGTACGTGGTGCTCGATCGCGCACTGCCGTTCATCGGCGACGGCCTGAAGCCGGTGCAGCGCCGCATCATCTATTCGATGAGCGAGCTGGGCCTGAATGCCGCCTCCAAGCCGAAGAAGTCCGCGCGTACCGTGGGTGATGTGATCGGTAAGTACCACCCGCATGGCGACAGCGCGTGCTACGAAGCCCTGGTGCTGATGGCCCAGCCGTTCTCCTACCGCTACCCGCTGATCGAAGGCCAGGGCAACTTCGGTTCCACCGACGATCCCAAGTCGTTCGCGGCGATGCGTTACACCGAATCCAAGCTGACCCCGATCGCCGAGGTGCTGCTGGGCGAAATCAACCAGGGCACCACCGACTGGACCCCGAACTTCGACGGCACCCTGGAAGAGCCGACCTGGATGCCGGCGCGCCTGCCGCATCTGCTGCTCAACGGCACCACCGGCATCGCCGTGGGTATGGCCACCGACGTGCCGCCACACAACCTCAACGAGATCGTCAGCGCGCTGCTGCACCTGCTGGACGACCCGGACGCGACCGTTGCCGACCTGTGCGAACACGTAAAGGGCCCGGACTACCCCAGCTTCGCCGAGATCATCACCGCCCCGGCCGACCTGCGGAACATGTACGAAACCGGCTACGGCAGCGTGCGTGCGCGCGCGACGTACTTCAAGGAATCGACCAACATCGTCATCAACGCGCTGCCCTTCCAGGTATCGCCGTCGAAGGTGATCGAGCAGATCGCCGCGCAGATGCGCGCCAAGAAGCTGCCGTGGCTGGAAGACATCCGCGATGAGTCCGACCATGCCAACCCGGTGCGGGTGGTGCTGGTGCCGCGCTCCAACCGCGTCGATGCCGACCAGCTGATGGGCCACCTGTTCGCCACCACCGACCTGGAGCGCAGCTACCGGGTCAACCTCAACGTGATCGGCCTGGACGGGCGTCCGCAGGTGAAGAACCTGAAGATGCTGCTCAGCGAATGGCTGCAGTTCCGCGCCACCACCGTCACCCGCCGCCTCACCCACCGCCTGCAGAAGGTCGAGCGCCGCCTGCACCTGTTGGACGGCTTGCTGGTGGCCTTCCTCAACCTGGATGAAGTGATCCGCATCATCCGCACCGAGGACGAGGCCAAGCCGGCGCTGATCGCGCGCTTCAGCCTGAGCGAGGAACAGGCCGAGTACATCCTGGACACCCGCCTGAAGCAGCTGGCCCGCCTGGAAGAGATGAAGATCCGCGGCGAGCAGGACGAGCTGGCCAAGGAGCGCGACAAAATCCTGGCCATCCTGGACAGCAAGGCCAAACTGAAGAAGCTGATCCGCGACGAACTGACCGCCGATGCCAAGAAGTTCGGCGATGACCGTCGCTCGCCGCTGGTGCAGCGCGGTGCGGCCCAGGCTATCGACGAAACCGAGCTGGTGCCGAGCGAGCCGATGACCGTGGTGCTGTCGGAGAAGGGCTGGATCCGCGCGGCCAAGGGCCACGACATGGACCCGTCCACGCTGTCCTACCGCGACGGCGATGCCCTGCTGGGCTCGGTGCGGGCGCGCAGTACCCAGCAGGTCGCGTTCCTGGACAGCGAGGGCCGTGCGTACTCCACGCTGATCCACACCCTGCCCTCGGCCCGTGGCAACGGCGAACCGCTGACCGGCCGCTTCTCGCCGGCCGCCGGCAGCCAGTTCCTGACCCTGGCCAGTGGGGAAAACAACACCCGCTTCGTGCTGGCCTCCACCCACGGCTACGGCTTCGTGACCCGCTTCGAGAACCTGACCGGGCGCAACAAGGCCGGCAAGGCGATGCTCAACCTGACCTCCGGCTCCAAGGTGCTGACCCCGGCCGTGGTGGCCAACCCGGAAACCGATCGCATCGTAGCGGTGACCAGCTCGGGCAACCTGCTGGCGATCGCCGCCGGCGACCTGCCGGAACTGGACAAGGGCAAGGGCAACAAGATCATCGACATCCCCAAGGCCAAGCTCGCCACCGAGCGCGTGGTCGCCGTGGTATCGGTGGGCCCGGGCAACACCCTGCTGGTACGCAGCGGCACGCGCACCATGAACCTGTCCTTCAAGGACCTGGAAACCTACCTGGGCACGCGCGCCACGCGTGGCCACCTGCTGCCGCGCGGCTGGCAGAAGGTGGAAGGGCTGGCGGTCGAATAACCGAAAGCAAACAGCGCAGATGAAAAAACGGCCGGGGAAACCCGGCCGTTTGCGTTCCCACACGGCCCCACCGCGCGTAGAGCCGACCGTTGGTCGGCTGCACGATCCCCGTAGAGCCGGGCTCTGCCCGGCTGCATCCGCCGCACGTTGCGCGGTTGCCGGGCAGAGCCCGGCACTACGCATTGCCCAAAAAACGAAAAAGCCGGGAATCCCCGGCTTTTTCGTTCGTCGCTGGCTGGCGGATGCTGGCGGGCGGACGATGGCTTCTGCAGCGTGCTGGCGAAGGCTGGCTGGCGTGCGGAAGCGGAACAAAGGCACCGGTAGTGCCGGCCGCTGGCCGGCTCGACGCGATGCCCGAAGGCAGGTCAGTGCGCAGGCGTACCCTTCGCATCCATCTTGCTGGTCTGGTACAGCGCCAGCCCGATCCGCTTGATCAGGCCCAGCTGCTGTTCCAACCACCAGGCATGGTCTTCTTCCGTGTCCTTCAACTGCACCAGCAGCATGTCGCGGCTCACGAAGTCCTGGCGCTGCTCGCACAGCTTCATGCCGGCGGCCAGGTTGTTGCGCACGCTGTATTCGGTGTCCAGGTCCTTCTGCAGCATCTCCTCCACGGTCACGCCCGGCTCGAAGCCATGCGGACGCATGTCCGGGGTGCCACCGAGGAACAGGATCCGGCGCAGCAGCGCATCGGCGTGCTGGGTCTCTTCTTCCATCTCGTGGTTGAGGCGCTCGTACAGCGCCATCAGGCCCTGGTCTTCGTAGCGGCGCGAATGGATGAAGTACTGGTCACGCGCAGCCAGCTCGCCGCGCAGCAGTTCCTTCAGGCACGCGATGACGTCCGGATTGCCTTTCATGTGGGGGTGCTCCTGATGAATCAATGCACGCATGGTGCCCCATCCAGAATTCCAATGATCTAATCGGAATCAGTTGCAGTTGCGCTTGCAGCGACCTCCACGTGGCGTTCACAGCCCCTACAATCCGACGCATACCACCATCGGGGGATGCTGCATGCGTCGTTGGCTTACGCGGTTGCTGTGGGTGTCGCTGGTGTTCGGCGTCGTGCTCATCGCCACCCTGTGGTGGCTGCTGCGCGGCAGCCTGGCGCACCTGGACGGCCCGCTGCCGGTGGATGGCCTGCAGGCGCCGGCCACCGTCAGCCGCGATGCGCGCGGGGTGGTCACCATCGACGCGGCCAGCCAGGCCGATGCGATGCGGGCGCTGGGGCTGGTGCATGCGCAGGAACGCTACTTCGAGATGGACCTGATGCGGCGCAGCGCCGCCGGGGAGCTGGCCGAGCTGTTTGGCCCGGCCGCCGTGCCGGTCGACCAGCGCATGCGCGTGCATCGCCTGCGCGCCCGCACCCACGCCCACCTGGCCGCGGCCGTCGGCACCGCCCCCCTGCCCCTGCAGGCCTACGTGGCCGGGGTCAACCAGGGCCTGACCGACCTGCGCGTACGCCCCTGGCCCTACC
This sequence comes from Stenotrophomonas sp. GQ19, assembly GCF_059758695.1. Taxonomy (NCBI): domain Bacteria; kingdom Pseudomonadati; phylum Pseudomonadota; class Gammaproteobacteria; order Lysobacterales; family Lysobacteraceae; genus Stenotrophomonas; species Stenotrophomonas sp. GQ19. The sequence continues at coordinate 38,073 of NZ_JCAXES010000004.1, read as the reverse complement.
TGCTGCTGCGCCAGCGGCCCACCCCCTGGCTGGCCGAGGACAGCGTGCTGACCGGGCTGGCGATGTACGCCGACCTGCAGGACCCCACCAACCAGACCGAACTGGCCATGGCGCGCATCCGCGCGGTGGTGCCGCCCGCGCTGTACGCCCTGCTCAGCCACGACGGCAGCGAGTGGGATGCACCGCTGTTCGGCGCGCCACGCGGCAATGCGGTGCTGCCGGGACCGGACGCGGTGAATCTGCGCGCGCCCGCTACCGCGCGCTCGGCCAGCGCCGCCGGGCACGCCGACCCGGACGTGCATGGCAGCAACAACTTCGCCGTGGCCGGTGCACTGACCGCCGATGGCCGCGCGATCCTGGCCGATGACATGCACCTGGGGCTGCGTGCACCGGCCCTGTGGTTCCGGGTGCGGCTGCGCTACCCCGACGCCCAGGCGCCGGGCGGCACGGTCGACGTGAGCGGCTTCTCGCTGCCCGGGCTGCCCGCGATCGTGGTGGGCAGCAATGGCCACGTGGCATGGGGCTTCACCAACAGCTACATCGACAACGCCGATTACGTCCCCGTGCCCGCACACGCGCCCGGCACCCTCGACGGCATCACCACCCACACCGAGCGCATCCGTGTGGCCGGCCAGCCGGACACCATGCTGCGCGTGCGCGAGACGGCCTGGGGCCCGATCCTGCACGAGCGTCCCGACGGCAGTGGCGAGGCGCTGCGCTGGACCGCACAGCTGCCCGGCGCGGTGCGCTTGGACTTCGCCGACATGGCGCGGGCGGCCAACCTGGACGACGCGCTGCAGATCGCCGACCGCGCCGGCATCCCGACCCAGAACCTGCTGCTGGCCGACCGCCAGGGCCGCATCGCCTGGCGACTGATCGGCGCCCGCCCGGACCGCAGCGCGGACTGCCCGCCGGCCGGCGCGGCCACGCCGGTGGCCGCGCACTGCGCGCCCTGGCCGATCCGCAGCGACGCCTCGCCGGCGCTGATCGATCCGGCCAACCACCGTTTATGGACTGCCAACGGCCGCGTGCTCGATGGCAGCGCGCTGGCGGTGGCGGGCAACGGCGGCTATGACCTGGGCGCGCGTGGGCAGCAGATCCGCGATGGCCTGTTGGCGAAGGAACGCTTCGACGAACGCGACCTGCTGGCCATCCAGCTCGACGATCGCGCCGTGTACCTGCAGCGCTGGTGGACGCTGCTGCGGCAGGTGGTCGAACACAGCGACGACCCGGCGCTGCAGCGACTGGAGCGGGCCAGCCGGCACTGGGACGGGCGCGCCGCCGCCGATTCGGTGAGCTACCGGATCACGCGCGGCTTCCGCGGCATGGTGCTGGACAGCGTATCGGCGGGCCTGCTGGCACCGGCGAAGCAGCGCCTGGGCGATGCCTACCTGGAGCCGCGTCTGGCGCAGATCGAAGGCGTGCTGTGGCCGCTGGTCAACGAACGCCCCGCGCACCTGCTGCCGCCGCCGTATGCCAGTTGGGACGCGCTGCTGGCAGACGCCGCCCGGCGCCTGGAGGCCGACCTGGCCGCGCAGGGGCCCAACCTCGCCGAGCGCAGCTGGGGCGAGCGCAACACCGCGGCGATCTGCCACCCGGTCAGCCGCGCCCTGCCCGCCTTCGCCCGGTCGTGGCTGTGCATGCCCGCCGACCGCCTGCCCGGCGACCGCGACATGCCGCGCGTGCAGGGCCCGGCGTTTGGCGCGTCCCAGCGCATGGTGGTGTCGCCCGGGCATGAAGCCGACGGCATCATCCACATGCCCGGCGGCCAGAGCGGGCACCCCCTGTCACCGTTCTGGGGGGCCGGGCACGAGGACTGGGTCAACGGCACGCCGACACCATTCCTGCCCGGTGCGACGGTGCATACGCTCCGGTTGGTGCCGACGCGGGAATGACGGGGTGACGGACGGTGACGGAGCAGCCGACCAACGGTCGGCTCTACCGCGATGTGGGGTCCAACCCCCACCCGGACGTACCGAAGGTGGGTCGGTACGCCAGACCGGTACGTAACGACCGTGGGTCGGTACACCGCACCCGAGCCTGCCGACGGTCGGCCGATACGCCCCACCGGCAGGTACCGACCGTTGGTCGGTACACCGCCGAAATTCAACGTCGGCAACGTTCGATCAGGCTCAACAACGGCCCGGTCATCGCCGTGGTCACCAGCGCCATGATCACCAGCACGGCGAACAGGCGGTCGCCCAGGAAGCCCAGTTCGTAGCCCAGGTTCAGCACGATCAGCTCCATCAGGCCGCGGGTGTTCATCAGTGCGCCCAGCTTCCACGCCTCGTGGTTGCCCATGCCGGCGCTGCGCGCCGCGCTCCACGTACCGAACAGCTTGCCCACCGTGGCCACGGCGATCACCACCACGCACAACAGCAGGTCGCTGGCCTGCAGGGCGTCGGCGCGCATGCGCAGGCCGGTCATGGCAAAGAACAACGGCAGCAGCAGGGTGACCGCGAACGGTTCGACCCGGGTGGCCACGGTATGCCGCAGGGTGGCGTTGCCCGACACCGCCACGCCAGCGGCGAACGCGCCAAACAGCGCATGGATGCCCAGCATTTCGGTGACCAGTGCGCAGCCCAGGGCCATCAGCAGCATCACCAGCAGCCAACGGCCTTCCTGCCCGGCTGCAATCACCTGCCGCGAGAACCACGGCCGCACCAGGCCCAGCATCACCCCGACAAACACCACCACGCACACCAGGTTGAGCGCGGCCGGCACCCAGCCCTGCGCCTGCGCGGCCGCCACGATCAGCGCCAGCAGGCACCACGCGGTGGCATCGCCGAGCGCAGCGCAGGCGATGGCGGTCTGGCCCAGCGGTGTGCTGGTCATGCCACGGTCGGCCAGGATGCGCAGCAGCACCGGGAACGCGGTGATGCTCAATGAAATGCCCACGAACAAGGCGAACCCGGTAAACCCGATCCCGCGAGGCGCGTGCGCACCGTACAGCCAGATCGCCAAGGCCACGCCCAGCACGAACGGCACTGCGATACCGGCATGGCTGACCACGAACGCAAACCGGCGGCGACCGCGCAATCCGCCCAGGTCCAGTTCGGCACCGGCCACCAGCAGGAACATCAGCACGCCCAACTGGCTCAGCAGCCCCAGCGAGCCCAACGACGCGGCCGGGAACAGCGCGCCGTGCACCTGGGGCAACAGCGCCCCCAGCACCAGCGGGCCCATCATCAGCCCGGCGGCCATCTCACCGATCACGCCCGGTTGGCCGAAGCGCCGGAACAGCCAGCCGGCGCCCTTGGCCACCAGCAGCAGCACCAGCAGCTGCATCAGGAACAGGCCCAGCGGGGCATGCAGGTGCGCGGCCCAGTCGGCGCCCAGCGACGATTGCGCCCGTTCCACCTGCACCGCTACGGTGGGGCCGGCATACCGCGCCAGGCCCAGGCCCACCAGCAACGGCAGCGCCACCCAGCCCAGGTAACGCCACGCCAGCCCGCTACGGCGCATGCCGCCGGTGGTATCTGCTTCCATTCCCGATCCCCATCGATTGAGGGAGCGATTCTACGGGCTGGCGGTATTCCCGCCAGCCCTGCCACGTGCGATCAGGCCAGGGCCTGCTCGTGCACGCCGGCCACGGCGCGCCCGGACGGATCGGCCATGCTGGCGAAGCTGGCGTCCCAGGCGATCGCCGCCGGCGAGGAGCACGCGATCGACTTGCCGCCCGGCACCGTTTCAGCCGCCGCCTGGGTCGGGAAGTACTGCTCGAACACGTGGCGGTAGTAGTACGCCTCCTTGGTCTGCGGCGGGTTGTGCACGAAGCGCTTGTCGGCCGCGGCCATCACCCGGTCGCTGATCTGCGCCTCGGCATGCGCCTTGAGCCCGTCGATCCAGCCATAGCCGACCCCATCGCTGAACTGCTCCTTCTGCCGCCACAGGATCGACTCGGGCAGGTACCCTTCGAACGCTTCGCGCAGCACCGCTTTTTCGATCCGGCGGGCGCCCTGCGGCCCCTGCCCGACCATCTTGTGCTTTGCGTCGATGCGCATCGCCACGTCGAGGAACTCACGGTCCAGGAACGGCACGCGCGGCTCCACGCCCCAGGCCATCATCGACTTGTTGGCGCGCAGGCAATCGTAGTTGTTGAGCGCATCGAGCTTGCGCACCAGCTCTTCGTGGAACTCGCGTGCGTTGGGCGCCTTGTGGAAGTACAGGTAGCCGCCGAAGATCTCGTCGCTGCCCTCGCCGGACAGCACCATCTTCACCCCCATCGCCTTGATCCGACGCGCCAGCAGGAACATCGGCGTGGAAGCGCGGATGGTGGTGACGTCGTAGGTTTCCACGTGGCGGATCACCTCCGGCAGCGCGTCGAGGCCTTCTTCGAAGGTGTACTCGAAGCCGTGGTGCACGGTGCCCAGCGCCTCGGCGGCGATGGCTGCGGCGGCCAGGTCCGGCGAGCCCTTCAGGCCGATGGCGAACGAATGCAGGCGCGGCCACCACGCTTCGCTCTGGTCGCCATCCTCGATGCGGTGCCGTGCGTACCGCGCGGCGACCGCTGCCACCAGCGAGGAATCCAGCCCGCCGGACAACAGCACGCCGTACGGCACGTCGGTCATCAACTGGCGGTGCACCGCGCGCTCGAAGGCTTCGCGCAGTTCCACCCGGTCGGCCTCCACCCCTTCCACCGCGTCGTAGTCACGCCACGGCCGCACGTAGTAACGGGTGAGCGTATCGGTGGCGCTGTCGTACCAGTGGCCCGGCGGGAACTGCGCGGCATCGGCGCAGATGTCCACCAGCGACTTCAGTTCCGAGGCGACCACCAGGCGACCGTCCTTGTCGTGGCCCCAGTACAGCGGCACCACGCCGATCGGATCGCGCGCGATCAGCACCCGCTGCTGGTCCCGGTCCCACAGCGCGAAGGCGAAGATGCCGTTGAGGCGGTTGAGGAAGGAGGCCGGACTGTCTTCGCGGTACAACGCGTTGATGACTTCGCAGTCCGAGCCGGTCTGGAACGCGTAGGGCTGGGCCAGTTCGGCCTTCAGTTCGGTGTGGTTGTAGATCTCGCCGTTGACGGCCAGGGCCAGGCCGCCGTCCTGCGACAGCAGCGGCTGCGAGCCACCGGCGGGATCGACGATCGCCAGGCGTTCGTGGACCAGGATGGCGCCGGCATCGACGTACACCCCGCTCCAGTCCGGGCCGCGATGGCGCTGGCGCTGGGACAGGTCCAGCGCATGGCGGCGCAGAGCGGGAAGGTCGTCGCCCGCCTGCAGGCCGAAAATACCGAAGATCGAACACATGGGAACAGCTCCTGATGATGGGGGAATACACGTGATGCATGCGTTCGAGCGGCCATAAAAAAACCCGCATCGGACGATGCGGGTTTTCTGGAGTCCGGGCGTGTTGCTTGTACTAGCCCTGGTCGCAGTCCCGCATCGGCCGCGCACGATTATTCGCGCGCAGATTGCTGCGGTTGGTATTGGTGACGGCGGTGGCCAGGAACGAGGACATGGATCGACCGTAACCGGGTTTTGGCGGCCGTGCAACTGTTGCGATGGCAACCATGCGGCCGTCGGCACCGCAGGGGTACAGCCGACCGGGGCGATAATCACGCCCCCTCTGCACGACCCGGCTGGAATGACCCTTCGCATCGGACGCATCGCCCCCCGCATGGGCGGCATCGCCCTCACCCTCGCCCTGGCCGCGTGCGCCAGCACACCGTCACGCACCCCCGCTGCACTGGTCCAGGCGGTGGAGGCCAAGGCCGCCGACGGCCGCTTCGACAGCGCCTGGGAGGCGGCCCGCACCTATGAACGGTTCAACGACCCCCGTGCCGTGGGCTGGTACGAGCGCGCCGCCGCAGCCACACCGTGGACGTTCCACAACCCCCAGGCCGAAGAGGCGCTGGGCCGGATCTGGACCGACGGCCAGCTGCTGCACGGTGACGGCCCGCACGTGGTCCAGGGCGCCGCGCTGCGCCCCTCGCCGCGCCGGGCCGAGCGCTGGTACCGCGCCGCCGCCGAGCACGGCAACCCGATGGCCATGCTGATGCTGGCGCGGTTCCACCGCGAGCGCGGGCACGCGGCCAGCGCATTGCGCTGGGACCTGCGCGCGACGATCTACAACCACATGCCCTCCGAATCGTCGCGGCTGCCGCAGGCCATCGCGCCGCAGGACGACGCACTGCACCCGCTCGTGCTGGACATCCAGAAACGCGCCCGGCGCGGCGACGCCGACGCCCAGGTGGACCTGGGCACGCTGTATGAAACCGGGATGGGCGGCCTGCCCCGCGATGGCAACCAGGCGCTGCGCTGGTACCGCCAGGCAGGCGACCAGGGCAATGTCTACGGGCAGTACTTCAGCGGGCTGCTGCTCGGCCGTGGCCGCGCCGGCGTGACCCGCGACCTGGACGCCGCCGCCGGATGGTTCACCAGGGCCGAGGCGCAGCGGTTCTACCTGGCCGGCGAATCGTACTGGCGCGAGCGGATCAAACCGCCCTTCTGGACCTTCGATTGACGCCAACCGGTGATCGGCTGCACGCCCACCCCGGTAGAGCCGACCGTTGGTCGGCTACCCACCCACCCGACCCGGGTAGAGCCGACCGTTGGTCGGCTGCACGTTGCGGCGTCAACGGCAGCCGACCAACGGTCGGCTCTACCCCGGATTGAACGTCGGATTAGACGTCGGATTGCGCATTGGATTGAACGTCGGATTGCGCATTGGATTGAACGTCGGATTTCGCATCGGATTGAACATCTGATCCAATATCGGATTGAACGTCGCATTACGCGCCAGGAAGCTTTGTACACACTCCGCACCCACCTTCAAGACTCCCGCCCACGCCACACATCACCCAGAATGGCCGCATGACCACCGCCATTTTCCGCGACGACACCATCACCCGCGCGCGCATGCAGACGATCATCGCCGCGCATCCGCGTGCCGCCGTCTTCGAGGGCTGCAACTTCGACCAGGGCGACTTTTCGCGTCTGGACATGGACGGCTTCCAGTTCAACCAGTGCTCGGTGGCCGGTGCGAACTGGCTGGCCGCGTCGCTGGAGGAAAGCCAGTGGCTGAAGTGCCGGGGCGGGCAGTGCGACTTCAGTTCGGCGCTGCTCAGCGATGCGCGCTTCTCGCATTGTGATCTGAACAACAGTCACTGGCGCCGCGCCACCCTGTCCTCGGTGCAGTTCCACGACTGCAAGCTCACCGGCGCGCACCTGCAGGAAGTGACTGGCTGGGCACTGGAATTCCGCGATTGCCTGCTGGTCAGTGCCGACCTGCGCGGCCTTTCGTTCCGCAAGGCGAACCTGCAGGGCATGGATTTTTCCGATGCGGAGCTGTCTGGCTGTGATTTCCGCGATGCGGTGTTCACCGGCGGCAGCCTGCGCAACGCACAGACCCGGCTGACCCGGTTCGAGGGCGCCGACCTGCGCGGCACCGACATCAGCGGGCTCAACGTGATGGACGCCAAGCTGTTCAAGAAGGCGGTGATTTCGCAGCAGCAGGCGGCCGCCGCGCTGGCTGCGTTCGGGTTGATCGTGGCGTAAGGGCGAACCGACCAACGGTCGGTTCTTACCTGATACGGTCGGTACCTACCTGACGCTGTAGGCGCCGACCGTTGGTCGGCGCAGCACGTAAACCCGGTAGTGCCGGCCGCTGGCCGGCTCTCGTGATTGCCAGACGAAAAGGAGAGCCGGCCAGCGGCCGGCACTACCGCAATCGAGCGGCGGTTGATTCAACCCGATGGCGTCAGGCGAGCAAACGCTCTATCAACCGCTGGTACAACGCCGGCAGCGCCTCCAGATCCGCGACCCGCACGTTCTCGTCCACCTGGTGGATGCTGGCATTCACCGGCCCCACTTCGATGCATTGCGCGCCCAGCGGTGCGATGAAGCGCGCGTCGGAGGTGCCGCCGCCGGTGCTTTCTTCCGGCGGTGCGCCGGCAAATTCGCCCAGCACCTCGCGCGCCACGCGGCGCAGGGTACCTTCCGGGGTGTAGAACGGCTCGCCGCTGCGATGCCACTTCAGCGTGTAGTCCAGGACATGCGCATCCAGCAGCGCGCCGATGGCCTGCTCCAGCGTCGGCGCGTTCCAGTGCGGGTTGTAGCGCAGGTTGAACAGCACCTGCAGCTCGCCCGGAATCACATTGTTGGCCCCGGTACCGGCATGGATGTTGGACACCTGCAGGCTGGTCGGCGGGAAACTTTCGAAGCCATCGTCCCAGTGCCGTGCGGTGAGTTCGGCCAGTGCCGCAGCGGCCAGATGGATCGGATTGCGCGCCTTGTCCGGATACGCCACATGGCCCTGCACGCCCTTCACCGTCAGCGTCGCCGACAGGCTGCCGCGGCGGCCCACACGCAGCAGGTCGCCCAGCACTGCGGTGGACGACGGCTCACCGGTGATGCACCAGTCGATGGCCTGGCCGCGTTCGCGGAAGATGTCGGCCACGCGACGCACACCGTCGATGGCATCGCCTTCCTCGTCGCTGGTCAGCAGCACGGCCAGCGTGCCGGGATGCTCGGGATGGGCGGCCACGAACTGCTCGGCGGCCACCACGAACGCGGCCACGCTGCCTTTCATGTCCGCCGCACCGCGCCCGTACAGCACGCCATCACGGATCTGCGGATCGAACGGATCGCTGCTCCAGGCCTCGACCGGGCCGGTCGGCACCACGTCGGTATGCCCGAGCAGCACCAGCACCGGCGCGCCCTGGCCGTGGGTCGCCCACAGGTTGTCGACCTCGCCCAGGCGCAGGTGTTCGCAGTGGAAGCCGGCAGCCGCCAGCCGCGCGGCCAGCAACGGCTGGCACCCGGCGTCGTCGGGGGTGACCGACCGCCGTGCGATCAGGTCGCAGGTCAGCGCAAGCACATCGCTCACGCGCCCACCCCGAACCGCTGCTTGAAGCCGTTGTCGGTGAAGCCCTGGGTCATCACGCCATCGGCGGTGACCACCACCGGGCGCTTGATCAACTGCGGGTGCTCGCGCAACAGCAGCTTCCACTCGGCATCGGACGCGGCCGCCTTGCGGTTGTCCGGCAACTGCCGCCAGGTGGTCGACGATTTGTTGACCAGGGCAGCGAAGCCGCCCGCCTGCCCGGCCCAGTCGACCAGCGTTTCCGGTGTCGGCTTCGCTTCGCGGTAGTCGACAAACGCATACGGCACCGCGAAACGATCCAGCCACTTGGTGGCCTTCTTGCAGGTGTCGCAGTTCTTCAACCCATACACGGTGGTGGTCATGGCAGGACTCAGTCGGCCAGGCCGCGCAGCAGGTCGTTGACGCTGGTCTTGCTGCGGGTCTTGGCGTCCACCTGCTTGACGATCACCGCGCAGTACAGCGAGTGCGAGCCGTCCTTGGACGGCAGCTGGCCGGACACCACCACGCTGTACGGCGGTACCGAGCCGTAGCTGATTTCGCCGGTGGCGCGGTTGTACACGCGGGTGCTCTGGCCCAGGAACACGCCCATGCCGATCACGCTGTGGTGGCCGACCACGAAGCCTTCCACCACTTCCGAACGGGCGCCGATGAAGCAATGGTCTTCGATGATGGTCGGGCTGGCCTGCAGCGGCTCGAGCACGCCACCGATGCCGGCGCCGCCGGACAGGTGGCAATGCTTGCCGATCTGCGCGCACGAACCCACCGTGGCCCACGTGTCCACCATGGTGCCTTCACCAACGTAGGCGCCGATGTTGGTGAAGCTCGGCATCAGCACCACGTCCTTGCCGAAATACGTCCCGCGACGGGCAATCGCACCGGGCACCACGCGCACGCCGGCGCGGCGGAACTTGGCCTCGTCAAACCCGGCGAAGCGCGATTCCACCTTGTCCCAGAACGGTGCGGGACGCGCGTCGACCACGGCCATGTCGTTGACGCGGAAGTACAGCAGCACCGCCTTCTTGAGCCACTCGTTGACCTTCCAGCCGCCGTGGCCATCGGGCTCGGCCACGCGGAATTCACCGGTTTCCAGGCCGTCGATGACGCGGCCGACCAGCGGCTTGGTCGAGCCTTCCAGCTCATGCAGGGTCAGCGTGGCACGGCGCTCGAAGGCGCTCTCGATGCCGAACTTCAGCTCTTCCACGCCCGGCGTGGCCGGCTTGCGCAGCGACTTGCGGGCAATGGTGGCGTCGCGGCTGGCGCTGCGCTTGGCCGCGCTCTCGGCCGGGGTGGCGGCCTTGCTGGCCGGGGCCTTCTTCGCAGCGGCCTTCTTCACCGCCGGCACCTTGGCGGCGGCAACGGGCTTCTTCACGGCGGCCGGTGCGGCAGCGGTCTTCTTGGCTGCCGCGGTCTTGGCGGCAGTCTTCTTGGCGGGCTTGGTGGCCATCAGTGGGGGTCTCCGGCGTTTCGATCGGGGTCCAGGCACGCGAGCATCGCGTCGTGCAGCTGCTGCCTGGCAGATTCGGTAAGGGGGTGGTCGTGCTCATCGCTGATCACGAACATGTCTTCGGCGCGCTCGCCGAAGGTGGCGATGCGCGCGTCGTGCACGCGCAGTCGCTGGTTGCGCAGTACGAACGCCACGTCGGCCAGCAGGCCGGGGCGATCAGGGGCGATCAGGCTGAAACGGGTGCCGGGGCTGCCATCGCTGCCGTCGCGGAATTCGATGCGCGGTGCAAAACGGAAATGCCGCAGCTGGCGCGGGATCACCCGGCGCGAGGGCCGCAGCCGGGTCAGGTCGCCGGCCAGCGCATCGCGCAGCGCTGCTTCCAGGCGTGGCGCGTCACCGTCGGCGAAGCTGTCGGCCGGGGTCACTTCGAAGGTATCGAAAATGGTGTCGACCGGGCCGTCCAGCACGCGCGCACGGTGAATGCCGTAGCCCTTGCGGTCCAGCGTCATCACGATCGCGGCGAACAGGCCATCGCGGTCCGGCGACTGCACGAACACTTCCAGTGCGTGGTCGTCCGGGGTGATCCGGCGCACCTTGACCAACGTCTGGCCAGGCTTCACCGGCACCAGTGCGGCGGCCTGCCAGGCTAGCTGCTCCGGGCGCAGGCGGATGAAACTTTCGTCGGGCATCACCGCGAACTGGCGATCGATGGTGGCGTCGTCGTAGCCGCGCTCGCGCACCAGCGCACGCACCGAATCCCGCGCTTCGGCGACCCGCTCGGCGGCCGGCATCTGGTTTTCCAGGCCGTCGCGCAGCGCGCGCCGTGCGGCGAAATACAGGTCGGCCAGCAGCCGGTCCTTCCACGCATTCCACAGCTTGGGGCTGGTGCCGGCGATGTCGGCACAGGTCAGCAGGTACAGGTAGTCCAGGCGGTCGCGGCTGCCCACCAGCGTGGCGAAACGGTGGATCACCTCCGGGTCGGAGATGTCCTGCTTCTGCGCGGTCACCGACATGCGCAGGTGCTGTTCCACCAGCCATGCCACCAATTCGGTGTCCGAACTGCTCAGCGCATGCGCCTGGCAGAACGCGCGCGCATCCACCGCGCCCAGTTCGGAGTGGTCGCCACCGCGTCCCTTGGCGATGTCATGGAACAGCCCAGCGAGCAGCAGCAGTTCGGGCTTGCGCAGGCGCGGCCACACTTCGTGGGCGATCGAGAAACGGTCGTCGGCGCGGCTGCTGGCGAACAGGCCGATGTTCCGCAGCACCATCAGCGTGTGCTGGTCCACGGTGTAGACATGGAACAGGTCGAACTGCATGCGCCCGGACACCTGCGCGAAGGCCGGTACCCACTGGCCCAGCACGCCCAGCCGCGCCATCCGTGCCAGCGTATCGACCGCGCGCGGGCTGCGCAGCAGCGCCATGAACTGCTCGCGCGCCGCGACGTTGGCATCGGTGTACGCCGGCAGCTCCGGCAGCGCTTCGGCCAGCGCACGCGCGGTCAGCGAATGCAGGCCGCGCACATCGGGGTTGTAGGCCCAGCTGGAGAACAGCGCGAACACCTGTTCGATGTCGCCCTGCGGCCAGCGCGCGTCGTTGGCGGCCAGGTAGCCGCGGCGCAGCGAGAAGCCCACGCTGACCGGCTCGGGCACCGCTTCGCCGTCGAACTGTTCCTCGAAACGCTGCAGCAGCCGGTCGCTGATCCGCCGCACCACGCTGGCGCTGCGGTAGAAGCCCTGCATCATCTTTTCCACGGCCAGGCTTTCAAGGTCGTCCTCGAAGCCCAGGCGCGCGGCCAGGGTTTTCTGGTAGTCGAAGCGCAGGCGTTCTTCGGGGCGGTTGGCCAGCAGATGCAGGCCGAAGCGCAGCCGCGCCAGCGCGCAGCGTTCGCGCTTCAGCGCGGCCGCTTCGTCGGCGCCCAGATGGCCCAACCCGACCAGCGCTTCAAGGTCGCGCACGCCGAACGCACGCAGGGCCATCCAGCCCAGCGTATTGAGATCGCGCAGCCCGCCCGGGCCGTCCTTGATGTCCGGTTCCAGGTTGTCGGCGGTGTCGCCGAAGCGCTGGTGGCGGGCCAGCAGCTCTTCGCGCTTGGCCAGGAAGAATTCGCGCGGCGGCCACAGGCCGTCGGTATTGACCGCCGCCTTCAGCGCGAGGCGTGCCGCCTCATCGGCCAGCAGCGGCCGCGACTCGATCAGCGCGGTCATCACGGTTTGATCCGCACTGGCCTCGATGCACTCGGCCGCCGAGCGCACCGCGTGGCTGACCGGCAGCCCGCAGTCCCAGAGCAGCGCGAACAGCCGCGCCAGGCTGGATTCGTGCTGGCGCTGGTGCCCGGGCTCGCCGAATACCAGCAGGTCGATGTCCGAGCGCGGGAACAGTTCGCCGCGTCCGTAACCGCCCACGGCAAACAGCGCCAGGCCGCTACCGGCCGGCAGGCAACGCTGCCAGGCCAGCCGGATCAGGTGGTCGGCCGCACGCGCGCGCAACGCCAGCAGGCGCTCGATGTTGTCGCCCTGGTCGAAGCGGCGGTACAGCCGCGCGTCGGTCTGCTGCAGCGATTGCCGCGCCAGCGCCGACCATTCCAGGTCGGTGACGGACGCTGCCGGCGCGTCCAGCATCGGGCTCGCCGGCAACATGCTCAGACCTGCGATTCGCCGGGCGAGAGGGTCAGCACGTCCACGCCGGTCTCGGTGACCGCGATCATGTGCTCCCACTGTGCCGACAACTTGCGGTCCTTGGTCACCACGGTCCAGCCATCGGGCAGCACCTTGTTGTAGCGGGTGCCCTCGTTGATCATCGGTTCGATGGTGAAGGTCATGCCCGGCTGCAGCACCAGACCCTGGCCCGGGCGGCCGTAATGCACCACCTGCGGCTCATCGTGGTAAACCTTGCCGATGCCGTGGCCGCAGTACTCGCGCACCACGCTGAAACGCTCGCCTTCTGCCAGGCTCTGGATGGCATGGCCGATGTCGCCCAGGGTGGCGCCCGGCTTGACCGCACGGATGCCGGCCCACATGGCCTGGTAGGTGGTGTCGACCAGGCGCTTGGCCATCGTCGACGGCGTACCGGCGTAGTACATGCGGCTGGTGTCGCCGTGCCAGCCGTCCTTGATCACGGTGACATCGATGTTGACGATGTCGCCGTCCTTGAGGACCTTGGCTTCGCTGGGAATGCCGTGGCAGATCACGTTGTTGACCGACGTGCAGACCGTCTTGGGGAAGCCACGGTAGCCGACGTTGGCCGGCGTGGCCTTCTGCACGTTGATGATGTGGTCGTGGCAGATGCGGTCCAGCTCTTCGGTCGTCACGCCGGGCTTTACATACGGGGTGACGATGTCGAGCACCTCGCTGGCCAGGCGGCCGGCGATGCGCATCAGTTCGATTTCCTGGGGGGTTTTCAGATTCACGCTCATGGCGCCCATTATCGCCGATCCGGGACCAATCTGAACGGGATCGGGTGGAACGCTGACAGCCGGGATTGGGGCTGGGCCTTGGTCAGATAGCTGAACCAGCGTGATCTACATCGCAAAACGCGCTCCCATGCCGAAAACGGCCATCGATTTCCCCGGATCTCACGGCTCCCATACAGCGCCGAACCTATAACCGGGACAAGACCGCAGTAGAAGTCCGGCAGCATCGTGTTGTTCAGCAAGGACCGTCGTCCAAGGAGCATGCCCATGCGATTTCTCCGCACTACCGTACTCAGCCTGGCCGTCGCCAGCCTGGCCGCGCCCGCCCTGGCGGCTGATACCACCACCTTCAACGTCAAGATCATCATCACCAAGGCGTGCACGATCACCGCCGCGGCCGCCACCGACGTGGACTTCGGTTCGGCCCTGTCCACCGCCACCACTCCGTCGAACGCGCAGGGCACGATCACCGCCCAGTGCTCGGCGCTGACCCCGTATACGGTTGCCCTCAACGCAGGCGCCAATGCCGGCACGGCCAATGACGTGACCACCCGGCGCATGAAGAACACCGACGTCAGCGTGACCGCCAACAACTTCGTCGGTTACCAGCTCTACCGCGACGCCGCGCATACCGATGTGTGGGGCACCACCACCGGCACCAACACCGCCGCCGGCATCGGCACCGGCCTGGCACAGACGCTCAACGTCTACGGCCAGATCGCCAACCCCAGCGTCAACAACGCCGCTGCGGGCAATTACCAGGACACCATCACCGCCACCATCACCTACTGAGGGTCCGCCATGCCGATTTCCGCAGGGCGACGCCCGTGGCGGTTCGGGTACGCGGCCCTTGGCTGGCTGTGGCTGCTGATGGGGAGCGCCACCGCCGCGAGCCTGCAGGTCGCCCCTACGTCGTTGCAGCTCACGCCGCGCCAGAACGCCGACGCGCTGTGGCTCACCAACAGCGGCACCGCACCGGTCCAGGTGCAGGTGCGGGTGTTCGAATGGCGCCAGGACGGCGGCCAGGACCAGCTTCTGCCCACCACCGAGCTGCAGGTGAGCCCGCCCATGCAGGCGCTGGCCGCCGGCCAGCAGCAGCTGATCCGGGTGGTGCGCAGCGACCCCGCCCCGCCCACCGCCCAACGCGCCTACCGGGTGGTGGTGGACGAACTGCCCAGCGCGGTGCCACAGGGCACCGGCATGCAGTTCGTGCTTCGCTATTCGATGCCGGTGTTCATCCAGCCCGCGGGCGAGGCCCCGCTCAAACACGCGCTGCAGGCCCGCCTGCTGCGGCTTGATGACGGGCGGCCGGCCCTGGAGGTACACAACAGCGGCAACAGCTATGCGCAACTGGCCGATATCGGCCTGGGCAGTGCGGATCGGCCGCAGATCGTGCACCCCGGCCTGCTCGGCTATGTCCTGGGCGGACAGACCATGCGCTGGCCGCTGGATGTTCCGGCGGCCCGCCTCGCAGGCGCCACGTTCTCGGCGAAGATCAATGGCGAGTCGGCCCAGACGCCGCTGCCCGTCGCGCCTGCGGCTCGCTGAGGCCTGCATGCGGATGCTGCTCACCGCGACGCTGGCACCGTGCGCGGCGATGGCGGCCGACGCGGACATCGGGGTGTCCGGCGAAGCCCTGCTGCCGCCGCCGACGCCACTGACCGCCGGGCAGACGCTGTACCTGGAAGTGACCCTCAACCAGGCACCGCGGGGCCTGCTGCCCTTCACCGAGCTGCAGGGCCGGCTGATGGCCTCGCCCGCCACCCTGCGCCAGCTGGGCTTTTCCGCGCGGGGCGAGGAACCGGTCGCGCTGGACCTGCTCAGCGGCGTAGTGGTGCGCTACGACGCGAGCATGCAGACGCTGGCCCTGGACGTGCCGCTGGAGCAGCTGTCGTTGCCGACCACACGGCTGGAGCGCCCGGCCGAAACCGCACCGACAGCGGCGGCATCGCCCGGCGCGCTGCTCAACTACGACGTGTACGGCAGCCACACCGAAGGCGGCGGCAACCTCGCCCTGACCACCGAACTGCGCCTGTTCGGGCTGGGTCGCGGCGTGTTCGAATCCAGTGCACTGCTGCGCACCTACCAGGATCCGGAAGACCGTCAGTGGCGGGGTGAAAGCGTGCGCCTGGATACCGCGTGGCGGCTGGATTTCCCCGATTCGGCCGTCACCCTCACGGTGGGCGACTTCTACAGCGGCTTCGTCGACTGGAGCCGCCCGGTGCGCATGGGCGGCGTGCAGATCGGGCGCAACTACGGCCTGCAACCTTATCGCGTACTGACCCCCACCCCCACCTTCCTCGGCGAGGCGGTGGTGCCCTCCAATGTGGAGCTGTATGTGGACGGCCTGCGCCAGTACAACGGCGAGGTTCCGGTCGGGCCGTTCCAGCTGGCCGCGCAACCCGGCATCAGCGGCATCGGCAACGCCCAGGTGGTCATCACCGACGCGTTCGGCCGCATGCAGACCCTGGACTTCGCGTTCTACGGCGCCCAGCAACTGCTGGCCAAGGGGTTGTCGGACTGGTCGGCCGGCGTGGGCCGGATGCGCCGCGACTACGGCATCCGCTCGTTCGGCTACGAAGCGCCGGTGATCGGCAGCGCGACCTGGCGCTACGGCGCCAGCGACAGCTTCACCGCCGAGACGCACCTGGAAGGCGGCGGCGGGGTGCTCAATGGCGGGGCCGGTGGCTGGTGGCTGCTTGGCGGCGCCGGCGTGCTCAACGCCGCCTACGCGCACAGCCGCCTGGACGGTCTGCAGGGCGGCCAGTATTCGCTGGGGTACAGCTGGAACAACCGGCGCTTCAACCTCAACCTGCTCACCCGGCGCACCCATGGCGACTACCGCGACCTGGGCGCGCTGCAGAACACGCTGCCGCCGGACATCAGCGAACAGGCCACCGTGGGCCTCAACCTGGCACGCGCCGGCTCGCTCAGCGCCAGCTACCTGCGGCTGCGCTATCCCGACGGCGATGACAACCGCTACGCCAGCCTGTTCTGGTCGCGCAGCTTCGGCGAGCGCTGGTCGGCCTACCTGTCGTTCAACCAGAACCTGTCCGACAGCGACGACCGCAGCGCCTACCTGTCGGTGTCGGCCGCGCTCGGCCGCAACCGCCAGAGCAGCGTGTCGGCGCAGCGCAACGGCGAGCGCGTGACCTACGTGGCCGACGTCTCCCAACCGGTGCCAGGCGATGGCAGCCAGGGCGGATACGGCTGGCGCGTGCAGGCGCGCGGTGGCGATGACGGCGCCGGCGGGCTGGCCGAACTGGGCTGGCTCAACCAGGTAGGCCGCTACGCGCTGGGCTATTCACGGCAGGGCGATTTCGACTACGGCTATGCCAACGCCAGCGGCAGCCTGGTGTGGATGGGCGGGCATCTGTTTGCCGCGCGCGAAGTAACCGATGCGTTCGCGCTGGTCTCCACCGATGGCCACCCCGGCATTCCGGTGCGGCTGGAGAACCGCCTGATCGGCAGTACCGACCGTAACGGCCTGCTGTTGGTGACCTCGCTGCTGTCCTGGCAGCGCAACCGGCTCTCGATCGACACCCTGGACCTGCCCGCGGACATGCGCGCCGATCGCGTGGATGCCTGGGTCACCCCGCGCCAGAGCGCCGGGCTGGGCGTGGACTTCGGCCTGCGCCGCACCCTCGCCTGGAGCGTGGTGCTGCAGGATGCCGCCGGCCTGCCGCTGCCGGTGGGCAGCACCGTGCTGCTGCCCGGCGGGCGTACCGCCACGGTGGGCTACGACGGCGAGACCTACCTGGAGGACGTGGCGTTGCCGGCAGACCTGCAGGTACAACTGCCGGACGGCCGCTGCAGCGTACGGCTGGCCCCGGCCGTGGCCCCCACCTCGCCCGGCACCACGCGGATCGGCCCGCTACGCTGCCTGCCGGTGCCGGCGCGATGAACGCCGTGCGGTTGATCGCCGTGCTGCTGGTACTGGCCCTGGCCTGCCATATCGCCCCGGCGCGTGCGGCTACCACCTGCACGGCCACCGCGCCGACCGCACTGGCGTTCGGCACCATCACCAACGGTGCCGCCACCGCGACCAACGCCGTGACCAGCTTCACCATCACCTGCACCACCGCCGCACTGAGCGTCCTCGGCAGCGCCAGCGTGCGCGCCTGCCTGAAGATCGGCACCGGCAGTACCGGCAGCACCCTGCTGCCCACCCGCAGCATGACCAACGCCAGCGCCGACCCGATGGCCTTCCAGCTGTACACCAATGCGGGGCGCACCACGGTGTGGGGCACGGTACCCGCCGGGACCCCGCCCGCTGCGGTGGTCACGCTCAGCTACGCCGTGCCGCTGCTCACCGGCGGCAGCGGCGCCCAGACCATCACCGTGTACGGGCAGGTGCCGGCCGCGCAGGTGCTGTCGGCCGGCAGCTTCGCCAGCACGTTCACCGCCGCCAACGTCAGCCTGGAATACGCGTACAACGAGAGCGTCATCGGTACCGCGCAGCCGCCGGCGCTGTGCACCACGGCCAGTGGCGTCAGCGGCCACAAGACCGCCGACAGCGCCTTCCCGTTCACCGTCAGCGCCAACGTGCTGCCCCAATGCAGCACCTACGTCACCACGGACATGGATTTCGGCAGCAATGCCGGGGCGATCACCGCCAACCGGGACCGCACCTCCACCATCGGCCTGACCTGCATCAACCGCACCGCCTACAGCATCGGCCTGGACAACGGGCAGAGCGCGCAGGGCACCACCCGGCGCATGCGCTTCACCGCACCGGACAGCAGCGTCTACTACATTCCCTACGAGCTGTACCGCGACCCGGCACGCTCGCAGCGCTGGGGCAACACCCTCAACACCGACACCCAGTCCGGCACCGGCAACGGCGCGGCGCAGACGCTGACGGTGTACGGCCGGGCCCCGCCTACCACTGGCGCGATACCTGCGCAGGGCAGCTATAACGACGTGATAACCGTCACCATCACTTATTGAACTAGTCCACACATCGACTCAAGCGGATGCGATCCCGGCCGTTAACGGTCGCATCCCCCGCCGTGCGATGTTCGATGCCCCCGCGATCGCCTTCCGTCGTCCTGGCCAGCCTGCTGGCGCTCTGTGCCGCCGCATCGCCCGCCACCGCCCGCCCCGCCGCGGGCGGCAGCGCCGGGCTGCGGATCGGGGTGCGGATCGTCGCCGACTGCAGCCACCCCGGCACGCCCCGCGAACCGGCCTGCCGACCCGCACAGCAGCGCAGCGACGGTCGCCAGCCGGTCCCCGCCCAGGTGACGGCCCTGAGCCCGGCGCCCGCGACATCGCGCCCCGGGCAGCCGGACGTGGTCACGGTCACTTACTGATGCGACCCGCCGCGGCACTCGTGCTCGGTGCGCTGGCGGCGCTGCCTGTGTACGCCCTGGAGATCAGCCCGGTCCGCGTGTCGGTACCGGCCGGCCCGGCCCACGCCGAGCTGTGGCTGGCCAACCCCGACGGCGCAGCCTGGTCTGGCGAGGCCCGGCTGTACCGCTGGGAACAGGCGGGCGACCAGGAACGGCTGGTGCCCGCCGCGGACCTGGCCGTGAGCCCGGCCCGGCTGGAGATCGCCCCGGGCCAGCGCCAGCGGGTCCGCGTGGTCCGTCTCGGCGCCGTGCCCGACGCCGTCCAGCACGGCTACCGGCTGGTGATCAGCCCGGACCCGGACCTGGGCGCCGGCGCCGGCGCCGGCGTTGCACGGTACTCATTGCCGGTGTTCGTGGAGCCCGACAGGCCGGGGGTGCCGCTGCCACGGGTGCGGGTCGGCACCGATGGCAACCCGTCGGCGCCGCGCCTGCGCCTCTATAATGACGGCGACGGCCATGCCCACCTGGCAGATCTCGTCTTCGTGGACGCCCACGGGCGTCGCCACCCGCTGATCGAGGGCCTGGCCGGCTATGTGCTGCCGCGCAGTGCCCGCAGCTGGGACCTGCCGCCGCGACCGGATGGCTACGCCGGCGGCCAGTTCCGGGCCCGGCTCAACGATGCCGCCGACGCCCCACTTCCCACCGCGATTGCGCCTGCCCCCGGCACCGGGCTATAATCGACCGGATCCCTGCCGCCTTGGCGCGGGAATACGTCAACACCGGACGTCACCGGTGAATTCACACCTGCCGCCCATATCCGTGCCGGGGTGCTCCGCAAGGAGTTCGGTCACGGAAGCGACAGGGAAGCCAAACCCCGGAACCACCCGCCTCGCGGCGGACCGCCCTCTATTACCCGTGGCGGCCGGTTCCCTATCAGGAGTTACTGCAATGCCTCAGGTCACCATGCGTCAGATGCTGGAAGCCGGCGTCCACTTCGGCCACCAGACCCGTTACTGGAACCCCAAGATGGGCCAGTACATCTTCGGCGCCCGCGGCAAGATCCACATCATCAACCTGGAAAAGACCGTTCCGCTCTTCAATGACGCGATGAACTTCATTTCCAGCGTTGCGCAGAAGCGCGGCACCATCCTGTTCCTGGGCACCAAGCGCAGCGCCCGCGAGTCGATCCGTGAAGAAGCCGAGCGTTGCGGCATGCCCTTCATGAACCAGCGTTGGCTGGGCGGCACCCTGACCAACTTCCGTACCGTGAAGCAGTCGGTTGCCCGCCTGAAGGAACTGGAAGCCGGCGAAACCGACGGCAGCTTCGAGAAGCTGGTCAAGCACGAAGTGCTGGGCCTGCGTCGCGAGCGCGACAAGCTGGAAGCCTCGCTGGGCGGCATCAAGGACATGAACCGTCTGCCCGACGCGATCTTCGTCATCGATATCGGCCACGAAGACATCGCCATCAAGGAAGCCAAGAAGCTCGGCATCCCGGTGATCGCCGTGGTTGATACCAACTACAACCCGGAACTGGTCGACTACGCGATCCCGGGCAACGACGACGCCATCCGTGCCGTGCAGCTGTACGCCCGCGCCGCTGCCGACGCCGTGCTGGAAGGCAAGGCTGCTGCGCCGCACGCTGCCACCGTCCGCGAAGAAGAGTTCAGCGAAGCCGCTGCTGGCGAAGAAGCCAAGCCGGCCCGCCGCGCTCCGGCCAAGAAGGCTGCTGCCGCTCCGGCCGCTGAAGCTCCGGCTGCCGACGCTCCGGCGGCTGGCGAAGCCCAGGCCTGATCCAGGCCCACGGTGGGCGCCACGCGCCCACCGTTCCTGTCCGCTGCCGATGGCGCGACGACAGGACACTGTCACACGGGCCGGCCACCATGCCGGCCCAACCCCTTTCTTTCGTGAGGAAATCCCGTGGAAATCACTGCTTCCCTGGTCAAGGAACTGCGCGAGCGCACTGGCGCCGGCATGATGGAGTGCAAGAAGGCACTCGTCGAAAACGGCGGCAACATCGACGCCTCGGCCGAATGGCTGCGCAAGTCCGGCCTGGCCAAGGCCGACAAGAAGGCTGACCGCGTGGCTGCCGAAGGCATCATCGTGGCTGCACAGGACGGCAACAAGGCCGTGCTGGTGGAAGTCAACTCGGAAACCGACTTCGTCGCCAAGGACAGCAACTTCCTGGACTTCACCAAGGCTGTCGGCGCTACCGCGCTGAGCTCCGGTGCTGCCGACATCGACGCACTGAAGGCCGCCAAGCTGCCGACCGGTGAGACGATCGAAGAAGCCCGCGCCGCGGTGATTGCCAAGGTCGGCGAGAAGGTCGACGTGCGTCGCATCGTGCGTCTGGAATCGACCAACAACGTTGCTGCCTACGTGCACGGCGGCCGCATCGGCGTGCTGGTGGAACTGGCCGGCGGCGACGCCGAGCTGGCCCGTGGCTTGGCCATGCACGTGGCTGCGATGAACCCGCCGCACAACAAGGCGGCCGATGTGCCGGCCGAGTTCGTTGCGAAGGAGAAGGAAATCGAGCTGGCCAAGATGACCGACAAGGACAAGTCCAAGCCGGCCGACATCCTGGAAAAGATCATCAGCGGCAAGATCGCCAAGATCGTGAACGAAGTGACGCTGTACGGCCAGCCGTACGTGCTGGACACCAACCAGTCGGTCGAGCAGGTGCTGAAGGCTGCCGGCGCGGACGTGGTGGGCTTCAAGCGCCTGGCCGTTGGCGAAGGCATCGAGAAGGTGGTGGAAGACTACGCCGCCGAAGTGATGAAGCAGGCTGGTCTGGCCTGATCCACTACGCTGTCGCTTCGGTGATGGCGGGTTGATCTGCTTCTACGAAAAAACCCGGCTTCGGTCGGGTTTTTTTGTGGGTGGTTGTTTTTTTTCGAAGCGTAAAGCGTAGGGCAAAAGCGCAGAGCTGGTTTCCTTGCTGTTTGCGGTTCCGTGCAGGCTGGCAGGCTTACCCCCTGCCGGGACACGCCGTGAACCCATCCCTGGGGGCTCGTGGGCGCCATCCATGGCGCCCAACGGTCCCGGCAGGGGGTAAGCCTGCCAGCCCCGACGTTGTTTCGCTAACGGATGGATGGGGAACAGCGGGGCTGTGTTTTTGCTGTTGATTGGGGCTTGGTGGGTACGGTTGGTTTGTTTGGATGGGCTGGATGGGTTGGATGGTTTTTTATTTGGGGTGGGTATTGGGTGGTTTGGAGCAGCCGACCAACGGTCGGCTCTACCCCCAAATCCCCTACCTACCCACCCATCTAACCGCACGCCGGCCGGCCAACTGCCGGCCACTAACCAGCCACCAACCATCAGCAAACCGACACCCCACTGGCCGCCGGCTGCTGCCCTCCCAACGCACCCGCACTCTGTCGGGGGTTGGTGCGGGTGGGTTGGCGGGACCGTTGGGCGCCATGGATGGCGCCCACGAGCCTCCAGGGATGGATTCACGGCGTGTCCCGCCAACCCACCCGCACCGACCCAGCCCCCAGCACCGCGGCGCCGCAGTTGCAGTTGCAGTTGCAGTTGCAGTTGACCTTGACGTCGCCGTAAAAAAGCCGCGCGCCAGCGCACAACCATCAACCCACCCTCACCCCTTGGACTGGAACGACACTTCCTCGTACGGCTGCACCACCACCCAGCCCTCGCCGGCAAACCGCATCTGCAGGCTCTCGCCCGACCCGCGCCCCACCAGCGTGCCCAACGAAATGTCCGCCACGATCTCCGGCACCAGCGACCCCGACCAGGCCACCGTCGCGTTCGGATCGGTGAACACCGGACCCGTCTGCGCGTTCACCGGCAGCGTCATCGGCTCGTAGTGCGACGTCATCGCCACGATCCCGTGCCCGCTCAACTGAATGTTGAACAGACCGCCCGACAGCATCCCCGCCACCTTCTTCATCATCGTGATCTTCGACGCGATCCCCGTCTCGAAGGCCAGCACATCATTGCCGTTCACGAAAATCGACTCCCCCGCCAGCCGCAGCAACGTCACCTCCTTGCCCGCGTCGGCCAGGTACACCCGCCCCTGGCCCTCCACCTTCATCAACTGCAGACCCTCGCCAGTCACCATCTTCTTCAGCAGCGTGCCCAGCCCCTGCTCCAGCAGCCCCTGCCGGGTGAACTTCACCCCGCCCTTGCGCGCCACCATCGAACCGGCCTTTGCCCAGACCATCCCATCCACCCGGACCTCCAGCATGTGCGGGCTTTCCAGCTCGAACGCATCCGCGCTGACATCCTTCTCCTGGGTGGTGGACAAAAACTCCTGCAACGTCTTTACGGCCATGTCGTGCGTCATCCATGCAAAGGGAGCGCGAATGGTAGCGCCCCTCCCCCTGCGCCGGGGAATGTGTTACCAAGGGCGCGATGACCCCGCCCGCCGCGATCTGCCCGTTGGTTTTGCAGTACGTGGCGCATCGGCAAACGCAGTGCCGACGCCAATCGACCCACCAACGCAAGTATCAACGCCAAAATCTGTGACGCACTCCATGTATTCTTGCCCCAACACACCATCAGTCATGCCATGCCTCCCGAGCTGACAGCCGCCCTGGCGCTCTGCCGCAACCTGCCCTCGCCGCCCGGTATTGCCCTGCGCATCATCGAACTGGCCCAGGACCCGGAAGCGGACATCACCACCGCCGCCGACATCATCGCCATCGACATGGCGCTGAGCGCGCGCATGCTGCGCATCGCCAACTCGCCGCTGTATGCCAGCCGCCGCCGCATCGAAAACCTTGGCCAGGCACTGACCATGCTCGGCTTGAATGCCACCGTCAGCCTCGCCCTCGGCTTCACCGTCACCCAGGGCCTCACCGCGCCCGGCGACGGCCAGGACCTGCGCGAACGTGCGTGGCGGCGCAGCATTCTCAGCGCCCTGGCCGCCAGCCTGCTGGGCCAGGCGCGCGGCCTGCGCAAGGCCGAAGAACTGATGCTGGCCGGCCTGCTGCAGGACCTCGGCATCCTGGTGCTGGCCCAGGCCCAGCCCGACACCTACCTGCCGCTGCTGCGCCAGGCCGCGGACAACGACGCGCTGGTGGCGCTTGAGCGTGAACACCTGCAGTGCACCCATGCCGACGTCGGCGCCCTGATGGCCGAGCAGTGGGACCTGCCGCGCTACCTGGTGGACAGCATCGCCCGCAGCGAATCGCCTGCCGCGGCCGAAGACAACTTCCAGACCTGCGTGGCCCTGTCCGGTGCCGTCGCCGACATCTGGCTCAGCGCCGACGCCGACGCCGCGCGCGAGCACGCCCTGCACCTGGTCCACGAAACGCTGCAGCTGGACAGTGCCCAGTTCGACCAGGTGC
Organism: Stenotrophomonas sp. GQ19; assembly: GCF_059758695.1. NCBI lineage: Bacteria > Pseudomonadati > Pseudomonadota > Gammaproteobacteria > Lysobacterales > Lysobacteraceae > Stenotrophomonas > Stenotrophomonas sp. GQ19. Next base: position 13,794 of record NZ_JCAXES010000004.1, on the reverse strand, counting down.
TGGCCCGCATCAGCGACTCCCTGCCCGACATCAGCGCCCTGTTCGAGACGCCGTTGCTGTCGCCCTCGCGCGTGCAGCAGCTGATCGACCACGCCCAGGAACTGGCGACCCTGCGCAACCTGCGCGAAATGCAGGATGCCGCCCAGGCCCGCCAGCGCGCCGACGAGTTCGAAGCGCGCGCCAACCGGTTGGCCGAACAGGCCCACCGCGACGCACTGACCGGCGTACTCAACCGGCGCCAGCTGGAGGCGGTGCTGGAACAGGAATTCCTGCGTGCCACCCGCCACGGCTGGCCCCTGTCGGTGGCCTTCATCGACCTGGATGACTTCAAGAAGATCAACGACGCCCACGGCCACCTGATGGGCGACCAGGTACTGCGCGTGTTCGCCGGCAAGCTGCAGGAGCAGCTGCGCACCAGCGATACCGTGGCCCGCTTCGGCGGCGAGGAATTCATCGCCCTGCTGCCCAACACCACCGAACTGGTTGCACTGGAGGTGGTCCGCCGGGTGCTGGCCAACATCGTCAATACGCCGATGGCCGAGGTGCCCGACGGCCCCCTGTTCGTGACCTTCTCGGCCGGCGTCGCCACCCAGGGCGGCTACGAGCGTTTCGCCGATGTTCAGGACCTGCTGAAGGCCGCCGACGACGTGCTTTACCGCTCCAAGAACCTGGGCCGCAACCGTGTCATCGCGCGCTCTCCGGGGACGGCGCCGGCGTGAACCGGACGCCCCTACCCGCGAGGGACGGGCCCCGGGCCTGCGCCGCAGCGCAGCAAAATAAACGCACGGGCAGAGCCGGCTTCCAGTAGAATTCCCGCGTTTTCCACGCATCCAGAGGTCACCATGTCCAGTCTTGCCTATCGCCGCATCCTGCTGAAAGTTTCCGGGGAGGCGCTGATGGGAGACGAGGACTACGGCATCGACCCCAAGGTCATCAACCGCCTGGCCCGTGAGGTCATCGAAGCCCAGCAGGCCGGCGCGGAAGTGGCCCTGGTCATCGGCGGCGGCAACATCTTCCGCGGCGCCGGCCTGGCGGCCGGCGGCATGGACCGCGTCACCGGCGACCAGATGGGCATGCTGGCCACCGTGATCAACGCGCTGGCCATGCAGGACGCACTGGAAAAGCTCGGCGCCAAGGCGCGCGTGATGAGCGCCATCAAGATCAACGACGTGTGCGAGGACTACATCCGCCGCCGCGCCATCCGCCACCTGGAGAAGGGCCGGCTGGTGATCTTCGCGGCCGGCGTCGGCAGCCCGTTCTTCACCACCGATTCCGGCGCTGCCCTGCGCGCCATCGAGATCGGCGCGGACCTGCTGCTGAAGGCCACCAAGGTCGACGGCGTGTACGACAAGGACCCCAACAAGTACAGCGATGCGGTCCGCTTCGACAGCCTGACCTACGACGAAGTGATCCGCCGCGGCCTGGAAGTGATGGACACCGCCGCCTTCGCCCTGGCGCGCGACAGCGACCTGCCGCTGCGCGTGTTCGACATGGGCCAGCCGGGCGAACTGCTGAAGATCCTGCACGGCGACAACATTGGCACCCTGGTGCGCGGTCGCGACCAGGCTGCCTGAACGACGTAGTCATCCCGGCAGCCGGCCTGTCGCCGCGCCTGCCGGGTGCAGGTACCTGCGGGCGTCGGCCAACGGCCGGCCCCGATAAGGCGGGCTGCCCCCTTATTCGCCTATAATCGTCCGATTACCAGCTACATCCAGGATTCGGGCGATGCTCAACGATATCAAGCAGGACGCGCAGACGCGCATGGCCAAGAGCATCGATGCTCTGAAGCACACCCTGACCTCCATCCGCACCGGCCGCGCCTCGCCGGCGCTGCTGGACCGCATCACGGTCAAGGCTTACGGCACCGACACCCCGCTGAACCAGGTCGCCTCGATCAGCGTGTCCGAAGGCCATTCCCTGGTCATCACCCTGTTCGACAAGGGCATGATCAAGGACGTCGAGAAGGCCATCTACGCCTCCGACCTCGGCCTGACCCCCAACGTGGCCGGCACTGTGATCCGCCTCAACCTGCCGCCGCCGACCGAAGAGCGCCGCAAGGAGCTGGGCAAGCAGGTGCAGAAGGAAGGCGAAGGCGCCAAGATCGCCATCCGCAACATCCGCCAGGACGCCAACAAGGCCATCGCCACCCTGATCAAGGACAAGGCGATCAGCGAAGACGACAAGAAGCGCGGCGAAGACGACATCCAGAAGTTGACCGACAAGTCGATCAAGGACGTCGATAGTGTCGTGGCCGAAAAAGAAAAGGAACTGATGTCGGTCTGAGCCCCATGTCCCAGGCCCCGACCTCCAGCACCCCTGCGGCCATCCCGCGCCACGTTGCCATCATCATGGATGGCAACGGGCGGTGGGCGCAGAAGCGACGCCGCCCGCGCCTGATCGGCCATCGCGCCGGCGCGCGCGCGGTCAACCGCACCATCGATTTCTGCCTGGAACGCGGCATCGCCGCGTTGACCCTGTTTGCCTTCTCCAGTGAGAACTGGGGCCGGCCAACCGACGAGGTCGACGCGCTGATGAAACTGTTCCTCAATGCGCTCGACCGTGAAGTGGACGAGCTGCATCGGCGTGGCGTGCGCGTGCGTTTCATCGGCGAACGCGAGCGCTTCGGCGCCGGGCTGGTCAGCCGCATGCAGCTGGCCGAACAGCGCACCGCCGACAACCGCGCGATGACCCTGAACATCGCCGCCAGCTATGGCGGCCGCCAGGACATCGCCCGCGCGGCGCGCGAACTGGCCGCAGAGGTGGCCGCCGGCCGCCTGCTGCCCGAACAGATCGACGAAGCGATGCTGTCCAGCCGGGTCGCCCTGGCCGACCTGCCGCCACCGGACCTGTTCATCCGCACCGGCGGCGACACCCGCATCAGCAATTTCCTGCTGTGGCAGCTGGCGTATACCGAATTGTGGTTCACCGACGTGCTGTGGCCCGAGTTCGACGCCGCCGTCCTGCAGCAGGCGCTGGACGCCTATGCCGCCCGTGAACGCCGCTTCGGCCTGACCAGCGCCCAGATCGCCGCCCTGGCCACCGAGACGTCCACCCCATGACCAAGACCCGAGTCATCGCCGCGCTGATCATGGCGCCGGTCGCCATCGCGGCCATCCTACTGCTGCCGACCCAATGGCTGGCCGCAGCTGCCGCCGCCGTGTTCCTGATCGGCCTGTGGGAATGGCTGAAGCTGGCCGACGTGGACGACACCCTCGCCCGCACCGTGCTGCTGGTGCTGAACCTGCTGCTGATGGTGCTGATGGTGTGGGCCGGCGACGGCTCGCTGGTGCTGTACCAGATCGCCGCGCTGGTCGGTATCGTCTGGTGGCTGATGGCGCTGCTGTGGCTGCGCTTCTTCACCTTCGGCGCCAGCCCGAGCAGCCCGGCGCGTGCGCTGAAACTGCTGGCCGGCACCCTGGCCATCGTGCCGGCGTGGGCCTCGCTGGTGCTCATCCATGCCAGCGGCAGCAACGGCCACCTGTGGCTGCTGACGGCACTGGCCGTGGTCTGGGCGGCCGATTCGGGCGCCTACTTCGCCGGCCGCACCTTCGGCCGCACCAAGCTGGCCCCGCGGATCAGCCCCAACAAGACCTGGGAAGGTCTGGGCGGCGGCATGGTGGCCGGGCTGGCGGTCGCGCTGGGCTTTGGCTACATGGCCGGCATCGACAACGCCCACGTGCTGGGCCTGATCATCACCGCCGTGGTGACCGTGTTCGCCTCGGTGCTGGGTGACCTGTACGAGAGCCTGATCAAGCGCCACGCCGGCGCCAAGGACTCGGGCCACATCATTCCCGGCCACGGTGGCGTGCTGGATCGCATCGACGGCGTGCTTGCCGCCCTGCCCGTGTTCGCACTGGGCAAGGAAATCTTCGGATTCTGAACATGGTCAGCGTTACCGCTCCCCGCCGGGTCGCCGTGTTCGGCGCCACCGGCTCGATCGGCGCATCGGCGCTGGATGTGATCGCGCGTCATCCTGACCGCTACCGCGCCAGCGTGCTGGCGGCCGGGCGGCAGGTGGAGGCGCTGGTGGCGCTGTGCGTGCAGCATCAACCCGACCATGCCGTGATCGCCGACGACACCCTGTTCGCCGCGTTGCGTGACGGTCTGCGCGACGCCGGGCTGCCTACCCAGGCCCACGCCGGCGCAGCCGCGCTGGACCAGCTCGCCGCCAGTGCCGAATGCGACACCCTGGTCGCCGCCATCGTCGGCGCCGCCGGGCTGTCCTCGACCCTGGCCGCCGCCACGGCCGGCAAGCGCATCCTGCTGGCCAACAAGGAGTCGCTGGTGCTGGCCGGCGAGCTGTTGATGCGCCAGGCCGACGCCGCCGGGGCCGAGATCATCCCGATCGACAGCGAACACAGCGCGATCTTCCAGTGCCTGCGCTCGCGCGATGCCAGCCTGGAGGGCGCCGGCGTCCGCCGGATCCTGCTGACCGCCTCGGGCGGCCCCTTCCGTGGGCGCAGCCGCGCCGAACTGGGCGAGGTCACCCCGGCGCAGGCCGTGGCGCACCCGAAGTGGTCGATGGGGCCGAAGATCTCGGTCGATTCGGCGACGTTGATGAACAAGGGCCTTGAAGTCATCGAGGCCCACCACCTGTTCGGCGTCCCGGGCGAGCGCATCGAGGTGCTGGTGCACCCGCAGAGCCTGGTGCATTCGCTGGTCGAATTCGTCGACGGCTCCACCCTCGCCCAGATGGGCCTGCCGGACATGCGCACCACCCTGGCCGTGGGCCTGGGCTGGCCGCAGCGGATCGAATCCGGGGTCGGCGGGCTGGACCTGCTGACCCAGGGACGGCTGGATTTCGAGGCGCCCGACACCGACGCCTTCCCCTGCCTGGGCCTGGCCTGGCAGGCCATGGCGGCCGGCGGTACCGCGCCGGCGATCCTCAATGCTGCCAATGAAGTGGCTGTTTCAGCATTTCTTCAGGGAAAAGTCGCTTTCCTTGCCATTCCGGCGCTGGTGGCTAACGCTCTGTCAACACTGTCGGTCGAGTCCGCCGATACACTGGCGGTCCTGCTGGCTGCCGACCAGCGTGCCCGCCTGATCACCCAAGCCGCCATCGACCACGCCTGAATGCCCTTCCCGCCTCTCTCCAGTGCTGTCCACCATGGGTGAATTCATCGGATCTGTCTGGTGGATGATCGTCAGCCTCGGCGTGCTGGTGACGTTCCATGAATTCGGCCACTACTGGGTGGCGCGCCGCTGTGGGGTGAAGGTACTGCGGTTCTCGGTCGGCTTCGGCCGCCCGCTGTGGATGCGGCGCAACCGCGCCGGCACCGAGTTCGCCATCGCGGCCATCCCGCTCGGCGGCTACGTGAAGATGCTCGACGAGCGCGAAGTCGAGGTGCATCCGCACGAGCGTGACCAGGCCTTCAACCACAAGAGCGTGTGGCAGCGCATCGTGATCGTGGCCGCCGGCCCGGCCGCCAACCTGCTGCTGTGCATCGCCCTGTTGTGGGCGATGTTCGTGCTCGGCAAACAGGACTACTCCCCCACCATCGGCCGCACCAGCGGCATGGCCCAGGCCGCCGGGCTGCAGTCGGGCGACCGGCTGATCAGCGTGGACGCGCGCAGCGTGGTCACCGCCGGTCAGGCCAGCATGGCGCTGACCACCGCCGCCATGGACCGCCACGACGCCCGCCTGGAAGTGCTCGACGCGCAGGACCGGGTACAGACCCGGGTGCTGCCGCTGTCACAGCTGCCGCAAGGCTTCGACGAGCGCCGGGTGCCGGTGCTGGCCGGGCTGACCTGGCAGTTCTGGCTGCAGCCGGCGCTGGTTGAAAAAGTCGTGCCCGACTCGGCCGCCCAGGGCGTGCTGCTGCCGGGCGACCTGATCGTGGCCGTGGACGGCCAGCGCATCGACGCCATCGACCAGGTGTTCACCGAAATCCACACCCTGGGCAAGCGCGGCGGCCCGGGCATGATCGAAGTGCTGCGCGGCGGCGAACGCCTGGCCCTGGAAATCACCCCGCGCCAGGGCAAGGACGGCCGTGGCCAGCCCACCTGGCAGATCGGGATCGGCTTTGCCCAGTCCAGCGCCCCGGCCTACGACGCCGAACTCAAGTACGGGCCCCTTGCGGCACTGCCGGTGGCCCTGCGTGAAACCGCCCGCATGGCCGGTGATTCGCTGGGCATGATGCGCCGGATCGTCACCGGCAACGCCTCGCTGCAGAACATTTCCGGCCCGGTCACCATTGCCCGCGTGGCCAATGTGTCCGCCCAGCGGGGGCTGGACTGGTTCCTGTTCTTCCTGGCCCTGCTGTCGCTGAGCCTGTGCATCATCAACCTGTTGCCCATCCCCATCTTGGACGGCGGGCACCTGCTGTATTACCTTATTGAGTTGGTCAAGGGCAGCCCGCTGAGCGAGCGCGCCATGGCTGCCGGCCAGTACGTCGGGCTGGCGCTGCTGGCCGGGCTGATGGGGTTGGCGTTCTACAACGACATCCTCGGCCTGGCCGCGCGATGAACTTTTTCCCTTTTGTCGTCGTCTTATGCGCCGGCATCCCGCAACATTGCATTCGACTCCAACCGGACGTGACATGACGCGACTCCCCAATCGCCGCCTGCTTGCCCTTGCACTCGCCGCCGGTTTCGGCGCGCCCGCCCTGGCCCAGGCAGCCGAGCCCTTCACCGTCAGCGACATCCGTGTCGATGGTCTGCAGCGCATCACCTCCGGTACCGTGTTCACCTACCTGCCGGTGGAACGTGGCGAAACCCTGACCGACAACAAGGTCGGCGAGAGCATCCGTGCGCTGTACAAGACCGGCTTCTTCGAAGACGTGCAGCTGGATCGCCAGGGCGACATCCTGGTGGTCACGGTCAAAGAGCGCCCGGCGATCAACAAGTTGACCGTCACCGGCAACAAGGACATCAAGAGCGACCAGCTGCTCAAGGGCCTGAGCGACATCGGCCTGACCGAGGGCGGCACCTTCGACCGCCTGAGCCTGGACCGCGTGACCCAGGAACTTCGCCGCCAGTACAACGACCGCGGCAAATACAACGTGGACATCACCCCCACGGTGAGCCCGCTGGACCGCAATCGCGTGGACATCACCATCGCGATCAAGGAAGGCAAGGCCGCCAAGATCCAGCACGTGAACCTGGTGGGCACCGAGAAATTCGCCTCCGAAGACATCCTGGAAACCTGGGAGTCCAAGGAGCACAACTGGGCCTCGTGGTACCGCCGCGATGACCAGTACTCCAAGGAAAAACTGTCCGGCGACCTGGAAAAGCTTAATTCCTGGTACCTGGACCGCGGCTACGTGGACTTCAGCATCGATTCCACCCAGGTCTCGATCAGCCCCGACAAGCGCGACATGTTCATCACCGCCGGCGTGACCGAAGGTGAGCAGTACAAGATCTCCGACATCAAGGTCACCGGCGACACCATCCTGCCGCAGGAAGATGTCGAGCGCATGGTGATCCAGAAGTCCGGCGACACGTTCTCGCGTGCGCTGCTGGAATTCAGCTCGGACGCGATCACCAACTCGCTGTCCAACATCGGTTACGCCTTCGCCAAGGTGAACCCGATCCCGACCAGCAACCGCGCCGACCGTACCGTGGCGATCAACATGCAGGTCGTGCCGGGCCCGCGCGTGCAGGTGCGTCGCATCACCTTCAAGGGCAACACCCGCACCTCCGACGAAGTGCTGCGTCGTGAAATGCGCCAGTTCGAGAACAGCTGGTACTCGCAGGCCGCGATCGATCGTTCCAAGATCCGCCTGCAGCGCCTGGGCTACTTCGAATCGGTCGACGTCGAGACCCCGCCGGTCACCGGCAGCAACGACCAGGTCGACGTGGTCTACAACGTCAAGGAAACCACGTCGGGCAGCTTCGTGTTCGGCCTGGGCTATTCGCAGTCCTACGGCATGACCACCTCGGTGCAGCTGTCGCAGAACAACTTCCTCGGCGGCGGCAACCGCGTGTCGGTTGAAGCGTCGCGCAGCAGCTACCTGCAGCGTTACGGCTTCAGCTACACCAACCCGTACTTCACCGATGACGGCGTGTCGCTGGGCTACAACCTGTCCTGGCGCGAACTGGATTACTCCGACTTCAACACCGCCCAGTACAACAGCACCAACCGTTCGGCGCAGATGGTGTTCGGCGTGCCGATCACCGAGAACGACACGGTCTCGCTGATGGTCGGTATCGACAGCAACCAGATCAACACCTACCAGGGCTCGACGCCGCAGTCGATCATCGATTACATCGATGCCATCGGCACCAAGACGTTCCACTCCTGGCGCACCGAACTGGGCTGGGCCCGCGATACCCGCAACGATTACTTCATGCCGACCCGCGGTACCTACCAGCGTATCGGCCTGGAAACCACCCTGCCGGGCTCGACGATCGAGTACTACAAGCTGAACTACCAGTTCTCCAAGTACTGGCCGATCATCCCGTCGCTGGTCATCAACACCCGTGCCGAAATCGGCTACGGCGACAGCTATGGCAAGGACATCACCCGCGACCTCTGCTACACCGCACCGACCGCGGCCAACCCGAATCCGACCCAGACGGTGGACTGCAACTCCGCCTCGGCCGATTACGTGAAGACCGTCACCGCCACCGGCCTGCCGTTCTACGAGAACTTCTACGCCGGCGGTACCAACTCGGTGCGCGGCTTCGAGGACAACACGCTCGGTCCGCGCTCGGAGCCGAACAACGGCTACTACAACGGCCAGCCGCTGGGTGGTTCGGTGAAGACCGTCGGCTCGATCGAAGCCTACTTCCCGCGCCTGTTCGACAGCCCGTCGGCCCGCATCTCGGCCTTCGTGGACTTCGGCAACGTGTACGACGGCAGCAAGAACTTCAAGGCCAACGAACTGCGCGTATCCACCGGTGTGGCCCTGCTGTGGCGCGCGCCGGTCGGCCCGATCTCGATCAGCTATGCGTTCCCGTTGAAGAAGGAAGACGGCGACGAGATCGAGCGTCTGCAATTTACCTTCGGCGGTCAGTTCTGACCGACGAAGCTAAATTGCCCAAGGTTTGCGTTGCAAACCTTGGGCCCACGATGCTTCCTATCCCCCGCGCCGTTGGCGCGGCCCCCTTAACAGAAGGGGGCCTTTCCACCAGATGCGCTACGAGACGCCGGGCTTTGCCCGGCGTTTTCGTTTGTGGGGTATCGGCCATTGGCCGGCTGCGCGGGATGGTGGGAATTCCGTGCCGACCAACGGTCGGCACCTACCGTCGCGTGGGATCGGACCTGCTGGGGAGCCGGCCAGCGGCCGGCACGACCGGCGGCGTGGCCGATCCGCCTGACAGCGGTAGTGCCGGCCGCTGGCCGGCTCCACGGAAAGCCGATCCGACGCGCCGGTCGCTGCCGACCGTTGGTCGGCACGGCCCTTCAACCACCGCGCGGAGCCGGCCAGCGGCCGGCACTACCGCCGCGCTTGCGACCCACTGTCTGGGCAGAAACCGATAGCCCGCCGGTAGGCAAGGCCCCACCCCGCATGACCGAACCTGCGCCACACGGTAAACTTCCGCCGTGAATACTCCTACCTACACCGCCCAGCAACTCGCCGAGCAGTTCGGCCTGCAGGTCCATGGCGACGGCAGCACCGCCATCCATGGCGTGGCCACGCTTGCCCATGCCGGCCCCGGCCAGCTCACCTTCCTTGCCAACCCGCGCTACCGGGCCCAACTGGCCGACAGCCAGGCCGGCATCGTGGTGCTGCGCGCCGAGGACGCCGAGGCTGCCCCCGGCAGCGCCCTGATCGCCAAGGACCCGTACACCACCTTCGCCAAGATCGGTGCGCTGTTCGACATTGCCCCCGCGCGACCGCCCGGCATCCATCCCAGCGCCGTCATCGACCCGACCGCCCAGGTCGCCGCCAGTGCCCACATCGGCCCGTTCGTCAGCATCGGCGCCGGCAGCGTCGTGGGCGAGAACTGCATCATCGGCACCGGCAGCATCATCGGTGAGAACTGCACCCTGGACAGCGGCTGCGAACTGATCGCCCGCGTCACCCTGGTCACCCGCGTCAAGCTTGGCAAGCGCGTGCGCATCCATCCCGGCGCCGTGCTGGGCGCCGACGGCTTCGGCCTGGCCATGGATGCCGGCAAGTGGATCAAGGTGCCGCAGCTGGGCGGCGTACGCATCGGCGACGACTGCGAGATCGGCGCCAACACCTGCGTCGACCGCGGCGCCCTGGAAGACACCATCCTCGACGAGGACGTGCGCCTGGACAACCTGGTGCAGATCGCCCACAACGTCCAGATCGGCGCCCATTCGGCCATCGCTGGCTGCACCGGCATCGCCGGCAGCGCCAAGATCGGCCGCTACTGCCTGCTCGGCGGGCATGTGGGCGTGGTCGGCCACCTCGAAATCTGCGACAAGGTCGTCATCACCGGCAAGTCGGTGGTGCGCAACTCCATCCACGAGCCGGGTGAGTACTCCTCCGGCACCCCATTGACCGACAACCGCACGTGGCGCAAGAACGCCGCGCGCTTCAAGCAGCTGGACGCCCTCGCACGTCGGGTCCTGGCTGCTGGCAAGGAGAAAGAATGAACGACACGCTGCAGCTCCCGATCGACATCACCCAGATCCAGGAGCTGATCCCCCACCGCTACCCGTTCCTGCTGGTGGACAGGGTCGTCGAACTCGACGTCGAGACCAAGCAGATCGTGTGCCAGAAGAACGTCAGCTACAACGAACCGTACTTCCAGGGTCACTTCCCGGGTCGCCCGATCATGCCCGGCGTGCTGATCATCGAAGCGCTGGCCCAGGCCGGTGGCGTGATGACCCAGTTGACCCTGGGGCGTGACGCGCAGTCCAAGCTGTTCTACATGGTCAAGGTCGAAAACGCCCGTTTCAACAAGCAGGTGGTTCCCGGCGACGTGCTCATGCTGCATGTGCAGATGAAGCGCCTGATCCGCAACATGGGCTGGTACTACGGCGAAGCCCGGGTCAACGGCGAAGTCGTGGCCAGCGCGGAAGTCATGTGCGCCGGCGCCAAGGGCTGAGCCACCACGGAGGCAGGAATGACTGACAACGCACCACGGATCCATCCCACGGCAGTGATCGAGGAAGGCGCGCGCCTGGCCGACGACGTCCAGGTCGGCGCCTTCACCCTGATCGGTGCCGATGTCGAGATCGGCGCCGGCACCGTGATCGGTCCGCACTGCTCGATCCACGGCCCGACCCGCATCGGCCGCAACAACCGTTTCATCGGCCATGCCGCGATCGGCGGCGAACCGCAGGACAAGAAGTACCGCGCCGAACGCACCGAACTGGTGATCGGCGACGGCAACGTCATCCGCGAGTTCGTCACCATCAACCGCGGCACCGAAGGCGGCGGCGGCATCACCACCGTCGGCGACGACAACTGGATGCTGGCCTACACCCACGTGGCCCACGACTGCCACGTCGGCAGCCATTGCGTGTTCTCCAACAACACCACGCTGGCCGGCCACGTGAGCGTGGGCGACTACGTGATCATCAGCGGCTTCGCCGGCGCGCACCAGTTCTGCCGGATCGGCGCGCACGCCTTCCTGGGCATGGGCGCGCTGACCAATGGCGACGTGCCGCCGTTCACCATGGTGGGCAGCGACTCGCTCGGTCGCCCGCGCGGCATCAACAGCGAAGGGCTGAAGCGTCGTGGTTTCGATGCCGAGCGCATCGCCAGCATCAAGCGCGCCTACCGCACCCTGTACGTGGCCGGGCTGCCGCTGGCCGAAGCCAAGGTGCAGCTGGCCGAACAGGCCGCGCACAGTGCCGACGTCAAGGACCTGCTGGACTTCATCGAGCACGCCGAGAGGCCACTGCTGCGATGACGGCCTCTGGCGGGCACACTCCAGCGGGCACCACCGCCCAGGTCATCGAACTGGCGGCGGTGATGGGCGCGTTGGACAACGCGGCCCTGTCGGCAACCTCGAACCGGCCGGTGCGGATCGCGCTGGTGGCCGGCGAGGCCTCCGGCGACCTGCTCGGTGCCGGGCTGGTGCGCGAGCTGAAGGCGCGCTTCCCGCATGCCGAGTTCGCCGGCATCGGCGGTGACGCGATGCGCAGCGCCGGCTGCCAGACCTGGTTCGACGCCAGCGAGCTGGCGGTGATGGGCCTGACCGAGATCCTGCGCCACCTGCCCCGGCTGCTGAAACTGCGCGGCGAGTTCCGTCGCCGTGCACTCGACTGGCAGCCGGATGTCTTCATCGGCATCGACGCCCCCGATTTCAATCTGGGCGTGGAGCGCTGGCTGAAGGAACGCGGCATCACCACGGTGCACTACGTGAGCCCGTCGGTGTGGGCCTGGCGCGAAAAGCGCGCTGAGAAGATCGGGGCCAGCGCCGACCTGGTGCTGTGCCTGTTCCCGATGGAACCGCCGATCTACGCAAAGCACGGCATCGATGCGCGCTTCGTGGGTCACCCGATGGCCGACGATATTCCGCTGCACAGCGACCGTGACCAGGCGCGCATGGCGTTGGGCCTGCCGTCGAATGCAAAGGTGCTGGCCGTGCTGCCGGGCAGCCGGCTGGGCGAGATCGGCAAGCTGGGTGAACCCTTCTTCGAAGCCGCCTGGCAGGTGTCCGAGCGGATTCCGGGCCTGCACGTGGTGGTACCGGCGGCCAACCCGGCCTGCCGCCAGTTGATCAGCGAGCAGTTGTCGCGCTCGGCGTTGCCGGTGGCCTATTCGCACCTGCTCGATGGTGATGCACGCAACGCGATGATCGCCGCCGACGTGGTGGTGCTGGCGTCGGGCACGGCGACATTGGAAACGATGCTGGTGAAGCGGCCGATGGTGGTGGGCTACCGCGTGGCCGAGCTGACGTACCGGATCGTGAAGGCGCTGGGGCTGATCAAGGTGGACCGGTTCGCGTTGCCGAACATTCTGGCGGGCAAGGACCTGGCGCCGGAGTTGATCCAGCACGACTGCGTGCCGGACAAGCTGGCCGCGGCGATTCTGCAGTGGTTCGATCATCCGCAGCGCGCGATCGACCTGCAGGACACCTACCAGCAGCTGCACCTGCAACTGCGCCAGGATGCGTCGGCGCGTGCGGCCGATGCGGTGGCCGAGCTGCTGGCGCGCAAGGCGACGGCATGAGCCGGCGGCACGCGGCGACGGCGTCGATGGCGCTGTTCGACGGGGCGGCGCTGGCCACGGTGGCACCGCGTTACGTGGCCGGGGTGGACGAGGCGGGTCGCGGTCCGCTGGCCGGGCCGGTGGCGGTGGCGGCGGTGGTGTTCTGCCCGGACCGGCCGCGGTTGAACGGGCTGGACGATTCCAAGCAGTTGACGGCGCTGCGTCGTGACCAGTTGTTCGACAAAATCCAGGACCGGGCGCTGGCCTTCCACGTGGTGATGGTGGAGGTGGGCGAGATCGATGCGCTGAACATCTACCAGGCGACGATGCTGGGGATGCGGCGTGCGGTGGAGGGGGTGTCGCACGTGGCGCAGTTCGCGCGGATCGACGGGAACGTGGTGCCGAAGGGGCTGCCCTGTCCGGCGCAGGCGCTGGTGGGCGGGGACGCGCTGGACCGGGCGATCATGGCGGCGTCGATTCTGGCCAAGGTGACGCGCGATCGTTTCATGCTGGCGTTGCACGAGGAGCACCCGGAATACGGGTTCGATCAGCACAAGGGCTATGGGACGCCGGCGCATCTGGCGGCACTGCGCAGTCACGGGCCCTGCCCGCAGCACCGCCGCAGCTTTGCGCCGGTGCGCGCTTGTTTTGAGGTGGTGTAGGGGTTTTTTATGCTGCGCATGGCCGAGGCGGGAGCCATTGCAACAGCAACAGCAACAGCAACTTCAACTGCAACTGCCGGGGGCCCGGTTGCTCACTGTTGGGACGGTACGGT